>NZ_SJOC01000011.1:0-152869 GCF_004331195.1 Acinetobacter sp. ANC 4216 | reverse complement strand
AAACGTGAAGACGTTCAACGTGGTCAAGTATTGGCTAAGCCAGGTACAATCAAGCCGCACACTAAATTCGATGCAGAAGTATACGTACTTTCTAAAGAAGAAGGTGGTCGTCACACTCCATTCCTTAACGGTTACCGTCCACAGTTCTATTTCCGTACAACTGACGTAACTGGTGCAATCCAGTTAAAAGAAGGCGTTGAAATGGTTATGCCTGGTGACAACGTAGAAATGTCAGTAGAATTGATCCACCCAATCGCAATGGACCCAGGTCTACGTTTTGCGATCCGTGAAGGTGGTCGTACAGTTGGTGCTGGTGTTGTTGCTAAAGTAACTGCATAAGTATTAATTGTGTGAAAAAAAGCGTCCTTCTGGGACGCTTTTTTTTATTTTATTCATTCATTTTTTAAAATTCATCTTGTATAGCCTTGCCTTATCTCTTGCAGCAAAGAAGTGATTTGAGGCAGTGCCTTTTTTCCTGCGTCGAAAAAATAATTTCACTTATCATTATTTTTTCTCCTCATGTCCTAAACTGATATTTTCCTGACCTTATCTGCCCTTATAGCAAGTTTTTAAACACGTAATATAACAATCAAGAAAAACAAAAGTGAATTTAGCAATGTATTTGCTAGATAGGAGTAAAGCATCATGAATGCAAAGGTCAATATAAACAATCGTGCCGGTGCGAGTTTCCCCGTACGCCGCATGAACTTTGATTTTGAACAAGTTCCCGAATACTGGATGAATGGTTCAGCCGGGCTGACGCACTTTATGACAGCATTATCAGCTTTGTTTCCCGCTGGTGAAAAATTCTTTATCGACAGTGTTCGCGCTGTACGTCATCATCCTGCCTTAAAAGACAATATAGAATTACAAAAAGAAATCTCCGCCTTTATTGGTCAAGAAGCCATGCATACTCAGGAACATGTAGGCTTTAATGCATCAGCACAAAGATATGGGCATGATGTGGATACCTTAGATGGCTATACCGATAAAGTAATTCAGACTACACGTAAATTGATGGCGAAAATAGCTAAACCTGTGGGAATTACTCAGGAAATGATTGACCTGACTGCAACCACGGCACTTGAACATTTTACCGCGACCATTGCATCGCAGCTTTTAACCAATTCGCATATCCAGGAACTCATGACAGATGAAACCATGAAAACCATGTGGATGTGGCATGCGATTGAAGAAAATGAACATAAGGCCGTGGCATATGATGTATTTGAGGGAGTATTCGGTAAAGGCTTGAAGTCATATGCACTGCGTACCTCTTCATTGGTGATCGCCATGGCAACTTTATTTGTGGTACAAAGTTATTTCCTGGCGCGTCTTTTAAAGCAGGATCAACAGCTTAACTTTAATTCACTACGGGAAATTTATAGTTATGCCTATAGTCCATCAAAAGGCGTGATTAGCGGTATGGGTAAGGAAATGCTGTTGTATTTCAAACCGGGTTTCCATCCGAATGATCTGGACACTCATGCTTTGCTCGAAAAATGGAAAGCGAATTTAGGCTTTTAAGCGGAAACCACACAGAGCGATAATGATCGCTCTTTTTTTTACTCGATTTTTATCGCAAAGTTTTTATAATGCGAGGGTTAATTTTATATAAGAAGAACGAAGATGATTCGTTTGATGCAAGCTGCAGATGTATCCGCAGTGGCAAAGATTGAAAGATTGGTCCAAAGCCATCCCTGGACTGTTAAACAGTTTGAAGAAGCTGTAACGGGTTATCAGAGCACAGTGATTGAACAAGACGGTCAGGTGGTTGGATTCTGTATTTTACAGCCCGTGCTGGATGAAGCAAATTTGCTGTTAATGGCGATTGATCCATCTCAGCAGGGCAAAGGTCTGGGTTTTAAGCTGCTGGATGCATCACTTGCTATGCTAAAAAATAATCCCGTACAAATTTTTCTGGAAGTACGGGAATCTAATACTCCTGCAATCAAGTTGTATGAAAAAGCAGATTTTCATCAAATCGATTTACGCAAAAATTATTATCCCAATCCGGATGGATCAAAAGAGCATGCCATCATTATGGTAAAAGCATGCACCGATGATTTTGCAAGTTTGTTTAAATAGGAATGGCGGCATTACTTGATGATGGGGTTGTTCCAGCCGGAAGGTAATGTTGTCATGAGGGAGTTGCCCAATTGCTGAATTTCTTCCTGGTTGAGCAAGCGGTTTAAACGTCGCCATTGTCCATCAATCAACAGTTCCAACGGTACATATTGAGATTTGTAGTTCATTTTATCGGAGTGCGGAACCCAATAGCCGAGATAGACATAAGGCAAAGCCAAAGCTTTGGCATGTTCAATCTGCTTAAGTACGGCAAAAACACCCAGTGAACGACGGCTTTCATCAGGATCAAAGAAGGTATAGACCGCAGAAATTCCGTCATCTAGCGGATCGCAGCTGGAAACACTGAGCAGTTTGTCATCTTTCCAGAATTCGAGAAAGAAACTGTCTGTACAGCTATGCACTAAAAATTTTTCAAATTGATCCAGACTTGGCGGGAACATATCGCCATCGGCATGACGTTCATTGATGTAGCGTTCATAGAGTTGATAGTGAATGTTGGTCGCATCGGCGGCGCGGGTAATTTTAACCGTCAGATCCTGATTGCGTTTCCATGCCTTCTTTTGTGCATTGTTCATTTGAAAGTCGGAAACAGGTACGCGGCAAGATAAACATTGACGGCACAGGTGGCATTCAGGGCGATACACAAAATCGCCACTGCGACGAAACCCCAGACGTGAAAGTTCAGACAGGCTGACCACATCAATGCGATGAGCAGGATCTAAAAAGACCATCCGTGCCGATTTATTTTCCAGATAACTACAGCTATGCGGTGGCGTAATGTAATACTGTAAATCATTGAGCAGGGACTTTGGGTGATACGAGTTCATGGCAAGATCCCTCTTGTATTTTTCATTCAATTAATTTTGCGTTTTGCGCTATTGTTTTACTTGAAAATACACCCTCCTGATATTTTTTCCAATCAATAGCAGGCTGTTTTACAACATCTTGTAACGAATTAAGATACGCCTGGCGAGAAAGTGTACAGGCACCCAGGCTTAAAAGATGATCATTGACCAATTGACAGTCAATCCAGGGCAAATTGTTTTCCCGACCGATCAGCATTAAAGTATAAAACGCCATTTTTGAGACATCGGTTTGCGTGCTAAACATGGACTCGCCAAAACAGCCATGTCCAATGGTCACGCCATATAAACCGCCAACCACTCTATTTTCATCCCACACTTCAATGCTATAGCCATAGCCGGCTTCAAACAGCTCGCAATACCCCTCAATAATGTCTTCTGAAATCCAGCTGTCATCTGCATAGCTGCGCGGTAGGGCACAAGAACGGATGACCCGTTCAAAGGCCTGATTGACCGTGATTTGATAGTCAAACTTTTTCATGTTGCGAATTAAGGATTTACTGGGATGATAATCCTGCGGGCGGATAATGCAGCGTGGTTCGGGACTCCACCAGCAGATCGGTTCACCTTCAGAAAACCACGGAAACAGGCCGTGGGTGTAGGCTTCAAAAAGCGTAGAAGGGGAGAGGTCGGCACCTATGCAGATCAGTCCCTCGCCATCGGGATCAGCCTCGATGGGATCGGGAAAAATGAATTCTGAGGGGGCTAATGGATGCATGCGATTCAGCCTGAACGAAAAGGGTAATTGGCAATAAACACTTAAGATTTTTATCATACAAAAAAAAACCGCCCCAAGAGGACGGTTTTTTGAGTTGGATTGATTTATTTCAATCATTCACCCAAGGCATCAAGGTATTTTTCAGCATCCAGTGCAGCCATACAGCCTGAACCTGCTGAAGTAATCGCCTGGCGGTAAATACTGTCGGCAATATCGCCTGCAGCAAATACACCCGCTACAGAGGCAGCAGTGGCATTACCTGCAGTACCGCTTTGTACCTGGATATAACCGTCACGCAGGTTAAGTTGACCTTCAAACATGCTGCTATTCGGTTTGTGACCAATGGCAACAAACAAGCCCGTAACGTCTACATCCTGTTTAGAGCCATCTTGGGTAGACTGTAGGCGTACAGAAGTTACGCCGCTATTATCACCTAAGACTTCTTCCACCTGATGGTTCCAGATAATGCTGATTTTGCCTTCTTTTTCTTTAGCAAAAAGATGATCTTGAAGGATTTTTTCAGAACGCAATGAATCACGGCGATGAACCAGGGTTACATGTGAAGCAATATTCGATAGGTAAAGCGCTTCTTCTACAGCAGTGTTGCCACCACCGACCACCATCACTTTCTGGTTTTTATAGAAGAAACCATCACAGGTTGCACATGCGCTTACACCTTGACCCATGAATTTAGCTTCAGATTCAAGACCCAGATACTGAGCCGTTGCACCGGTTGCAATGATGAGGGCATCACAGGTGAACTCTTCCATGTCGCCTTTTAAAACGAACGGGCGAACGCTTAAATCCACTTCGTTGATATGGTCATAGACAATGTCGGTGCCAAAACGTTCGGCATGGGCTTGCATGCGTTCCATCAGGGCAGGGCCGGTCAGGCCTTCCGGATCACCCGGCCAGTTATCTACTTCAGTGGTTGTCGTGAGTTGTCCACCCAGTTGCAAGCCTGCAATCAGGGTAGGCTTCAAGTTTGCACGCGCTGCATAGACCGCTGCGCTATAGCCAGCAGGACCCGAACCTAAAATAATCAGTCTTGAGTGACGTGCGCTCATCCGCTGCATCCTTTTTTATTTAGAAATTTGTGGAATTATACGTGAAACTGTATAACAGTGGTGTGAGATTAAAGTCGATATTATTGATCATGCAAATCGATTTGAGCTATATAGAACAATAGTGCTGTGCTAGATATTCAATCTGGTATATTTCTAAGCAGCGGCCACTACATAATATTGCATCTTTTTTTGTGGAACAGGTGCATAATACGCGTTTATTGTGAAACTATTTTGTCTTAGTTTCTTACAAAAACATGAATGAAAAATTGGTTACAGGACAGTATATGACTGCGGTGTCGAGTGTTTATGCACAGCGCTTAATAAAGACATTATTTTTAGTCTCATTTGGAATTTATTTATTCCTTGCAACAGTGACCTATACGCCTTTTGATCCGGGCTGGATGCACATTTCCAGTGATACCCAGCAGGTGTCGAATGCCAGTGGGGTTGCCGGAGCGTGGATCGCAGATTTACTGTTCGGTTTTTTAGGCTGGGCAAGTCTGCTCATTCCAATTTTTCTGTTTGTTGAGGCAATTCAGGTCTGGTGGCCGTATAGCTTTTTGAATAAGCCTTTTCGCTATGCTGCACAGTTCTTTATTTTGCTGGCGACAGCAAGTTTGTTGTATCTGTATTGGCAGGTGCCGGCAGATACGCTGGACAATTCGTCGGGCGGTATCATTGGGTATGAATTGGGGCAAAGCCTTACCCAGATTCTAACCATTTATGGCGCAACCCTTTTCCTGCTACTGTTCTGGTTTGTGTTATTCACCTTTGCATTTGGGGTGAAGTGGAACAAAACCTGGGACACCCTCAGAGCAACCCCTGCCTATTTACAGGACTTATTTTATAAAAATGTGCCGGAAGCCGAATCTGCATTTGACCGGACAAATCCTGAAGTCAAAAAATCATTGCTAAATAATAAGCAAAAAACAGCCACAGAAAAAGTATCAGTAGTCGCCGAACATAAGGAAGTAGAACTATCCCCAATCGTTCGAGATCCGGCTGCAGAGCGCCTGTTTAATGACATGGTTGAAAGAGAGCAGTCTGCACAGCAACAGCTGATGGATGATGAAGACGAGGCAGAATTTGAACAGATTTTAGAAAAGGCCCATCGTTTGGAACAGAATACACAGCGTGTCGTGGCTACAGGTGAAGTCTGGCGTGCCTTACATTCCGATGACAACCAGAAACATAAACAGGATATTGATGCACTGTTAAAAGCGGCTGAAGAATCTGAGCCTCATACACCACATGACCATTTACAAGCCTTTGTTCATGAGCAACCTGTCGCCACAACTCCCCAGACCTCGAAGCAAAACCTGGATTGGGATGATGACGAAATCTTTGACGAATTGCTTGCCGCTGTGCCGGGTGGAAAAACGGCTACAGATGTACATACGCCATTTAATCCTGTAAATCCAGAACCCGCAGCAGTCATTCATGAAGAAAAGATGGTGGCGGCGGCCTCTGTGAATATTGCGGCGTCACCACAACTCAACAGTACGTCTAAAAATAGTGCATTGGATGACGAGTTTGATGAGCTGGATGATCTGCTGGTCGATGATTTACCGGTAGATAATTTACGGGTAGATAATTTACAGATAGATCACTTGGAGCCAGCGGCGCCTGTGGCACGTACTACGAGTAGTTATGCTCAATCCTCAGCCTTTGTACGTGCAGAAATCAATACTCAATTGCAGTCGCAATCCACCATTTCCGAAGATGAAAAGGCCTTGATTGCTTCCAACAAAGATGCCTTCCGTGAAGTTTGGCAAGAAACGGCTGGAAAACCTGTCGACGAGTTTGAATTGGATGAGGATGATTTTGATCTGGATGCGCCTTTAACCGATGCAATGGGCCGCCCGATGTCACGTGCCATGCAGGTGGCACAAAAACGTCGCGATTTGCCGCCTTTGCCGGGTCTGGAGCTGCTGGATGAAGTTGACCCTAACAAGAAGGTGAATTTCACTGCCGAGCAATTGGCCCGTTTATCTGAACTTCTGGAAATTAAACTGCAAGAGTTTAATGTAAAGGCCAAAGTGATAGAAGCACAGCCCGGTCCTGTGGTGACGCGTTTTGAGCTGGATTTGGCACCGGGGGTAAAAGCCTCTAAAGTGACCAATATTTCACGTGACTTGGCACGTTCGATGTCGATGGCCTCAGTACGTGTAGTCGAAGTCATTCCGGGTAAGCCTTATATCGGAATTGAAGTGCCGAACAGCAGCCGTGAAATGGTTCGTTTGATTGAACTGGTCAAAACACCAAAATTTGAAGATCCAAATGGCATTCTTTCCATGGCCATGGGCAAAGATATTTCGGGTAATCCCGTGATTACCGAACTGGGTAAGGCGCCGCATATGCTGGTTGCCGGTACGACGGGTTCTGGTAAATCGGTTGCGGTAAACTCGATGATTCTGTCGATGTTATTGAAGTACACGCCTGATCAGTTGCGTTTGATCCTGATTGACCCGAAACAGCTGGAACTGGCGAACTATAATGATATTCCGCATTTATTGACGCCGGTCGTGACCGACATGAAAGATGCGGTTAGCGCCTTAAACTGGTGTGTGAATGAAATGGAACGTCGCTATAAGCTGATGTCTTTTCTGAAGATCCGTAAGCTCAGCGACTATAACCGCAAAGTCGAAGAAGCGATTGCCAATGGCGAAGACCTGTTTGATCCAACCTGGAAAGCCAGCGAGTCAGTAGCAGGGGAACGTGCACCGCGTCTTACTCCATTGCCATCCATTGTGATTGTCGCGGACGAATTCGCCGATATGATCATGCAGGTGGGTAAAAAAGCTGAAGAGATGATTACTCGTTTGGCACAGAAATCTCGTGCTGCGGGAATTCACCTGTTGCTTGCAACGCAGCGTCCTTCGGTGGATGTGATCACCGGTTTGATTAAAGCCAATATTCCAACCCGCGTAGCACTGCGTGTGAACTCGAAAATTGACTCGCGGACCATTCTGGATGCGGGGGGGGCAGAGGACTTGCTGGGTCATGGTGACATGTTGTTCCTCGGCCCAGGCAAGATTGAACCTGAACGTGTGCACGGCGCCTTTATTGCCGATGACGAAGTGAACCGTATCTGTGATGCATGGCGGGAGCGTGGTGAACCAAATTACGTGGATGAGATTCTGACGCCTTATGATGAAGAACCTACTTCACGTGGTTTTGAAGAGGGTGATGGTGGTTCCGACCGTGATGCGCTTTATGACCAATGTGTATCCTTTGTGCTGGAAACCCGTAAGGCATCCACGTCTTCGTTACAGCGCAAGTTTAGCCTGGGTTATAACCGTGCTGCACGCATCATTGACCAGATGGAAGAAAATGGCATCGTCAGCGGTATGGGTGCCAACGGTAAACGTGATATTTTAATTTAAGTGTAAATATCTTCTAAAGGCCTGCAAATGCAGGCCTTTTTCTTGAGCACAATTGGAAGATATCAGGTAAATTAAGTGAATATTCATGAAAAACAAAAGTATCATGCAGCTCAGGAAAAGACTGAAATATTTCATTAAGGATACAGATAGAGCATGAATATTGTCATGGCGCTATTTCCATTGATCATTTTGATTGCAATGGGATATCTACTTAAACAGACGCGTTTTGTCACAGATGAATTTTGGGGAAACTCTGAAAAGCTCAATTATTTTATCTTGTTTCCTAGCTTGCTCTTTTTGAATTTATCTCATGTCGAGCTGGATATGGCTACCGTATCGAGCATGCTGGGAATCTTGATCCTGATAATTTTGCTGGCAGCGATGGCTCTTTTTGTGGTCAAAAAAATCTATAACATTCCGGTACAGCGTTTTGGCGTGTATATGCAAAGCCAGGTGCGCTTTAATACCTATATCGGCCTGTCGCTCATGGCATCTTTATTTGGACCGAAAGGCATGCAAATGTTTGCCATGCTGATCGCTGTCGCGATTCCTTTAGTGAATATTTTATCGGTACTGGCATTATCGACCTTGAGCTGGCAAACTCTTGGAAAAACTATTATTTCGATTAGCAAAAATCCGTTAATTCTCGGCTGTATTGTAGGTGTGGGTTTTAATCTTCTGGATTTGAACGTCATGCAAAGTGTTGAACAGTTATTTAAACTGCTGGCTGCCATGAGCTTGCCTTTGGGTTTGCTGTCAGTCGGTGCAGCACTGCAATTTGATCAGTTCAGAACAAATATCTATCGTTTATTGATGAATGTGTTTGGGCGTTTGCTCATCATGCCCTTTTTGGCATTTGCCGTATGTTGGGCTTTTCATCTAAGTCATTTAGAGCGCATGATTCTGGTGGTGTTTTTTAGTTTGCCGACCGCTTCTGCCTCTTATATTCTGACCCGGGTGTATCAAGGCGATCATCGATTAATGGCGGCCGTGATTAGCTTGCAGACCCTATGTTTTGCCGTGACTTTTCCTGCATTAATGCTATTGCTGGCTTAAAATAAAATGCTTAAAAGAAAATGAGTGTGATAAAAAATACCTGGCTGTTCTATGCAAACCGTCAGGTATTTTATGGATTACTTAAGCAAACTTGGCAAGCACTTCCAGGAAGCCTTCGCTTTGGCGCGGGTACTGTGCAATCAC
This sequence comes from Acinetobacter sp. ANC 4216, assembly GCF_004331195.1. Taxonomy (NCBI): domain Bacteria; kingdom Pseudomonadati; phylum Pseudomonadota; class Gammaproteobacteria; order Moraxellales; family Moraxellaceae; genus Acinetobacter; species Acinetobacter sp. ANC 4216. The sequence continues at coordinate 143,547 of NZ_SJOC01000011.1, read as the reverse complement.
ATCATGAATGCGTTGACCTTCAGGATTGGTGGCATTGACATCACGGCCATCGGCAACGAATTGAGTCAGTAAACGCTCATAATCATTTGGACGCATATGCTTGAATGCGTGATAAAGCACATGAAAATCAGCATTCACGCCTGCAGGAGGTAGCTGAGTTAAGTAGGCAAATACACGCTCATCTGACCATTCTTCATTGAACGTTGCTGGCTGAGATAATGCCATCGCAATCTCCTTGGTATACTGATTAAAAAAGGCAAAATATGAGGCTAGACCAGCAAACTTAAAGCACTGCTTTAAGGCTTTGCCTAGTCGAAAGACTTGAAGCTATGCTTCAAGTGAGCTGAATGGGATAAAATACCAGTTCAGCAAGCCTCATATTTTGCCTTGATTCAATTTGCTTGACTAATCAAAATTCAGATTATCGCTCTTCAGGCAAATTGATATTCATTTCTAACATTTCAATATTGGCTTCAGAACGAACCGACATTTGAATGTGCTGTTCATCCACGCCACGGACATAACGGTTGACCACCTGCATGATTTCTTTTTTCATGAGGTCAATCTTTTCTTGGCTTAAGCGTTTGCCTAAACCTTGTTCAGAGGCAACAATAACTTTTAAACGATCTTTAGCCGTCTGTGCGCTTGATGGTTTATCCTCACTACTAAACAGTTTACTCCAGAATCCTGCCATTTCTTACGCTCCAAATAGTCTTGCCAACCAACCTTTAGGTTTGACTTCAATGTGACGGTAAGGACGTTCTTCACCCAGGAAGCGTGCTACAAGGTCATCATAAGCCTGACCCGCAGCTTCTTCAGTAAACAGAATAACCGGTTTACCTTCGTTAGATGCTTGCAGTACGCTCTTACATTCAGGAATAACCCCCAGTGTAGGGACACGTAAGATATCTTTAGAAATATCGTCAATCGTTAACATTTCTTGTTTATCTGCACGTTCAGGGTTGAAACGTGTAATACAAAGATGCTTACGGATACGACCTTCGTTTTGTTCTACTTTTTTGGTTTTGCTGTCAAGCATACCAATAATGCGGTCAGAGTCACGTACCGAAGAAATTTCCGGGTTGGTCACAATGATCGCTTCATCTGCATGGTACATGGCCATGATGGCACCGCGTTCGATCCCCGCAGGTGAATCACAAATAATGTAATCAAATTCTTGAGAAAGTTCATCCATAACACGTGCAACACCTTCATCGGTCAAGGCATCTTTGTCACGGGTTTGTGATGCAGGCAAAATGTATAAATTTTCAATATCTTTGTCACGAATAAGCGCTTGTTGAAGACGCGCTTCGTTATTCAATACATTCACAAAATCATAAACAACGCGACGTTCACAACCCATGATTAAATCCAGGTTACGTAAACCCACGTCAAAATCAATCACAACAGTTTTGTGACCACGAAGGGCTAAACCTGTTGCAAAAGATGCACTTGTAGTAGTTTTACCTACACCACCTTTGCCTGATGTTACGACAACAATTTTCGCCACCGAATCCACTCCTGTTATGGTTCAAACCCCTTTTTAAATATGGGGCTTTTGGTGTTTATTTATACATTAAAACTCGAGAACTTCAAATACAAGTTCTTGATGATCATTCAAGTAAATATGGACAGATTTTTTCAGGACATGTGGTGGAATGTCATCCGCCACACAATATGTCCCTGCAATCGATACCAGTTCTGCTTCCAGGGAATGGCAGAAAATACGTGCTGCACTGTTCCCGCCTGCGCCGGCGATGACTCTACCACGTGCGCTACCATAAATATGTATATTTCCTGAAGCAATGACTTCAGAGCCGCTATTGATCCCGGCATTGAGAATAATATCGCCATGATCCTGGACCAGGCATTGACCGGTACGCAAAATTTCATCGTGATAAGAAGTCACATGGCTGATGACACGACTTGGTTTTGCAGGCGCTTCGTCGGTGTCTTGGGTTGGGGCAGGCTCAACTTCAGGCTTGGCCTCAACCACTTGTTCTTTCGTGGCTTTAATCCGTTGTAAGGGTTTGTTGTCTGCGGGCAGAATAGGAAACTGAATGGCACGGGCTTCATTGGAAAGAATGCCATCAATCACGCCCATCGGCTGTAAGTCCAGACTGATCAATAACTGAATCAGTGCGATCAGCTCCTGTTCTACCGTGCTGTCAATAATGACCAGCGTGCCATGAGAAGCAGTCTCTTGAAGCATTTGAGTCAATTGCTGGCGGATTGCATTGTGATCATTGGTGTCAAAAGTTAATCGGGTAAAATTAACCATTCTGCCTGTAATCCGTATATCAGCCATAATTATTCCTTAAGACTTCTGACTCATTAATTTTATGTCGAAGTGATGTTGTAAATAGAGCAAATGCTAGAACAAATTGCAGCTTTTCTCTAGCCACGTTTTCAATATTTTTAATCTCATGATCATTCTTTAACTTGATCATGCTGTTCCAGAATTTGTTGCCATTGTTTTACTTTCACTTGCTTGCGAATGGCTTCTAAACTCTCAAAAACAGCCGATTCCACCAGTTTTTCTACATGGGTATTATTTTCAAATTGTATTTGACTGATTTTATTTGAAATTTCTAAATAAGCCAGATTTTTTTCATTTTTATGACCATAGGCAAAAGGTTCAATCAGCCCCAGCGTGATGTTTTCCCCCAAGCGTTGTCCGATGCTCTGGATCTGTTGTTCTATGCGCCCTCCCACAATCGGAATCAGACGCAATAACTGGGTGAGTTCAGGGGTGTCTTCAATGGCGCGATTGACAATATCGCCGACATTTTCAGCAATCATGATTTTTTGCGCTTGCAGCTCTTTACCCAAAGATTCTTGTAAAATATCCGCCAGGGCAGTGGCAAACATGTCACGGTGATGGGCAACCAAATCTTCAATCAGTTTTTTATGTGTAGTACTGGTGGAAAGTTCACGTTTTATGCCATCTAAAACCGTAAGTACAATACGGCTGGTGAGTTCTTCAAGCAACATGTGGTAATAAAATTTGGCCCGCCGATACCAGGAGTCCGGAATAACTTTATAACCATGCTGGTACAGATTGTAGGCGATGGCCCCGGCACGTAATAAACGTAAAAAACGCAGCTGCGGAATAATCGATAGAATTTCATACCAGTGTATAAAAGGAAAGAAAAACCAGCGTTTATGATGCTGCGCAATAATCGCAATGGCCCAGCGAACCAGCAGTTCAATCACCAGAAAACTGGTAAACCAGCTTTCGGTAATGATAACCCAGGGACGCAATGAGTTACGGTAAAATTGCAGCAGTTCAGGAAGATGAATGAAGTCAAACAGCCAGCCGCCAAAATCACTCATCAGTATGGCATTGGCACTGAGACAGAACAGGTTAATGATGATCAGAACCATCATAAAAATGTCATAGCCCAGTGCGACTTTCCATCCCCACGTGCCTTTTTTCACAAAAGAAAAGGTGGGGGATGTGATCTGGTCGTCTTGCTTCATTTTTTTCCTTGCGTGTGTTTAAGCTTTTGCTGCCAACTCTTGCTGCATGCGTTCAATCAGCTGGTCTTTTTCAGTCCATAGCGTATGAACCCATTGCTGAAAACGTTCACGATATTCAGCATCATCTTCATAATTACCGCCCAATACCCAGCCTGGAATTTCAATTTTACGCAAATTCACCGCAATGCGATTGACTTCGCCTAGCCAGAAATCGCCATAACCCGGTGCCCCATCCGGATAAACAATGGTCATGTCAACCAGCGCATCAATCTTGTCGCCTAAAATATTCAGCGCCAGGGCCAACCCGCCGGCTTTAGGTTTAAGCAAATGTTTGTAAGGGGATTGCTGCTGCGCATGTTTCTCTGGCGTAAAACGCGTACCTTCCAGATAGTTCAATAAGGTAAACGGTTGACTTAATAACTGTTCACAGGCCTTACGCGATTCTTCCATGTCACGGGTTTTCAGTTCCGGATTTTTGGCAATCTGTTCCTTGCTATGACGCTTCATCATCGGGAAACCTAAAATTTTAAAGGCTTGCCCGACAAAAGGAATAAAGATCAGCTCCCACTTGGTAAAGAAACGGGTCAGCGGCATGCGGGTTAAACCAAAGTACTGATTTACTGTAGTATCCACCCAGCTTTGATGGTTACAGGTCATCAGGTAACGGCCTTGCATACTGAGCTCTAAACCTTCTTCAATCGTGATATCCCACTTTAAGTTGGGCAATATATGCTCGATTAGCCAATTGTTGACACTGAGCCAGCTGTTGGTAATTTTAATGTTGGTTTCATCTACTTTACGTGATTTTTTAATGAGTTTGGTTAGTCCCAATGCGAGTACGGGTGGTCCATGAAAAAAAGTGCTTCCGGTAATGACCGAACCGACAGTAAGCCCGCGAGATATTTTTTTTAATATCGGTTGCTTGGTATTTTGAGATGACATATAAAAAACGGCCTTAAAAGAAAATCATCGAAGGTTTTTATTCAGTATTGAATATAATTGCAGAATTTAAAATAAAAAAGTCTATTCATACAAGTATGAAGAAATTGTGCGGAAGTTATTCTTAAGATCCGCAATAAATATTACAAAATGTAACTAATGCATGTATTATTTACAAAAAATCAATGGTATGCCCATTTTTTTTAATTCATTATTCCACCATACGATAAAACACAAGAAGGAGGCATGCGATGCGTGCACTAGCAATTTCAGCAGCGGTAGCAGGGGCATTAGTTCTATCTGGCTGTCAAACTGCCGGTAGTACAGGCGGTATGGAATACGATAAAACAGCAATTGGCGCATTGGTTGGTGCAGCTGCGGGTTATGGTATTTCTAAAGGTAATGCAAATACAAGCGCTCAAAATAACCGTGCAGCTGCGATTGGTGCAGTGGTAGGTGGTGCAGCGGGTGTTTACCTTGACAATAAAGAGAAAAAATTACGTCAACAAATGGCGGGTACTGGTGTAGACGTTACACGTAATCCGGATGGTTCTGTTGGCTTGATTATGCCGGGTAACATTACTTTTGATACCAACAAGTCAAATATCAAACCTAACTTCTACGCGACTTTGAACAAGGTTGCACAAACACTGACTGAAGACAACAAGAGTGGTATTCTTGTAACAGGTTATACAGACAGCACTGGTAATGACTCGATTAACATTCCATTGTCTCAAGCGCGTGCTCAATCTGTAGCGAACTATCTTGCCGGTCAGGGCGTGGCACGTACGCGTATTAATGCACAAGGTCAAGGTTCAGCGAACCCGATCGCATCAAATGCGACTGCTGAAGGCCGTGAACAAAACCGCCGTGTAGAAATCAGCATTTACGCGGTTCAATAATTCTTCATGAATGCATGCTGAATTGAAAAGACCACCTTCGGGTGGTTTTTTTATGAATGTCAAATTTGTATTTTAGGTTATGCAAGTTTGGCGCAGATGACTATAATCGAGCTCCAATCAATACGAGGAAATACTATGTCGTCGGCAAGTCAACTCAATGACAAGCAACTTGAAGCCATGAAATATACTCAAGGACCCTTGTTAGTACTTGCAGGGGCTGGTTCAGGTAAAACCTCGGTAATTACGCGAAAAGTCGCGCATCTGGTTAAGAATTGCGGTATTCCGGCGCATCGTATTACTGCCATGACCTTTACCAATAAGGCAGCACGCGAAATGAAGGAGCGTGTGGGTAAATTATTGTCTCGTGAGGAAGCCAAAGGTCTGTCCGTTTCGACCTTCCATACCTTTGGTCTGAATTTGTTGCGATTGGAACTGAAACATACGCCGTTAAAAAATAATTTTTCTATTCTGGATGCCGATGATTGTAAGCGCATCCTGATGGATTTAATGCACCGTGATAATTTGTCCGGTGCAGAAAGTAAAGAGCTGATTGCCAAAGCCATGAAGATGATTTCGGACTGGAAGAATGACCTGATTCCACCGGAACAAGCTCACACCACCTGTGAAACCGCCGAAGATGTACAGTTTGCGCATTTATATCAGCTCTATGAGCGTAATTTGCGTGCCTATAATGCGGTGGATTTTGATGATCTGATCGTGATGCCGACCCGTTTGTTGCAGGAAAATGCCGAAGTTCGGGACAAATGGCAGAACCGGGTGCGTTATCTCTTGGTCGACGAATATCAGGATACCAATACGGCACAGTATATTCTGGTGAAACTGCTGGTCGGAGTGATGGGACAGTTCACGGCGGTAGGTGATGATGACCAGTCCATTTATGCATGGCGCGGAGCAAAGCCTGAAAATATGGCTTTGTTGAAAGAAGATTTTCCGAATCTAAAAGTCATTAAATTAGAACAAAATTACCGTTCGACCAGCCGTATCCTGAAGGCTGCAAATACGGTGATTGGCAATAACCCGCATATCTTTGATAAAAAGCTCTGGTCGGATAAAGGTCACGGTGAAGTGATTCGCGTGATTACCTGCCGTAATGATGATGATGAATCCGAACGTGTGGTCAAGGACCTGATCACCCATAAACTGATGAATGGGAAAAACTGGAAAGATTACGCGATTTTGTATCGCGGCAATTTTCAGGCTCGTATTTTAGAAACCCAGCTGCGACAAATGCAGATTCCCTACAAGCTTTCTGGCGGCCAGTCTTTCTTTGCGCGCGCAGAAATTAAAGACATCATGAGTTATTTGCGTCTGATTATTAACCCTGAAGATGACAGCGCATTTTTACGGATTATTAACACGCCGAAACGTGCTATTGGTCCGGTGACTTTGGAAAAATTGGGTCTGTTTGCGCAAGAAAATCACTTATCGCTGTTGGCAGCAGCAGGCGATCAGCGTTTAACGATGGCAATTCCGAAAAAAGCCACTACACAACTGGCTGAATTTGCCGATTTTATTGGCAATTTTACCCGAAATCTGCTGGATGACGACGAGCCTGTACCCATTATTCGCCAGATGATGCAGGAAGCGGGATATATTGATTACATTAAAGAAAATGCAGCAACCCCAGCACAGGAAAAAACCAAGCTGGATAATATTGAAGTGCTGTATAGCAGTATTCAAAGTCTGATTAACCGTGCCGAAGATGTTGATGACAAGAATATTGAAAGTGTGATTCGTAAAATGGTGCTGCTGGATATGCTCGAGCAGCAGCAGGAAGAAGAAGATACCGATAAAGTCAATTTGTTGACTTTACATGCGTCCAAAGGTCTTGAGTTTCCTTATGTGTATCTGATTGGTCTGGAAGAGGAAATTCTGCCGCATAAAAACTCGATTGCAGCCGAAACCGTGGAAGAAGAACGCCGTTTGATGTACGTGGGCATTACCCGTGCCCGTCAAGGCTTGACCATTACGCTGGCCGAGCAGCGTAAAGCGGGTGGCCAGATGAAACAGATGACACCAAGCCGTTTCTTGGATGAATTGCCGCAAGATGAGCTGGAATGGTTGGGTCGCAAGAAAAAACTGGCCGGCAATATTGACCCCAAATTGCAGGCCCAGCATTATCTGGAAAATTTACGTGCGCTGATCAAGCGTTAATTCACCATTTAAACCATGCAACATTTAAACCATACAATTAGGAAAAACAAATGAAAGTTCAAGTGAAAGTGCTCGATACACGTTTAGGCAATGAATGGCCGATGCCTACCTATGCGACTTCGGGTTCAGCAGGTTTGGACTTGCGTGCTTGTGTCGATGAAGCGACTGTGATTGAGCCGGGCCAAACAGTATTGGTAAAAACCGGTTTGGCTATTTATATTGAAGATACAAATTTTGCCGGTTTAATTTTGCCGCGTTCAGGTTTGGGCCATAAACATGGGATTGTTTTAGGCAATCTAGTCGGTTTAATCGATTCAGATTATCAAGGTGAGTTGATGGTATCAGTCTGGAACCGTAGCCAAGCAGCATTTACTTTGCAACCGGGTGAACGTTTAGCGCAGTATGTACTTGTTCCTGTTGTTCAGGCGCAGTTTGATATTGTCAATGAATTTGAAGCAACAGAACGTGGTGCTGGCGGTTTTGGCCATACGGGTAAAGGCTAAACCTTGATTTAGTATAATTGAATAAAGCCTGATAAATACAACAGTGGGATTGGTCTGTGTCAGGTTTTATTCTTAAATCTGGATAGGATGAATAAAATATTCCTTATAAAACAAAGAATCAGCAATCATCTGATTTCAAAACTATAAGTCTGATTTGAATAGGGGTATATACGTGGGATAATGTTTTTATTGTTTTTGTAGATAATTGTTTTTAAATTAAATTTATTTGAATACTTTTGTTTTTAACCAGCATAAATTATATATTTATCAACCAAATAGCGGATCCATTAAGTAAATTTGTAAAAATTTTTTACCATTGCTTAAAAATATGAAATGCTTTTAGAATGTTAATCTTCTCATTTAATAAGATGATACCCTGGTTGTGAATACTGAGCTAATCCAGCATGCCATAAAATTTTTATTTTATGGGTTATTCTAAAGTAGAAAATGTCATCATGAATTTTGAAAATAAAAAATTCCCAGCACAAATTTTTCGTGCCTATGATATTCGTGGAAAAATATTACTTTTGACTCCTGAGCTTGTCAAAGCCATTGCCTATGGATTGGTGATGCAATATCAAAAGTTAGGACAGACCCAACTGGCTATTGGTTATGATGCGCGCTTGACCAGTCCCGAATATGCAGAAATCATCAGACAAGTGTGTGCAGAAAAGGGGCTGCATGCCACAATTATTGGTTGTTGTTCGACACCACTTCTATATTTTATTGCCCGTCAGTTTGACGGTAATGGCATTATGCTCACAGCCAGCCATAATCCTAAAACAGATAATGGCGTGAAGTGGATTATTCAGGGCGAACCGCCTTGTCCAGAGCAGATCCAACAAGTGGCTGTCGCAGCTCGTTCGGTTTTTAATCCAGAAGAAAAAATACTGATTGAACCGATTCAACATGAAATTGTGGTGAAGTACTGCCTTGAATATCAACATGCGCTATTAAAAGATATCCAGCTAAAGCGGCCATTTAAGGTGGTACTGGAGGGTCTGAATGGTTCAGCCGGACGCTGTGCGGCTTTGGTGCTCAAAAAAATGGGCTGTGAACTGACGCTCATTCGCTGTGAGGCCAATGGCCATTTTCCTGATCACGAACCCGATCCGTCACAAGAGAAAAATCTGGCAGAGTTAAAGCAGGCCGTGCTTGAACAGCAGGCCGATATCGGTATTGCGCTGGATGGCGATGGCGATAGAGTCGTGTTGATTGATGAACATGGCACCACAATTTCCGCAGACCGGTTGTTGTCGCTATTTTCAGAAATGTGCCTGAAAACGCATCCCGGTCATGAAGTGGTTTTTGATGTCAAATGTTCGACCATGGTGGGGAATACCGTGCGTCATTTGGGCGGTCAGGCCAAAATGATCCGTACCGGAAGTTCTTTTTTACGGACCTATATATCGCAGTCCCAGGGCAAAGCCGTGTTTGGCGGAGAATATGCAGGTCATTATGTGTTTAATGACGGGCGCGGTTTTGGCTATGATGATGGCTTGTATGCTGCATTAAGGGTACTTGAATATCTCGGCCAGCAGGCTGATTTAACCCTGTCCCAGGCCTTAAAGGCATATCCGGAACGTTGTTGCACTGAAGATACCTATATCAGTACGCATAACATGGAGCCGAAGGCAGTATTGCATGACGTGGAAATGAAAAGTCAGGATTTTGATGCGCAATTAAGTAAAATTGATGGTGTACGACTTGATTTTGAAGATGGATTTGGCATTATTCGGGCATCGAATACCGGTGAATATTTTACAGTGCGTTTTGATGCGGATAATCCTGTAAGATTAAACGATATTCGACACACATTTGTTTCCATGTTAAGTGACCGATATCCTCAAATCGCTCAAGACATTTTAGATGCTCAATAAGGAGAGGCGAATGCCACATCAGCATACTGGCATCGACAAAGCACAAATTTTGACAGAAGCTTTGCCGTATATTCAACGTTTTGCAGGTAAGACGCTAGTAGTCAAGTATGGTGGCAACGCAATGACCGATCCGGAGCTGGAAAGCTCGTTCGCGCGTGACATTGTATTGTTGAAAACCGTCGGTTTAAATCCAATCGTGGTGCATGGTGGCGGTCCACAAGTCGATTCGTTCTTGAAACAGTTAGGCCGCGAATCTGACCGTATTGATGGCATGCGCGTCACTGACCCTGCAACCATGGAAGTGGTGGAAATGGTCTTGGGCGGTAGCGTGAATAAATCCATCGTCAATCTGATCAATCAACATGGCGGTCGTGCCATTGGTCTGACCGGTAAAGATGGCAACTTGTTACGTGCCCAGAAGTTATTGATGGAAAAAACTGCTGAAGATGGCACGGTCAAACAGATTGACCTTGGCCTGGTGGGTGAAGTGGTTGGGGTGAAAACCGACGTTCTGGAAATGTTTACCCAGGGTGATTTTATTCCAGTCATCGCACCGTTGGGTGTAGATGAAGAAGGCAATACCTATAACATCAATGCCGATTTGGTGGCGGGTAAAGTGGCTGAAGCTTTAGGCGCAGAGAAACTGATTCTTCTGACCAATATCACCGGTGTACTCGACGAAAATAAAAACCTGCTGACAGGCTTGACCACTCAGGAAGTCGACCGTTTAATTGAAACTGGTGTGATTTATGGCGGCATGATTCCGAAAGTGGGCTGTGCACTGGATGCCGTCAAAGGCGGTGTAGTCAGCGCGCATATTGTGGATGGCCGTGTTCCACATGCCACTTTACTGGAAATTTTTACCGATCACGGGGTCGGTACTTTAATTACCAACCGCAGTCATCCAAAAAAGGTTTAATCGGAACGACGCGTTGCAATAAATTGTAAGCTAATATAAATAAGCCTCATTTTAATGAGGCTTTTTGTTTTGGATTTGTTGTTATTTGATCATAATAATGTCATCTTGATTGCCTAGTGTAAAACAATAACAAAAGCAAGGTCTTATAAAATGTTTGATCAGTTGAATAAATATGATAAAAATTCTGAATTTCCCTTTCAAAAAGGTTTGGTTACAAGTTCTCCATATAAGTTTGAATGGATTGAAGATTTAAAAACTTTACAGGAAGCTCAGCGTTTCCGGGCAGTGCAGTTTTCACAGCAGTTTGGCATTCAGTTTGAATCTGGCCTGGATCAGGACTTGTATGACTTTGGCTGTGAACATGCAGTATTGCGGGATAAATGGAGCAATGAAATTGTTGCTTATACGCGCTTAAAACTGTTTCAAGGCCATGAACTAAAACAGAGCTATAGTCAGCAGGAATTTAAAATTGTTCAAGCGTTCAGCCACTTGGATAATATTGTCGAAATCGGGCGAACTTGTGTGCACTCGCGTTACCGCTCTGGAAAGGCTCTTTCGGTACTATGGACAAATCTGCTACCTAAAATCGTGGAGGAGATGCGGGCCAAGTATTTAATTGGTTGTGTCAGCATTCGCATGCAAGGCAATGAGTCACGGGCGTATTATACTCATCAGCATATCAAGGCATTGCCGCAGCAATCTATCTGCAATATTCAGTCTCAGCAGGTATTTGAGCCGCCATACCCGCAGTATAGTTTCCAGCAGGATGAACGCATTCCAAAACTTTTTGATGTTTATCTGAACATGCAGGCGCAATTGTCCACTCAGGCTTTTTATGATGAAGCTTTTAATTGTCTGGATTATTTTGTCTATCTGGAAGTAAATCAGCTGACTAAAAACTTTATTCTGCAGAAAAAATCAGAACTAAGTCTTGAAAATGCATAAGAAACCTTGATTTTGCTGTTTGTAATGGGCAAAGGAGTAATGCAAAATAGCATGGTGGTGGATTAAACAGATGATGAAGACTTATGTGCCAGTTACTCGGAATGAATTGTGCTACGCCCACGGATGTAACTTTCTCGTTTCGTGGTTTTTCTCAGCGTGCTGGCATTACATCAGACCATTGTGATGGTTTTGGCATTGCTTTTTTTGAAGATAAAGCCTGCCGGCTTTTCGTCGATAATCAATCTGCAGTTGAATCACCGATTGCTGAACTCATTCGTAATTATCCCATTAAATCACGCAACGTGATTGCACATATCCGTAAAGCCACTCAGGGTAAAATCAATCTGGAAAATTCGCATCCCTTTAGCCGTGAGCTTTGGGGGCGGCAATGGATTTTTGCCCATAATGGCGATTTACACGACTTTAATCCAACTTTATCGGGTCGTTTTACTCCGGTCGGCAATACCGACAGTGAGCGTGCGTTCTGTTATTTGTTAGACCAACTGGTGCTTAAGTTTGGTTATCATGAACCCAAACTCGATCAGGTGTTCGATTTATTGGCAGAGGTTTCTCCAAAAATAGCCGAACATGGCACCTTTAATTTCTGCCTGTCGAACGGTCAGGCATTATTTACTTATGCGATTACCAAATTGCACTGGCTGGTACGTGAATATCCTTTTAAACCGGCACAATTGATTGATCTGGATGTCGAAGTTGATTTCAGTCAGGTGACGACACCAGAAGATCGTGTCGCCGTCATTACCACAGAACCTTTAACCCAAAATGAAACCTGGACCGCATTTGTGCCAGGAGAGATGATTTTATTTCAGGATGGCCGACCGGTGCGCAAACAGCAGACTCATGTTGAACGCCTGGAACGTGAACGCTTAAATCCGGCATTGAAACGAATCACCAAGGCCGATCAATATTAGTAATATTCATTTCCCAGGTATAAAAAACACCCGATATGGATTCCTATCTGGTATTTTTTATATAGTGAGAAGTTTTTAAATGCATTTTTTATGTTTTAAGTGAGCTGTTTATAGAATTTAGCTTAAATAGTGGCAATAAAGCACGTTTTTTATCATTAATCTATATTCATTAAATGTTTGAAAATATAAGAAATAGAGAGACAATCATTTATATTAAAATTAACGGCTTTTTTTTTGATTATATTGGTTAAAAAATACTTTATCTTTTTGGTGGGTCTTTAAATATAATTGAATATATATCAATGATTTATATTTGTTTTATAAAAAAACCTAAAAGCCGACTATTTTGGTGCATTTTTATTTGTTGAAAATCAATATATTATGAATTTATGTGATTAATCGGTTATATCTAATAGGTGGTCGTAATGAAAATGAAATGGGTTCCAGAATATAATACTGGCATCGATGTGATTGACGATCAGCATAAACGAATTCTTGATTATATTAATGAAATTGATGATATCGTTGAAAATACCGACCGTGCGCGTATTAAACAGATTCTTGATAATATCATTGATTACACTCAGTCGCATTTTACTTTTGAAGAGTCTTTGCAGGAAGAAGCCGGTTATAAATACCGCGTACCGCATAAACGTGTGCATGATTTATTCATTAAAAAGATTGAATCATATCGTAGCCGCTTTGAAATGGGACAGGCGATTGAAGGTGAATTGCATGAAGTGCTTTCAAAATGGCTGATCAATCATATTCAGCACGATGATGCCGACTATGTCGGTGCGGTAAAAGAAAACATGATGGGTATTATTAAAGAAAAAGAAAAGAAAACAGGTAAAAACTGGTTTGCTCGTTTTTTCTCATAAAAGAGAAACGAGATAACAACAATTAAAAAGATAATCATTTTGCGCAGCAAATCATTAGGCATAATGGTTTGCTTTTTCTTTTTGATTTTCACTTATGAGAAAGGCAAAATAGCGAAAGACTTTTTTTAGGAACGCATCATGCAGGACAATGCGATGTCACGATGGCTATCACCGCTGATGGCATTTTGTTTATCTTTTATCATCATTGCCACTTTAGCACCGATTGTAGGGATTCAGCTTGATCGTCAGCTTGATTTTTGGCTGTTATGGTTAGCTACTATGCTTATTTTGGCTTTGCCGATCTGCTATTTGGAAATTGCATTGGCAAAGCGTTCTAAAACAACAGCTTTAAATGCCTTGTCCAGCTTGACCCGGGATGCGGATGCCTCGCAAAAATGGCGTATTGTGGGCTGGCTGGCCGTAGTCTTCATTCCTTTTCTGGCAGGTGGCATGTTGTCGAATGCGAGCCAGCTGCTGGGACATTTTGCCGCTAATGCAATTGCACCGCATCTTTTATTTATAGCCCTGGCTGTTGTTGCTATTTTAGTTTCATTTGCACCGCGAAAAATTATTCTGCTTTTAACGGTGATTGGGGTTTTTGCTGCTTTTATTCTGGCCAATGTGATGGGAACACCTTTACCGTCTTGGCATGTAACACCGGTTGAATTTAGCGAGTGGGGCAGTGCAACCGTCCTGGCACTGGTGGCAAGTGGTTTAGGCATGGGCTTGTACTGGCAAACTAGTTTGCCTGCGGTTCAACAGCAAGATATGGCAAGCAAAACCGTATTGCCGATCTGGATCGCGCAGTTAGTTGCGGTAATTGCTTTTGCTTTCTTTGCTGCTAATGCACAAATCCCAAGCCTGGCTTTGGTGGTTGCTGTCGTGAGTGCTGCGGCATTGTTATTGCAAATGGCGCGTGAACAGCTGTTGCAGCGTCAGTTGAATATCGTGATTCAATGGTTGCTTATTCTAGCTGCCGTATTTGTTTGGGCAATTCCTGCAATGAGCCCGATTTTTAATACACTATTGATGCTTTGGGGCTTAGTGATCTGTCTCATCTATGCCATTTTTGCCGGATGGATCATGAAGATTAGCCATCTGCGTAAGGCGATGAATTTCAGCAATGAGTTGTTTTATAACCTGTGGCGTATTGCCGTACGTGTGGTGTTACCTGTTTCGATTATCCTGGCGATGATTGCAATTATTGGGCAATTGTTCTGATGAGTGAGCTACAACAGGTTTGGGTCGCCTATGCGGCACTGGAGCAACAGTTTCATATTGCGCTGCCTTTTCGGCAAGGCATGACCGCTTTAGAGGCGATTGAACAAAGTGGTATTCGGGCACAGGTTGACTTGGCAGAACCGCTCGCTCTGGGAATTTTTGGCGTGCGCCTGAAAGATCTGCATCACATCTTGCAAGTCGGTGACCGTGTCGAGATTTATCGACCGCTCATCATCAATCCGAAGGATATTCGACGCAAACGTGCAGCAGCCAACCCGGTTGGGCGATATTGTCGTGGAAATCGCTTTAAACAATTGAAGTGATAAGAAAAACCCCTCAACGAGGGGTTTATTTTTATTTTAAAGTGTCTATAGTGGTGGCGCAGTTAAAATCGCTTCTTTTGAGCCGGGCAAGCCAGGTTGAGATTCTGGAATGGTTTCTAGACCTTCAATCTTTTGCACCGTACCGGTTTGATCGAAGTAAATTTTTAAATGTTGACCATGGGCTGCCGGAATCTTGGCTTTTTTCGCATAAGTTCCTGGTATATAGTTATAAATGTAGTCCCAACGTAAAGGATTCATTGGATCTGTTATTGTAGGGCTACCCAGCAAAAAGCGAACTTGTTGGTGACTCATACCGACTTGAATTTTTGACGCTTGTGCTTGAGTTAATGGTGTTCCTTGAGGAATATCAACTTTATAAACGCCCAAGGTCGAACAGCCTGCGAGCAGTGAAGTGACGAATAACGTCAACATGATTTTTTGCATTTTGCTACACTATCCCAAATTAATTATGATGCATTTGATCCAAGGATAGATCATACTGCATCTTAACTTTGTTGCATATTCCAACTTTAAATTTGTTGAGAGACCCTTTTACATGCCTATTTCAAATCAAGATTTACGCAAAGCTGGACTTAAAGTTACGCTTCCACGAATAAAAATATTGGAATTATTAGAAAATTCAAGACAACATCATTTAAGCGCAGAAGATATTTATAAGACTCTACTTGAACAGGGTGAAGATGTCGGTTTAGCAACTGTGTATCGCGTGTTAACGCAGTTTGAAGCTGCAGGCATTATCCAGCGTCATCATTTTGAAAATAATCATTCAGTTTTCGAAATTATGCAAGAAGATCATCACGATCATATTGTCTGCCAGAATTGCAATAAAGTGGTCGAATTCACCAATGACGTGATTGAACATGAACAACATGAAGTGGCTGAAAAATTTGGCTTTACTTTAACTGGTCACTCTCTAAATTTGTATGGTTATTGTGATGCAACGGAATGCCAGGATGCATTACGTAAAAAATAATACTGACTTGGAATCAGTTAAAAAAACAGGCTTATTTGAAGCCTGTTTTTTTTGCATCTTAATCTGGGCCTTAAGCCTGACCATCGAAAGTAATATTCGAACTGGCGCGCATTAAGCGATCGCCGCCTTCTTCCGACAACTTGATTTGCAAGCGCAGATCGTTTGGTGAGTCGGCATGCTTAAGCGCATCTTTATAGCTAATTTGCTTGGCTTTGTACAAGTCAAACAGGGCCTGGTCAAAGGTTTGCATGCCCAGTTCACGTGAACGTTTCATCAGGTCTTTAATTTCATGCACATCACCTTTACGGATTAGGTCTGAAATTAAAGGCGAGTTGATCAGGATTTCAATTGCAGCACGGCGTCCAGTGCCATCCAGCGTTGGAATCAGTTGCTGGGCCACAATCGCTTTCATGTTTAAAGACAAATCCATAAACAACTGGTTATGCCGGTCTGCTTCAAAGAAGTGAATAATCCGGTCTAGTGCCTGGTTGGCGTTGTTAGCATGCAGGGTGGCAAAGACCAGATGGCCGGTTTCGGCAAAGGCAATCGCATAATCCATAGTTTCGCGCGAACGGATCTCACCAATCAGGATCACGTCTGGTGCCTGACGCAGTGTGTTTTTCAAGGCTACTTCAAAAGAGTCAGTATCGATGCCCACTTCACGCTGGGTAATGATACAGCCTGCATGTTCATGGATAAATTCAATCGGGTCTTCAATGGTAATAATATGACCCTTGGAGTTCTGATTACGGTATCCAATAATAGAAGCCAAGGAGGTCGATTTACCGGTACCGGTTCCGCCCACAAACATGATGATACCGCGCTTGGTCATCGCTAGTTCTTTCAGAATCGGTGGTAATTTCAGCTGTTCCATGGTCGGAATGACGGTTTCGATACGACGCAATACCATACCGGGTTCATCGCGTTGTTGAAATGCACTGACACGGAAACGGGCAGTTTTGTCGCGGTTACTGATGGCAAAGTTACATTCGTGAGTTTCAGCAAATTCTTTACGCTGCTTATCACTCATAATCGAGTTTAAAAGCTGTCCCACAATTTCACCAGTCAGTTTGGTTTTGGCGATGGGCACAATCTGACCATTAATTTTCATGGATGGTTCAACATCGGCCGTAATAAACAAGTCCGATGCCTTCTGTTGAATCATCAAATTGAGCAAGTCATTAAAATCCATAATAAGAACCCCAATCCGTTTTCAAATTATAAGAATGATTCTGGCTGTTTTGCCATTGTGCGGGCAGTTTGCGCACTGATCACACCTTTTGCAACCAGGGTTTTTAAACTTTGATCAAGCGTGGTCATACCGTAGTTGGCACCGGTTTGAATGGCAGAATACATTTGCGCCACTTTGTTTTCACGGATCAGGTTACGGATGGCTGGAATACCAATCATGATTTCGTGTGCAGCGACACGACCACCGCCATTTTTCTTGAGCAGGGTTTGCGAGATCACGGCTTGTAAGGATTCAGACAGCATGGCACGTACCATGTCTTTTTCTTCGGCCGGGAATACGTCAATCACACGGTCAATGGTTTTTGCCGCAGAGGTGGTATGCAGTGTACCGAACACCAGGTGACCTGTTTCAGCGGCAGTCAGTGCCAAACGGATGGTTTCAAGGTCACGCATCTCACCGACCAGGATAATATCCGGGTCTTCACGCAGTGCTGAACGAAGTGCTTCGTTAAAGCCATGGGTATCACGATGTACTTCACGCTGGTTGACCAGGCATTTTTTGGATTCGTGTACAAATTCGATCGGGTCTTCTACAGTCAGAATATGGTCATAACGCTGATCGTTAATATAGTCGATCATGGCCGCCAGGGTGGTGGATTTACCCGAACCTGTCGGTCCAGTCACCAAGACGATACCGCGCGGGTAATTACAGATATCTTTAAAGATTTGACCCATGCCCAGATCTTCAATTGTCAGTACTTTTGAAGGAATGGTACGGAACACGGCACCTGCACCGCGGTTCTGGTTAAATGCGTTCACACGGAAACGGGCTACCCCTGGAACTTCAAATGAAAAGTCGGTTTCTAGCTTTTCTTCAAAATCACGACGCTGTTTGTCGTTCATAATGTCATACACAAGTTTGTGTACTTCTTTATGTTCCAAAGCTGGCAAGTTAATACGGCGGACTTCACCATCGACACGGATCAGTGGCGGCATCCCCGCAGATAAGTGTAAATCTGATGCCCCGTTTTTAGCTGAAAACGCTAAAAGTTCAGTGATATCCATAATTTTCCCGAGTTCATTTAAATGTTATTTATTTTGATAGAATAATAAGGCTTTCCCAAAGCTTAACCAACAGTTAGTTGCAAGGGAAGGCAAAAAAAGATGAATGAAATGAGAACCTCGTCAATGAATAGTCTTCAACAGTCACGAAATCAAGTTATACAGCAAATAGAAGATGCCTGTAAACATGCCCGGCGCAATGTGGAAAGCGTACAGTTGCTGGCTGTTTCAAAGACCCATCCAAGTGAGTCTTTGCGCGAAATGTACCAGACCGGACAACGTGCATTTGGGGAAAATTATTTACAGGAAGCCTTGGATAAAATGGAGTCTTTGGGTGATCTGGATATTGAATGGCATTTTATTGGTCATGTGCAGCGCAACAAGACCAAGCATCTGGCAGAAAAGTTTGCCTGGGTACATGGGGTAGACCGTCTGATTATTGCAGAGCGCTTGTCGAATCAGCGTGAGGCGAATCAGGCACCACTGAATATCTGTTTGCAGGTCAATATTGATGCGCAGGACACGAAAGATGGCTGTCAGCCGAATGAAGTGGCTGAGCTGGTTAAAAGCATCAGCCAGCTACCGCATTTAAAATTGCGTGGTCTGATGGTGATTCCCGCACCGAATAATCCGCAAGCATTTAGCGATGCCAAAGCCTTGTTTGAAAATGTAAAAACTGAACATGCTCATCCTGAAGACTGGGATACTTTGAGTATGGGCATGTCGGGGGATATGAATGAGGCGATCGCCGCAGGCTCGACCATGGTTCGTGTTGGAACGGCGTTATTTGGGGCACGAGATTATTCTAAACAGGCGTAACTTTAAATCAATTCTCCCTTGCAGAGCAGTCTCCTCATCCATTGAAAAAGAAGTGGATTTAATTGAAGTCATTAGCCAATGACTTCAATCGTGCTTGCACCTGCTCCCAGAGGCTTGACCTGAATCTGTACCGGAATGCGTTCGTGCATTTCCTGAATGTGCGAGATCAACACCACTTTACGGCCCTGATTTTGCAATTGATCCAGGGCATTCATCACCATGTATAAAGATGAGGCATCTAGCGTGCCAAAACCTTCATCAATAAACAGGGATTCAATTTTCATCGAACCTGAAGCCATGTTGGCAATCGCCAGGGATAAGGCAAGGGCGGTCAGGAAGGATTCTCCTCCTGAAAGTGAGGCGACGGAACGTGTTTCGCCATCCATGTCATGGTCAATAATTGCCAGACTCAAGGAGTGATCCAGACGTTTCAAGGTATAGCGTTGGGACAGCATCGCCAGTTGCTGGTTGGCATGTTCAATTAAAATATCCAGATTGTATTGCTGGGCATAATCGCGGAATTTCTTGCCGCTGGCATCGCCCATCAGTCCTGAAATTTTGCCCCAGCGGTGTTCCTCCTGCTGGATTCTCTGGATCTGATTGGCATATTGCTGTTGCTTGATGAGATTACGCTGATGCAGTTCAAGTTTCAGTTTTAACTGGTCACGGGTTTCCAGCTGGGCCTTTAAGGCCTCCAGATTCACGCTGATCAATTGCGCGAGCTGTTCAAACTGCATGTCCGGCATTTGCAAAAGATGTTCTGCATACTGTTCCTGCATGGTCTTCAGGGCAGAGGCGGCTTCATTGAGCAGGCGTTCGGCATTGTGCAGTTTGCTACGCATCTGCTGCTCTTGCTCGGCATTGATCTGAATCAAGTCTGCCAGGTCATCATGACTAAAATCTGCATGTTGTGTTAACCAGTGTTCAATTTCAGTCTGGCATTGACCGGAGGCTTTCAGGTTTTGCTGATGCTGAGCCTTAAGCTGTTCCAGTTCGCTTTTTTGCTTTTCATAGTCAAGGCGTAACTTCTCAAAGCTTTGTTTTAATTGATGATAATTCTGCTGCAGCTGCTGACGCTTAGTATCGTGTTCTGCCAGCCATTCATTCGGCTTGAGCCCGGTTAATCCGGTCATGCCATGAATGAGCTGATTGGCTGTATCGGTATTGTGTTGTCCCTTTAAGGCAATCTCTTGTAATGCCTGCTGTGTATCCAGCAGTTGCTGATCGAGATTTTGCTGATGGGTGTTGGATATGCTGAGCTGCTGCTTTTGCTGATCCAGCTGTTTGGTGAATGCATCTAACTGCTCTAACTGCAAGGCACGCACATTTAAGCGTGTTAAGGTCTGCTCGGCAAATGGGGTACTGTGCTGCTGCCAGGTCTGCTGTTCGGTTGCAGTAAGACAGTTCCGGATATGCTGAACTTGCTGCTGCAAATGTTTTGCGGATGTAATTTGATGTTCAGTACTGCTGATGGCCTGAATCAGTTGCTGCTGGGCTTTGGAATTTTGGCTTAAGTTTTCCAGCTGATGCTCAATAGCCGAAATGTCCTGTCTAAGCTGCTCAAGGTACTGCGTCATCTCGGCAGTCATTTGATCGTGAGATTGCTCCAGGTCCAGCTGTATGTTTACCTGATGCAGTTGCTGAGCCAGTGCATTCTTGAAGCTTGACAATTTTTCCAGCATTTGCTGGTGGGTGTGGGTGGTCTGGGTCAACTCTGCTTGCAGGGTGGCGAGGTTTTGCTGCGTTGACTGCCAGTCATTAAAGCAGTCCTGTTCCTTGCCCAAGGCCTGCTGTTCCTGCTGCTGTTGCAGTTCAAACAGGGCTTTGGAGACCAGGGTTTCATCCTGACGGTAAGGATGTGAGGTGCTGCCACACACCAGGCAGGCTTCTCCGGCTTTAAGCTGCATGCGTAAATGTTCAATATTTTCAGCATGCAGCAGTTGTTGTTGCTGTAAAATCTGCTGCAACTGAATCCGTTCAGCTTTGGCCGTTTGAAAAGTTTGCTCTGCCTGTTGAGCGATTTTTTCAGCTTGCCGAGCCTGGCTGTTGAGTTGAGCCAGCTTAGCATTCAATTGATGGGACCCGGTTTGCAGCTCAAAATAATCTTTCAGTTTCTGCTGTATAAAGCCGAACTGATTGAGTTGTACCAGTTTCTGTTCACGTGACTGGCGCTGTTGTTCCAGCCGGATTTCAATCTGTTCAGCCGGACCAAATTGGGCAATCAACCGATCTAATTCAGCCTTGTTTTCGGCAAGTCTGGTTTCAGCTGTACTGATCTGCCCCAGACTATTTTCAATATTTTGATATTGCACAATAAACTGGCTTAATTGCTGGATATGTGCATTTAAGCCTTTATCCAAACTGGAAAATTGCTGGCTTTGTTGCAGTTGCTGGTGAAGCTGGCTTTGTTGCTGCACAAGCTGCTGAATCTGCAATTCAATCTTTTGCTGTTGGTCCAGTAAGGGTTTTTGCTGATGTTCCAGCTGGAGCGAACGGGCTTTAATCTTTTTGTATTCTTCGCCAATAAAATCCCGTTCCTGCACGCATTGACGCACCTGTAGCAGAGCGTCATGATGTTGCTGTTCAAATTGCTGCAAACTATTCAAATCTGTTTCAGCTTGAATATATTTGACTTTTTCGGCTTCAAACTGATGGCTTAATCCATCAAAACTGTTTTGAGTAGACTGAATTTGCGGTTCCAGTTGCTGCTGGGCTTTGAATAACTGCTGCTGCTGAAAAACAACCGGGCGAATGCTGGAAAATATTTGCAGGCGGTTTAAACGGTCCTGTTCGGGCGCCAGATTTTGCTGAAGCTGTTTTTGCTGCTCATAAGCCTGCTGCTTGTGAATAATTTCACTGTCCAGTTTTTGCTTGCGCTCAAACCATTGCTGCTGTTTTTCCAGTTGTGCTTTTTCATGTTCCAGCTGTTGATATGCCTGATTCGCCTGCTGAAATTGATGGGTTAATTCAGTAATTTCTTCTTCAGATAAAATTTCAATGTGTCCGAGAATGTTCTCTATTTCTTTACGCTGGTTGGCAATCTGTTTGGTTTTTTCATAGGCCAGCTGGCCAATTTTGCCAAAAATACTGGAATTGGTCAGATATTCCAGCAGTTCACCGCGTTCATTATCGCGGGCTTTTAAAAACGCCGTCACTTCCGATTGAGCCAATAACACCGCACGGGTAAATTGCTCAAAACTGAGCTGGCAGATTTGATGAATATGCGCATCGACGGCTTTGGCTTTATCGGCAATCACCACGCCATCGGTCAGGCATTTTAAATACCGCTGTACACTTTGCAGTTTGCCATCGACTTTTTCACGTGAACGTTTCAGCTCCCAGCGCGCAAGATAGCGTTTCTGGTCCTGCGCGACAAAGCAGACTTCGGCAAAGCCATGCGCGGTGCCCCGGCGCAAAACCGTCAAAGGCGAGTTGGTCAGTAACTCTGAACCATCCACATCCTGCAATTTTCCGTCGCTGTCTTTTAAACGCGGAATCTTGTTGAACAGTGCCAGACACATGGCATCCAAAATGGTGGATTTCCCGGCACCAGTTTTGCCGACAATGGCAATCAGGCCCGCACTGGCCAAAGGTTCACTTTCAAAATCAATAAAATGCTCACCTGAAAGGGAAGCTAAATTTTTTATACGAATGGATAAAATTTTCATGGACAGTTCTTAGCGTATTTGTTGTTCTTCAAGTGATTTTTGTGCTTCGTGCATCAGACTCATAAAATCGTTCAAGACGGTTTCATCATTGCTATAGCCCTGCTTTTCCCAGATCTGCTGAAACAGTTTTTCCGGGGTTGGCGGTTCCAGGCAGATTTTTGCAATTGTTGAATTATCATTTTCCGCCGATAAATATTGCCGTGAAATTCGCACCAGACGATAGCGGTTTTTAGGCAGCGCTTCTTCAAACTGTTGTCTTAAATTGGGCAAGGGCGGCGTCAGGGTGTGATATTCAATATCCACATATTCACGCTGATCAATCTGTTCAATTTCACCTTCGGGCAAGGTTTTGAGTTTTTGCATCACTTCATTCAGCTCGCCACGAATTTTATGCAGCTGAATGCAGCGCGGGATGGCAATCGCTTCAAACTGAAAGCGTGATTCATCCTGCTTTAACGGATCAATCTGCACCTCTACAATCTGATGCTTATATTGAATCTCGCTAAAAGACAAAGGAATAGGCGAACCGCTATAACGGATATGGGGATGCTGGACTTTTTGCGGTTTGTGCAAATGCCCCAGCGCGACATAATCAATACAGTCATCAAATAATGCTGTCGATAAGGCTTCTTCATTGCCAATAATAATCGGGCGTTCCGAGTCGGATGTTTCACCGCCTTGCATATGCGCATGTGACATCAGAATAAGCGCCTGATCATCCATTTTACGTTTTTTGGCTTCTGCAATCAGTTGCTGGTGCAAATAAGCAATCGCATTTTGACTATTGGTGGTGTGTTCATTAAAACCAGTAATTTCTGCCGGACGTAAAAAGGGCAGCGCCAAACACCAGGCCACAATGTGTTTCTGTTGATCATAAATCGGAACCAGCAACCGGTCTAAATTAATCTGACCATCCTCATTTTTATGAACTACGCCGACGGTTCTGGCATTGTATTTTTCCAGTAAGGGCTCGACCTGTTCAATACGATAGCCCGAGTCATGGTTACCGGCAATCATCAGGGTTTGCATATGCGGGGCAAGGGCATGGGCATCGGCCAAGAATTGATAAAGCTGTTTTTGCGCGCTGGATGCAGGATTGATGACATCAAAAATATCACCGGCGATCAGTAATGCATGGGGCTGTTTCTGCTGGATTTGTTGAAGCAGCCAGCTTAAAAACTGTTCATGTTCATACTGGCGTGAA
The DNA here is from genome assembly GCF_004331195.1 of Acinetobacter sp. ANC 4216. Classification (NCBI taxonomy): domain Bacteria; kingdom Pseudomonadati; phylum Pseudomonadota; class Gammaproteobacteria; order Moraxellales; family Moraxellaceae; genus Acinetobacter; species Acinetobacter sp. ANC 4216. The sequence goes on along the minus strand of NZ_SJOC01000011.1, from coordinate 119,506 downwards.
TGGTTATAAAAGAATTGTCCCAGATGCCAGTCTGATGTATGCAGAAAATGAACAGCCACGAATGCCCCAAATCACAATGGATAAAATGAGCTTATAAATTATCATAAATCATGCCACCTATTCTGCCTTTCATTGTCGATGTAGTCGCTTAATTTATGTTAATCGATTTAATTCTAAAGCTTTTTTATTGGGCATTTTCATCTGCTTCTACCAGGCCAAAAGTATTGTGATCAGGGTCAAGAAAATATCCCTGCCAGCAACGCCCAGGAATGGCAAATTTGTCCATGGCAATTTGACCGCCTGCATTCAGAATTTTCTGTGCGACTTCATCGAAATTTTCAACCAGTACAGAACAGGTATAAGCATTGGTACCACAATGGGTTGGAGGGATTTCTGCAGGGCGTTTCAGTAAACCGCCAGACATGTTCTCAGTTTGGATTTGATAATACTCAATCGGCAAACCTTCAACCTTACTAAATTTCCAGCCAAAAACAGACTGGTAAAAATCGATGTCTCTGGCTGGATTGGAAGACTGGATTTCAAAGTAAACAATGTTATTCATCATCTGATCCTGAGTGTTGTTTTGAAAATTTTAGAAAAATACAGGGACGTGGTTCCAAATGCAGAACATAGGAATTACCTTGAAAATAAATCAAATCTCTAGAAATAGATGTTTCTTCTTGGAGAGAAATTGTAGAATAAATAATCATCTTGAAATGTAAAAATGTTCAGTGGTGAAAAAGCAGTTTTTATGGGGGAGCCTGTTTCAGGCCGGTTAGTCATCAAGCGCGTATTGAAATGTCGTGTAGGGTAAAACCACAACATGCGAAGACATTTTTCGTGCATTCAAATTAGAGTAGTCTTATGTCGAACAATCCGTTTGATGAGCAGCAATTGTCGAATGACATGTTTTATAAAACATTATTAGAGTCGACTTTGGCGATACCCTGGAGCATAGACTGGGCCACCAAACAGTTTAGCTATATTGGCCCTCAAATTGAAAAATTACTGGGCTGGGAACAGAGTTCCTGGAAGTCGGTGCAGGACTGGGCAGACCGTATGCACCGGGATGATCGTGATCATGTCCTGAATTATTGTGTGTCGCAATCCATCGCTGGTATAGATCATGAAGCGGACTATCGTGCCCTAAAGGCAAGCGGTGGATATTGCTGGATTCGTGATGTGGTTCATGTGGTACGCAAGGAAAATGGTGAAGTTGAACGTTTAGTCGGCTTTATGTTTGATATTTCTGAACGCAAGAAAAAGGAAGAGGAACTAAAAGCGTTGCACCGCAAGCTGGAAGAATTTTCCTATAAAGACGGTTTAACTGAAATTGCCAACCGACGCTTATTTGACGATTTCTATTCACGTGAATGGGACAACGCAATACGTGAACAAAAGCCCCTGTCGGTCATTTTGATCGATATCGATTTCTTTAAACAATACAATGATTTTAATGGGCATATTATAGGTGATGCCTGTATCAAGCAGATTGCACAGATGCTGGAAAGCTGCTGTGTACGTCCACGTGACCTGGTGGCACGTTATGGGGGCGAGGAATTTGCGATTGTATTGCCAGAAACGAATTTAGAGGGGGCGATTCAAATTGCAGACAATATCCTTCGTATGATGAATCAGGCAAATCTCCCTCATCGGGCATCTCCCATTTCAGAAAATGTCAGTTTAAGTCTGGGGGTGAAATGTATTTGTCCTACAGAAAAAGATGACAAAATACACTTTTTAAATATGGTTGATAAAAACCTGTTTAAAGCCAAACAGACCGGACGCAAACGTTTTGTTGCCGATGAAGCGAAAATCACGGTTTAGGTCTTAGCAGTTCATTAAAAAATAATCCCCTGTATTGAGGGGATTATTTTTATACATCTTTTATCAATCCTTAAAATGTACTGGAATCCACTGGTAGCTTTTCCCATCTTTTGAATAGATATGCCCAAGACCCGGGAAAGGTAAATGCGGGGCAGCAATCAGCTGACCGTCTTTGGCATATTCGGCAAAGTGTTTTAAACGTGTCTGTACCGCTGCTTTGGGATCAGTATCAAATTCAATCGCGGTTTCAGGGCGGTCAAACTGCAAAGTGTGTGAATGCACGATGTCGCCAATAAACACGACTTCCTGACCATCAGCTTTGAGTTTAAAGCTGTAATGCCCCGGGGTATGTCCGAAAGAAGGCTTAAATTCGATTCCACCCAATGCCAATGATTTGTCCGAGAATACCTTCACTTTTTTGGCTTTTTCATATGGAGCTAAAGCCGCTTTAATTTTTGCAACTGTGCCTAGGAAGCCTGCCTGTTTGTCTTTTGGCAGTTTCTTGACTGTGTTTGGACTCAGCCAGTAGTCATATTCGGTCTTGGCAATGTGCAACGTGGCATTTGGATAATTCGCTACGCCATTGTTGGAAATGCCGCAGACATGGTCAGGGTGTAAGTGGGTGAGGAAGATGTCATTTACTTGTTCAGGTTTGTAGCCTGAGGCTTTGAGGTTGTTATAGATTGAACCTAGATGTGCACCAAAGCAGCTGGCTGCACCGCTGTCGACCATGAGCAGTTGCTTGCCTGTATTGATGAGAAAGGCATTGACTGAGGTTTGAACGCCTTTGTCATTTATAGCAGCATATTTTTTTAGGATGTCGCTTTTTTCGCTGTCACTTAAGCCTTTAAACATGGATGGGTTGAGGTAGTTGGTGCCATCGAGTAGGGCGGTGATTTGGGTATTGCCGATTTGGTGATGGTAGTAGCCAGCCACTTGTTTTTGCGTTGGAATGGTCGTGGGTTCAACTGCTTGAGTTGTGATGGCTGTGGTGCTTAGGACGAATGCGAGGAATAGGGGGGTTAAATTTTTCATAGGTTTCTTTTAAGTTTTAGAGGACTGCTTCTTTTTTATCATATTTATTGTGGAATTTTAAAACTAGTTGAAAGCTCCCTTTCCCTATGGGAGAGGGTCTGGGTGAGGGTTTTTGATATTTAGAAAATTTAGCCTTACTTTTGTCGGGGCAAAAGTAACAAAACCCCTTTGTTCGTTAGAGGGCACGTCCGTGTGCCCCTAACGAACGGGCGACATCCATGTCGTGATGTCATGTGATTAAATACTTTTTTTATTCACAAATTAGTTATCTTTTCTTTAAATAAAGAGCTTAACTGCTTAGTAAATCTGATTAAAATCTTTTTTATGTATGGTAATACTCATTGCGTTTACGTGATCTTTAGGTTGTGTTTGGCGTAAATCTTCGACGATAGCGAATACAGTTGAAAAAATAGCAGATCTAGTAAATTGAAGTAAATTCTGAAGACTACTTTCAAACTCGCTGATCTTTACATAAGTATGTGTCGAATCATTAGAGAGTTTAAATGAATCAGGAACTAAAAATAAAATATGATGCTCTAGCGAGTTTCGCCAAATTTTATAAAATCCAAATTGCCCATTTTTTTCATTCAGATCGTATATAAGACTATTAATCGCAATCAAAGCAAAATTTTCTTTTTCTTCAAGTTTTAATTTGTTTGTATGCCAAAAATTATTAAAAGCCGTATTTTTATTAATTGTTAATCCGAAATATTGGCAAAGAAAAATTGCTAACTTATCTAGTATCGAAAAGCATAATCTAAAACAAGTTCTTAATTTTTCAGATCTTATGTTAATGATCTCTTGATCATTTAATTCTGAGTAACAACTTTCAAAATCTAGTTTAGAGCTTTCACTAAATGTAGCTTCATAGTAAAGAACACGAATTAATGAAAACTCAGCTTTAATACGATTTAAGTATTGTTCATATTGAAGAATATTTTGAGAAGAAATGATCCCTTCAAGCAATGTCAAATTGTCTCGCTCATTGGCTATACATGAACAATACATACCATGAATGTTAAGCGTTAAATTTTCTTTAATACACCATTGTCTAAATTCAGACATCTGTAAGAACTCAGTATGATTTATATTGCTATCATTATCGATATCAACATCATTTAATTGAGCCTTTAGAAATTTAATTCTATCTAAGTAATATGGTTTATAAAAAGGAGGGGTAAATGAAGAGGAATAGGCAAATTCATATCCATTTATTATTTCAATGACCATTTTTGCACTAGAGTGACCGAGTAGTGTATGAAATTTTTCTAAGCATGTACTTCTATTTATAAATGCTTCAGGATAATCCAAATTTGTTAAAGCTATTTTGTCATATATAAACATCGCTTCAGAGAAACGATATTGTTGTTTTAGAGTGTTCGCTAGATTTATTAAATTTTGATAATAAATACCCGTATCTGTATCTTTAGTAATTTTTTTGAAATTTTGCCAATAAAGATTTTTTGCTTCACTATATAATTTGCTATCTTCATAGCTTAATAAGTCATCTTTATATCCAAAATCATTTGCAATGCTAAGTTTTGCATTTGCCAAATTGTAAAAGAAATGATCATTAAATTTTTTCTCGTAGTGAGGCTGATGTTTTTCGAGAATTTTAATCCCTTTCAAGACTGCTTCTTTGTTTTTTAAATATGAACCTACATCTATAAATTGACCAGCTAGATTAAAAAGTAGATGCAATGAAGTTTCAGATATTTCATATTTTTTTAATTCGCTGAGTATTATTTCAGAACCTACTAATGCCTCAGCCCATTCACCAATATCAATAGAATTAGAAATAGCATTTATAGCTTCATTAATTTCTTTTAGTTCTAGTTTCATTAAAATAACTTGTATAAAAAAGCCCCACTAAAATATAGCAGGGCTTTTTATAAGTGTCTAAAAAAACCTCTCCCTAACCCTCTCCTAAAAGGAGAGGGAATATCGCGGACTATCTTTCTATAAAAATTCTCTAATGAATACTCCCTCTCCCTGTGGGAGAGGGTTGGGGTGAGGGTAATATAAGAGCAATAAAAAAGCCCCTACAACGTAGAGGCTTTTTCTTATCTTTCGACCGAAATCTTAAGACACTTTATCACCCGGTTTAGCACCAGATTCAGGTGAAATCACCCAAACGCCGTCGCCGTTACCCGCAGCTAAAACCATACCGTTTGAAATACCAAAACGCATCTTACGTGGAGCAAGGTTAGCCACCATCACCACCAATTTGCCTTTAAGGTCTTCTGGCTTATAGAACTCACGAATACCGCTAAATACATTACGTGGTTCTGCTTCGCCAACATTTAAAGTCAATTGAAGAAGCTTGTCAGAACCTTCAACCGTTGCAGCTTCAAGAACTTCAGCCACACGTAGGTCAACTTTCATAAAATCATCAATATTAATGATTTCAGCTTCACCGACTTTAGGTTCAGGTTTCTTTTCAGCTTTCTTCTCTTTTTTCTTTTCCGCTTTTGGTGCTTCAGCAGGGGCAGCTAAAGAATCTTTAGATGCATCCACCATTGCAGCAACCGCTTTCGGGTCAACACGTTGCATCAACGGTTGGAACAATGCAATTTCATGACCGACTAGAATTGTTTCACGAGAAGCGAAATCGAAAGCATCTAACTGCAAGAAGGCTTGAACCTGTTCAGCCAAAGTTGGTAGTACAGGGGCTAAATAAACCGCCAATTGACGGAACAGGTTAATACCAACAGAACATACATCATGTACCTGTTGTTCTTCACCTTCAATTTTCGCCAGTGCCCAAGGTTTTTTCTCATCAATGTACTGGTTGGCTTTGTCGGCAAGCGCCATGATTTCACGAATCGCCGCTGAGAATTCACGCGCTTCATATTGAGACGCAATTGAAGCACCCGCATCAATAAAGCTTTGTACCAGTTCAGGTTCTGCACAGGTTGCAGATAATTTGTTCTCAAACTTGGTGTTGATAAATTTCGCACAGCGGCTGGCAATGTTGACCACTTTACCGACCAGGTCAGAGTTTACTTTCTGAACGAAATCATCAAGGTTCAAGTCAGAATCTTCAACTTTATCCGAAAGTTTAGATGCAAAGTAGTAACGTAGGTATTCAGGGTTCAAGTGCTGTAAATAGGTTTCAGCTTTAATGAAGGTACCGCGAGATTTCGACATCTTCTGACCGTTTACAGTCAGGAAACCATTCACAAATAAGCCTGATGGCGTACGGTAGTTTGCACCTTCAAGCATTGCAGGCCAAAACAGTGCATGGAAGTAAACAATGTCTTTACCAATGAAGTGATAGACTTCGTTTTTCGAATCTTTTTTCCAGTAATCGTCAAAGCTCAAATCAGGACGTTTGGTCTTGATGTAGTTTTCAAAGCTCGACATATAGCCAATTGGCGCATCGACCCAAACGTAGAAGTATTTGTTTGGCGCATCCGGAATTTCAAAACCGAAGTAAGGCGCATCACGGGAAATATCCCAGTCCGACAAACCTGCTTCAAACCATTCATCCAGCTTGTTGGCAATCGACACAGGCAGGCGGCCTTCGTCACGAGTCCATTTTTGCAGGTATTCACCAAAATTAGGCAGCTTGAAGAAGTAGTGATCTGAAGACTTCTCTACAGGCGTCGCACCACTTAAAGTCGATTTCGGATTGAGTAATTCTGTTGCGTTGTAGGTTGTACCGCAGACTTCACATGAGTCGCCGTATTGGTCTTCCGCTTTACATTTCGGGCAGGTGCCTTTAATGAAACGGTCTGACAGGAACATGCCTTTTTCAGGGTCAAATAACTGGGTGACAGGGCGAACCGCAATATTGCCTGCTTCACGGTTTTTCACATAAATTTCAGAAGCACGGGCACGGTTGGTGTTGCTATGGGTTGAATCGTAGTGGTCAAAGTCAACCTTAAAGCCGGCAAAGTCACGCTCATGTTCTTTTTGTACATTGGCGATTTGCGCTTCAGGCGAAATACCGTTGGCTTCTGCACGCAGCATGATGGCTGTACCGTGAGCATCATCCGCGCAGACATAAGTCACGTCATGACCCATTGCACGCATCGCACGTACCCATATATCAGCCTGGATATAACCGAGTAAGTGACCCATATGAATCGGGCCATTGGCGTAAGGAAGGGCATTGGTGACTAGGATTTTACGCACGGATTCACTCTCTCATTCGTATTCATTATGCAATGGGCCATAATTTTACATGATGCAGAGGGGATTACAAAGAAATGCTTTAGCTGAAGCGCAATCAATAAAGCGACCTGAATTTTCAAATACAGCATTCGGTATCATCCGATGCGCGACGATTAAACAATTGATCGAGGTAAGTTAACGCTACTTTCTGCAATCAATAGCAACAACATGTACAGGCTTTGTTGCAGTTTACTTAATTCGTCCGTTTGGGTGCATGCTTTGTGCTAAAAAATTGTCTGATCATTTTATGACACCTCAGGAGGGTACTCATGACTCAGAATAACCAGACAAGTACTTCGAAGCAAAACTCAGATAAAGAACAACATGCACGAGAACTGAATGAGCAAGTGGAAAAAGAGCAAAAGCAGAACGAGATCGATAAAAAGCATAATCAGGAAGTTCTAGAAGCCCAGAAGCACAATACTGATGAAAAGTCCGAAGCTAGGCAAGGCACTCAGCTAGGTGGCGAACATGCAGACCAGAAAGATAATTCTAAACAAGCTCAGTCTGGCAAGTCAGATCAAAAAACTGAAAGCATTAAGATGGATGACTTAAAAGCGAAGGCAATTGCGATTGGTGAGGATCTGCTGAAAAAAGCTGAAAAGATTCTGAATGAGCTAAAAAATGGCAAGTCAGACAGCCAGCAAAATGGTGAACAGGGTTCGGGTGACACGAAAAAGGCTAAAGCGGATCATACATCGGAAGATAAATCGGCAAATCAGTCAGATCAGCAGGACCGTATGGCACATTTAAAAGATGAGGCCCTGCACAAGTTTGAAGACACCAAACAGAAGATTATGGAGTTGGTCAATGAAGCCTCTGTCAAACTGGGTGAACTGAGACAGATGGCGACGGATACAATGAGTAAAATGAAAGGAGAAGATCTGTCTCAGTCTGGTGAGTCGAAAAAACAGGATCAGGATTCTTCGTCCAAGGACAATCAGGATAAAGACCAGAACTCAGCTCACACCAACAACAAAGCTGACGCCAAAAAGGATCAAGATAACACCCATCAATCTGAGCAACACAAGTCTGACCAGAATAAAAATCATCAATAAGGGTTTCAATTTTAAAGATACTTCATTCAGGGCATGGTTGAAGGGGCTAGAACGGCCAAAAAATTGAAAATGGTCCGGATGGCATCCGAATATGCTCCATCTGCAAATTGGGCAAAGTCTAAATCGGGCGGACTGTGATTGGGTGGTTAGGGTTGATTGAATCTCGTTTGGGATTCAATCAACCTCATAGTATTTATTTTATAACGCTATGTGCTGTAATGAATACCTGTGATAATAGGCACTTAAAGCAATCTGCCAAGAGTAAAGACCATGATTGACCAGGATGATTTTGATTACGACCCACCTGTAACGCGTATTCAGCAAAATCAGCAGAATAAAGTGCAAATGGGCAATCAAATCTTGAAAGAAGCCGAACAGTATCTGGAAGAGATCTCGGCAGATGAACATGCTTTTCTTATCAAAACATTATTGGGCTTAGCCGAGCAGGAACCGTATTTCCAGGTACTGGCAGAAGAACTTGATCAGCCCCTGGGGGCGAAAGTTGCCAACGATGCTCTAAACCTGCTGTATTTCTGGCAAGCGGTTCATCAGTTTGAAGATATCGAAAAATTTAATTTACTGGATGTGGTCAAATCGGAAAACTTTCAGTCAGAAATGCTCAAAGCTTTTGATGCCTTAAACATTGCAGAACATAAAGCACAGCGTCGCCTCGTGCTTCTGGAAGCATTCAAGTTATATAAATTGGGTTTTTATGCAGGCTGTATTCCCATGCTGTATGCACAACTTGAAGGAATCCTAACTGATGTACTGATTGAGGCAGGTTTTTTAAAACAAAATGCCACCAGGTTTGTCGATGTTTATAAAATTGTTCCCGGATTAAAGGGCAATGAAATTAAAAGCTTGTGGCATAAATCAAAAATTGCAGCAGAGCTGAATCCTTATTTTTCCGAACTTGCAGCATACCAGATGGATAGCAGTTCAACCGTGAGCATGACCCGGCATAATATTTTGCATGGTACGGATCTGAATCATTTTAATCAGGGACGCAGTTTCGTCTTGTTTATCTGGCTGTTTTCTGCGTTAAGCTTTATGAGTACGCTTAAATATTGAAAAAAACTGGTGTAAGTAATATTCAGCTTAAAGCAGCTGGGTTGAGGGATGCTGGATGGACTAGAGGTAGAGGGAACTTTTAAGCTTCATAACAGATAAAGCATCTATCTCTTTTTCTATGGCTTTGATCAGCAGCGGAGGCTTTTAGCCAAAGTTTAAAGTTTATTGTTGTTTTATGGCACACCAAAAATCTCGAACTTGAGTATAGGGAAGGTGTACCCAAGTTGAGAATTCCGTAGCCAAATTTTCTAAATCACTATAAAAATCCAATGAAATTTATAGCTCACGCCAGACTGTATTTTCATCTCGCAAAGAAACAGTAAAGTTAAAATTTGAGTCGTCTGATACCAGCAGGCTGGTCGGTGTTTGCATAACGACTTTTAAAATAGTGCCTTGTTCAAAAACCAGCGGATTGCAGTTTTCTTTTTCCAAGGTTACGGGTTTTAATAATTCGATGATTAATTTTTCCATTTCACTTCCCCTGTTTATTAGAAATTAGATTAATTATACCATAAATTGGTAAATATTTAACCAATTTTATCAGTTTTGCGAGTTAAATCAAAAACAAACGGATAAAAATCATTATGCAGTCGACATACTGAAGAAGTAAATGAGAGGGGATTAAAGTTTATATTTTGATTTATCTTCCATTTTTGAACATTTCCATAAAATTTTTAGGGATTTAATAGCTGGATTATTTTTAAGAAAATTTTAATTTATCCAGTCTAAGCTGAGTCAAGATGTGGCTTAAAGTCATCAGTGCTGTGTTGAATGCAGGATGTCGCAGATTTTAAGCTGAACTGAATGATTAAGACGTCATCACAGGGCGAATGAACCCTACCATTTCCTGATTAAGGTATCAGCCAAAGACATTGATTTCATCTGAAAAAACATTTCACAAACAGTGTATAAGTTGCTACAAAGATGAAAAGACGAGAATAATAGCCGCTTCATCCCTTCGGCTTAAATAGGCCGGGTGGGTTGATTGGCAAGTTTGAAACTAAAAATAAAGGAATAGCTTGAGCGAATGTTTAAATCTTTTTTTCCTGACCCGAAGTGGTTCTTTTCATCGTTGGTACTCTGGTTTGTCATCAATATTGCGCTGTGGTATTCCGGCGGAAGTGGCTGGGGAACATTTTTAGGCTTTGCACCGGGTTATGCTACAGCAGAATTACCGATAGGGGTAAGCCGCTTTTGGTCACCTTCATTTTTATGGTTCTATCTGTGGTTCATGGTTTCAACCGTTATTTTTGCCCTGTTCTGGCGCTTAAAATCCAGCAATCCATGGCAGGGATGGTCGGTCTGGGGCTCGGCTTTTATTCTGTTTAACATCTGGTTTGCGGTGCAGGTGAATGTGGTGGTGAATGCCTGGTACAGCCCATTTTATGACCTGATTCAGAAAATGCTGAGCAGTGGCGGTGGCAATGTCAATTTACTCTACAGTGAGACCTTGACCTTCCTCTATGTCGCGATGGTCTATGTGACCATTGCCGTATTTAACCTGTTCTTTGTCAGCCATTATGTATTCCGTTGGCGTACGGCCATGAATGACTATTACACTGCACATTGGGAGCAGCTACGCCATATTGAAGGGGCTTCGCAGCGTATTCAGGAAGATACCATGCGTTTTGCCAAAACCACCGAAAGTTTGGGAGTGAGTTTCATTCAAGCCTTAATGACGCTCATGGCATTTTTACCGGTGTTATTGCAGTTGTCATCGCATGTCAAACAGCTGCCAGTGGTGGGTGAAATTCCTTATGCGCTGGTTTGGGCTGCCATTAGCTGGGCAGTGCTGGGTACTGTGGTGTTGATGGTCGTCGGGTATAAATTGCCGGGTCTGGAATTTAACAACCAGAAGGTTGAAGCTGCCTACCGTAAGGAACTGGTTTACGGTGAAGACTATGCCGATCGTGCCGATCCGCTGACTTTAAAAGAACTGTTCAGTCGCGTGCGTTTTAACTATTTCCGCCTGTATTTCCATTATGCTTATTTCAACATGGTACGCATCTGGTACATGCAACTGGACAATCTGTATGGCCTGTTTGTGCTGTTTCCAAGTATTGCCGCAGGGGCGATTACCTTGGGTCTTATGATGCAGATTGCCAATGTCTTTGGCAAGGTACGCGAGTCATTCCAGTATTTAATCGAGTCTTGGCCAACGATTATTGAACTGCTTTCGATTTATAAGCGTTTACGGGCATTTGAATCGACTTTGCATAAATAATGAAGAATCAAATTGAGCAACAGAACCCGCATGATGCGGGTTTTTTATAACGCTTTATATTTCACAATCATGAAAATGCTGAAGTATAGTAATTAAAAAGGGAAGGGGCAGAAAAAATGAAAAGGTTTTATGCGTGGACTTCGCTTTGCTGTCTGGCCGTGACCAGTCCTCTAACATTTGCCAAAGAAATTCAAGGCATGTCTTTTTCTCATCAGGATTGGGAAGTGTATTGCAGTAATATCGGCACCTGTCGGGCAGCAGGCTATCAGGATGATCATCTGCAAAGCATGCCCGCCACAATCTTGTTGACCCGTAAAGCTGGAGCAAAACAAACCGTACAAGGGACATTTGCCCTATCCAGTTTTGATCAAGCCTTAGATAACAAAAAACTGAATAGTTTAAACTTTTTTATCAATAATCAGGATTATGGCCGAGTCAGGATTAACATTTCAGAGCAACTGCTTACAGGATCGCTAAATAGCAAACAGCTCAATGCACTGTTACAACAGACCCGGAAAAAAGTGAACATCGTATTTAAAAACGCCTATTACACCTGGCAGGTTTCGGATGCAGGCATGACGGCTTCATTATTGAAAATGGATGATTTTCAACAACGTATGGGTACGGTAGGTGCTTTGGTCAACCCCGGAACTGCAGATGAGTCGAAAGTATTGGCAGCACAGCCCAAATTAGTGGTCAATAAAGTAAAAACCGCAGCAAAACCTTATTTAACACTACAGCCCAATAGCAGACAGTACCAAAACCTGCATAAGTTACTCATGGCTGCCCGGCCGACACAGTCAGATGTAGCTGAATTTTGTGAAGGCATTTATGATGGAGAGGGTGCCAAACCACAAGCGATTGAACTCTATAAGCTTACCAATAACAAAGTTATAGCTACCACCCTATGCTGGCGCGGAGCCTACAATGAAGGCTATGGGGCTTGGGTAATGAATCAATCTTTAACAGGCAAAGCCAGCTTTGTGACCGAATCTGCATCGGGTTTTGCAGCAGGCGAAATCAGCAGTGCACAAAAGGGTCGTGGTATTGGTGATTGCTGGAAGATGAGCGAATGGATTTGGCAGGGACAAGCTTTCGTTCAAACTGTAGATCGCTGGTCTGGCATGTGTAAAGGTTTTGCCGGTGGTGCCTGGGATCTTGATTTAATTGAAGCCGTGGTGAAATAACCCATTTCATTTTTGCTTTTGAGTACGCCAGCTGGCTATTTATATAAAAGATTAAATTTACATCAGGTCATGATGGAAATTGCCGAATAGCATCAGGGATAACTAAAGCTTCACCAATCATACAAAGTTTCAAATTGGCTAAAAAGTGTTATCTCCTTCAGATTTCAGTGCTGAAACTTTTAAAAGATTGGCAGTTATTTTGCTTTTTCAGATAAAAATGTATCCTGTAAATCAGTGGGAATTAATAATAAAATCAAGGTAGTGTATTTGTGATTTCCCGGATTTTCATATATTTTCTTAATGACAGCATCAGTGAGCATTAATACGTGAATTTCAAAACATTCATCTTGATTGGCGGAGTGGGCATCACTTTACATGGCTGTACCAGTTTTAATGCTTTGAGCTCAGATGATTCCGCTAAAAATTATGCTTCAGCACAGGAAATGATCGTTCAAAAAAATATTAACCAATCGAATGGACATGCCAAAGAATATGTCTATTCATGGGGAGCAAAACAGAATGACAAAGAGCCGCAATCTTTATATCCAAGAAAATATTTAAACAATTACTGTTCTGCCAAGCAGGGCAAATTCACGCTGCTCTATAAGAGCTCCATGACTCTGGTCAAGGATGCATCGGATAAAAAGCGTTTATCTGCATCTGGCAATGTCAAACAAGGCATAGGTGCCTACAAGTGCGTACAAAATAATGGGCAAAGCTGGATTGCGTCTATTGAGCCGGTGGCTGAACGTAAACTCAATGATGGGCGTGATACGCGTGTCGTCAGTTTGCAGACCAGGCTGATGTCTGCGGATGAAGCCAAAAAGTTTTATAAAAATATCCGTGTGACTACAAATGTTGCAGATAAAAAAAACAGTTCCAATGATCAGGGCAATAAAAAAGCGCTGAACAAGTCTGTGCCTCAACAAGAGGCTGAAGCTAAAAAAGAAACGGAACTGAAAAAAGAAACCAAGCCTGCAGCAGAGTTACCTGAAAAACAGCCGCTAAAAGTGGTGGAAAGTCCGCAACAGCAGCAGGTGAAATTTTACGTCGCTGCACGCCGTGATTTAAATAGCGGTAAAAATCAGGTGGCTGCCTGTAATAATGCACAGCGGGCCTATAATTATGGCAAATTGCAGGGAACGGAGGGAACCCGGGTCTACACTGAATCGGGGATGCTGGTGGCGCGCTGTTTAACTAGTGTGCCAAGTTATAGTAACCGCTTTTCGAATTCTAAAGCTCAAGCAAGGCGGGTCTTGCAAAATTTAGCCGTGAACTATAATCACAGTGGGGCGAAAAATATGCTTAGGCAGATGAAATAAAAAGCTATTTTGCTCATCTTCATCAGCGTCATGTTCCATCATCATGCGATGGAACATGAATGTTGAAATTTTCAAATTTTAACGTGGCAGTATTACAGGTTAATCGTTGCACCCAAGGCTTTCACAAATTGCGCCATCCAGGCAGGGTGCGCAGGCCAAGCCGGTGCAGTCACCAGATGTCCGTCGGTGACTGCTTCAGTCACGGCAATATCGGCATATAAACCACCTGCAAGTTTTACTTCCGCTGCACATGCAGGGTAAGCAGAACAGGTTTTACCTTGAAGTACATCGGCAGCCGCTAAAAGTTGCGCACCGTGACATACGGCTGCAATCGGTTTTTTTACAGCATCAAATTCACGCACAATTTCCACCACACGTGCATTCATACGCAAGTATTCAGGTGCGCGTCCGCCCGGAATGACCAGACCCACATAATCTTCGGTATTGACCGAGTCAAAGTCATAATTGATGGCAAAGTTATGACCACGCTTTTCGCTATAGGTTTGCTCGCCCTCAAAGTCATGAATGGCTGTGGCGATGCTGTCGCCGGCTTTTTTATCCGGACAGACTGCATGCACGGTATAGCCCAGGCCAGTTAAAAACTGGAACGGCACCATTGTTTCGTAGTCTTCGGCATAGTCGCCCACCAGCATCAAGATTTGCTTAGTCATGATTTTTCCCTCTGTTCAGATATGATTTATATAAAGTTTTATTTTCATTCACCATAGCATAAGCAGAGGTCCTTTTTAAGGATGAAGTGGCTTTCTTTAGTCGAAGCCGGAAACCCTTCAAATTGTCAGGTGGATAGACAAGCTGAAAAAGAAGCTTGATTTTACACAGCCATAACAGGCTGCACCCGGCAATTTATGATAAAAAGACAGCAGTTCAGAATGGAAGTTTGCTTTATGTTTTACTCTATTTTCACCCCCTTGGGGCGTCGCTTTGCTCGAATCGGTTGTTCTGCTTTGATGGCAACTGCGGTTATGGGAACAACACAAGTTGCAATGGCCGGACCAACGGTGGATCAGCTGAGTAACTGTCTGGTGAAATCCACCACGGCAGCAGATAAAACAACGGTGCTGCAATGGACCTTTGTCGCGTTATCTGCACATCCGGAATTGAAGAAATTCAGCAATGTGAATGAAGAGCAGAGAACCCAGCTGGATAAAAACCTGGCACAAGTGTTACAGCGTATATTGGTGGATCAATGCGCGAGCCAGACTAAAGCTGTCATTGCTGCGGAGGGTGTACAAGCGGTGGGCGATAGTTTTCAGGAGCTTGGACAAATTACCGGTGAGGAAATTTTAGAAAATCCTGAAGTAGAAAGTCAGCTCAAAGGTGTGCTGCGCTATGTGGATTTAAATAAACTAGTGGTCACTTTCTTGACGCCAGATTTGTGGAATAAGTTAGGAAAAATAAGATGAAACAACCATAAAAAGACCTGAATTCAGGTCTTTTTTATGTTCAAGGGCTAAGAATTAAAATTAACTTATATTTCAAAAGATGTGTGGAGATATAAATCGCTTTCTGTATAAATATTGGTGGCTTTATTCCAAAACCATACGTGCATTTTGCGGTTGTACAGGTCGATTGTTCGGATGCTCCATCAGTTTTGAAAATGCTTCAATTTGTTGTTTCGATGCCTGTTGAATGTCTTTTAAAACAATCCAGCGGACACCCTCGGTACAAGGTGGGGTAGTGAGTGAACCGTTAAAGCGATAGTACTCCAGGTTGTCAGGTAAAAATGCAGATGCCAGGTCCTGTTGCTTGAGTGGAATGGCAGCACCTGCTTTTTTAGGCAATTCTTTCCACAGTTTAGCCAGTTTCTGGTTTTGTTTTCCTTCATCAAACATCACCGCAACCACAGCAAGCTCACCCGTAGTGGATGCATGCACCAGATGCATTTCCATAGGGTAGGATTTACCTTGAATCTGGTTTTCACTGGGGCTATGCAAATGGAATTGTTTGAGTTCAAACTGTTGATTGTCCAGGTTTAAGTCATTGCCTGGCTTGAAATTAATTTGAATGGTATGGCCGTTATGAATAATGTCTTGAGCTGAAGTGTGGTAATTAAATTTAAGTGGTGGCAGTTTGGCTTGTACGGTTTGCTGAATATTAATAGGGGATTGGTTCGCCCCGGCACAGCTTTGATAGTTTGTGTTTAAGTTGGCCCAATGTTCAGGGGCTTTGTGACTGGCATAACCCCAATCGTGAGTTGAGCCAGCTTGAGCTGTGTGAACCGTGGCTAAAGTTAAAAGTGCTATTTTTCTAAAAATCATTATTTACTCTACATTTCATGCTTTATAGTTGGGCGTGTATAGTCTAAAAAATCAGCATTAGCTGCAAAAGAAAATGAATATAAAATATACAGTTAATGTTGTTTTTTTGAAGTTTATATTTTTATAAAGTGTTATTTTTACAGGTGAAATTAAGAGTTAAAATTAATCTTCTTCCTAGTCTTCACTTGTGCTGCGTTTTAAAGTAGTGCTTTAAAACTTGCTCAGGAGAGGGAACCGCGCGTATCAAATTGATGATGAGGCAAGTCCCCCTTTGGAAAAGGGGGATTAATGATTATAACAAATCAGGATAAAACTTCTCAAACTCTGGATTCACAGCTTCACCCCGCAGCAAATAGCCTTTGGGTTGTATATAACTATAAATTTCCCGCGAAGGTTGTTCATGCCAACCAATATTAAAAGCACAGAGTTTTGGGAAAAATTGTAGGTGGCTGTAGTTTAAGTTGTTATGAATCCAATAGGCGAGTTGTTGCCAATTCGCTTGGTCTTTTTCATACAGTTCTAGAAAAGATGGAATGACAATACACGCCGTTGCCCCATAACCTTTTGCATCGGGGTAGTCCCAAATATGGCTGGCAAAGTTTTTCTCGTTGCTTGCGCAGTTATGTCCTTTTTCATTACCGAGTTGGTTCACGCTTGGTGAGCGGTAAGCAGATCGAATCGCGATACGACCAAACTTTGTTTGCAGTGGTTCGAGTAGTTGCTGGCAGAGTTCCGTACCTGTACGAATAGCGATGTCAGGATGGTCAGGGGAGTTAGGGACACCGTACCAATTGGCGATTTCGCTATAGAGGAAATCACGCATAAAAAAGGACTTGGATAATTGAATGCGTCCTAAATCTTCGAGTTTGGCGATGGAGGATACTTTTTTGATGGTCATGTTGTTTTTGGCGTGAAGTGTTTGGGTTGATTGTATGTTTAAAATTTTGAAATTTAAATGATAATCCTCTCCCTAGCCCTCTCCTTTAAAAAAGGAGAGGGAACACCGCGTATCCAACAAATCACATGACAAAGTCTCCCTTTTCTAAAGGGAGATTTAGAGGGATTCTAGAAGTCACGCATAAAAAGGACTTTGACATTTGAATATGGCACAAGTCTTTGAATTTGGTGTTAGAGGATGCTTTTTTGATGGTCATATTGTTTTAGATTTGAAGTTCTTGGGTAATTGTATCTTTAATTATTAGAAATAAAGCTCAATTTTTTTAATTATTAAATCACAATTTTTGTGTTGTAATATTGAATAAAGTTAATATATAGCTTATTGATGATGAAAGATTTTATAAAAAAACATAAAACACTAAGTTGGGTGTTCGGGATATTAGGTACTTTAATTGTCGGTGGTTTAGGAAGCGGTGTATGGGAAATTATATTAAAACCATTCTTTAGCTTTATGGGTAATGGAATTATTAGTTTCTTAATTAATACTTCATCAAGTTTTAGTAATGAAATTTATCAAAACATTGCAATTAGAGGTTTGGATAGATTTCAAGCAAAAACTTACAGCTTATTCATTATGTTGTTAGGCACTGTTTCTATCGCATGTTTTTCATTTATTTTTTTAATAGGCTTAAAAAAATTCAAGGAACTCAATGAACCATGCTTAGGAAATGAGGATATCGATTACGTTCCATGGTTTTTTCAAAGTAGAAAAAACTTTATCATATGGATGACAGTATTCTTTTTGATTTCATTTTTACCATTTTGCGTACATTTTTATGATGGTATGAAGACAGATTTTATATCGAAAAAAGTAATTTATTTTGAGTATTTATTGAAAGTTAATGGAGATGTTATTAATGATGTTGAACTAAAAAAAATAGAATCTAAGTTTGCTCAGATTAAGAAGTTAGAGGACTATGAAAAAGTAATATTTGATTTAGAAAAGATTGCTGTTGACAACAAAAAGTATATAAATAAAAACCCGCTCTAAAGCGGGTTTTTTAAAAAAAGACTAGATTAACCAATCAATTTCTTCATCAACTCATTTACTTGTGCAGGATTGGCTTTACCTTTCGCGGCTTTCATCACTTGACCAACAAGACCGTTGAAAGCTTTCTCTTTACCAGATTTATACTCTTCAACCATCTTCTCGTTCGCAGCAAGAACTTCCTTAATAATCGCTTCAATTGCGCCTGTATCAGTTTCCTGTTTCAAGCCTTTTTCCGCAATAATTTCGTCCGCAGTTTTGCCTTCTTCCCACATAAAGCCAAACACTTGTTTTGCAATCTTACCGTTAATTGTGTTGTCCACAATACGCGCGATCATACCGCCAAGTTTTTCTGCACTTACAGGAGAATCCGCAAGGTCTAAGCCAGCTTTATTTAAAGCACCTGAAAATTCACCCATCACCCAGTTTGCCGCAATCTTACCTTGTGCAGCGCCACCAGCAGCCTTAACGACTTCTTCATAAAACTCTGACATTTCACGCGTAAGCGTAAGCACGTGCGCATCGTACTCAGTCACACCGAAGTCCGCCACGAAACGCGCACGACGTGCAGCAGGAAGCTCAGGCATGGTCGCTTTAATCGCTTCGATTTGCTCATCAGCAATGATCACAGGCAACAAGTCTGGGTCAGGGAAGTAGCGGTAATCGTTCGCTTCTTCTTTTGAACGCATTGAACGAGTTTCCATCTTCACAGGATCGAATAAACGTGTTTCTTGGTCAATGGTGCCATCCCATTCAAGGATTTCCATTTGACGTTCAATTTCAACATTGATCGCTTGTTCAATGAAACGGAATGAGTTGAGGTTTTTAAGCTCGCAACGAGTACCGAAGGGTTGACCTGGACGACGTAAAGACACGTTACAGTCGGCACGGAAAGAACCTTCTGCCATGTTACCGTCAGAAATACCTAACCAACGTACTAACGTATGAATCGCTTTAATGTAGGCAACTGCTTCTTCTACAGAGCGCATATCTGGTTCAGATACGATTTCAAGCAGTGGCGTACCTGCACGGTTTAAGTCGATGCCTGACATACCTTCAAACTGGTCGTGAATCGATTTACCGGCATCTTCCTCAAGGTGCGCACGTGTTACCCCAATGCGTTTGGTGGTGCCATCTTCAAGTTGAATGTCGATATGACCCAAGCCCACAATTGGGTTGTCCATTTGGCTAATCTGGTAGCCTTTTGGAGAATCCGGATAGAAATAGTTTTTACGGGCAAATACAGAAGCCTGGTCGATGTACGCGTCGATACCCAAACCAAAGCGAATCGCAAGATCCACCACTTCTTTGTTCAGTACTGGCAATACGCCCGGCATGGCTAAATCAACCAGACTTGCCTGAGTGTTTGGATCATTACCAAACTCGGTTGATGAACCCGAGAAGATCTTAGATTTCGTCGCCAGCTGAGTGTGAATCTCGATACCAATAACGACTTCCCAACCATCAATCAGGTTTGACTTAGGTTTTGCATTGTTCTTCGCCATTATGCATTCTCCTCAGCAATTGCAGCGCGTTTTGTATGCCAATCGGTTGCCTGTTGATACTGATGTACCACAGACAGCAATTGCGATTCTGACCAGTAGTTACCAATCAGCTGTAAGCCAACTGGCAGGTTGTCTTTGTCAAAACCAACAGGCGCGTTAATCGCAGGAAGACCTGCAAGGTTTACCGCGATGGTGTAGATGTCACCCAGATACATTTCAACTGGGCTTAAGTTTGCACCGATCCGATAGGCAGTGGTTGGCGCAGAAGGCGCAGCAATCACATCGACATTTTCAAATGCTTTCAGGAAGTCTTGTTGAATTAAACGACGGACTTTTTGTGCTTTCACATAGTAGGCATCGTAATAACCGGCAGACAGGGCATAAGTACCAATCAGGATACGGCGTTGCACTTCAGCACCGAAACCTTCTGAACGGGAACGCTTGTACAGGTCCATCAAGTCCACTGGGTTTTCACAGCGGTAGCCATAACGCACGCCATCATAACGTGACAGGTTTGAAGATGCTTCAGCAGGTGCGATCAGGTAATAAGTTGGAACATAAGCTTCAGTCATGTTGAGGTCAATCTCAACTAGAATCGCGCCCATTTCTTCTAATTTTTTCAGAGATTCTTCCACACGTGCTTTGACGTCGGCATCTAAGCCGGCAACATTAAAGTATTGCTTTGGAATACCAATGCGTAAACCTTTAACTGAGGTAGCATTCAGGTTTGCCACGTAGTCATCAACGTCTTTTTCTACAGAGGTTGAGTCTTTCGCGTCATGACCTGCCATCACGTTCATTAGGTAAGCGCAGTCTTCCGCAGAACGCGCCATTGGACCGCCTTGATCTAAAGATGAGGCATAGGCGATCATACCGAAACGCGATACACGGCCATACGTCGGTTTCAGACCAGTCAGACCACAGAAAGACGCTGGCTGACGGATTGAACCACCTGTATCGGTGCCGGTTGCTAATGGCGCCAGATCAGCTGCTACAACCGCAGCAGAACCACCAGAAGAACCACCCGGAACGTGATCCAGTGCCCATGGATTTTTGGTCGCACCAAAGTAAGATGACTCGGAAGTTGAACCCATGGCGAATTCGTCCATGTTCACTTTACCAAGAGTGACTAAGCCCGCAGTTTTACCTTTCGCTACAACGGTGGCGTCGTAAGGAGAGATAAAATTGTCCAGCATTTTGGAACCGGCAGTGGTTTTAATGCCTTGGGTACAGAAAATATCTTTATGCGCAATGGGCACACCGGTTAATGCTGTGGCGTTGCCGGCCTTGATTGCTGCATCTGCGGCGTCGGCTTGGGCCAATGCCTGCTCGGCGGTTACGGTCACATAAGATTGTACTTGGGCATCGATTTTTTCAATGCGTTTTAAATAATGTTCAGTCAATTCGCGAGACGAAAATTTAGCCCCAGCTAAACCTTCGGAAAGTTCACGAATCGATAAGCGATGTAAATCTGTCATGAGAAATATTTCTTTACGTTTAATTTAATAAAATGATTTAACTGAATAAAGATTATTCAATCACGCGCGGAACAAGGTACAAGCCATCTTGGGTTGCTGGTGCAACAGCTTGATATTCTTCACGATGATTTTCTTCAGAAACCACGTCTTCACGTAAGGGCTGTGGATGGTCAAATGGACTTTTAAGCGGCTCAACATTTTCAGTGTCAATGCCTTTTAGGGTTTCCATCATGCCTAAAATTTTATTTAGACTTTGAGCATATTCAGCAGATTGCGTATCATTTAGCGACAATCGGGCCAGATGTGCGATTGCTGAAACTGTTTTTGCATTTAAATCTGCAGAATGCTGTGCATCCGATGTAGACATAATATTACCTAATCAGTATTAAAAAAATTCAAAATATCGTGCGTTATAATAAGCGATTGACTTGTCCAAATCATCACATTTAGTTAAAGTTGCCACCTTGCGTCCACATAAAGTTTAATCGAGAACGTCTCCGTGATTCTAAAAAGACTAATTGGCTTGTTTTCGCCCGATCTAGCCATTGATTTAGGTACAGCAAATACACTTATTTATGCACCAGGACGAGGCATTATATTAAATGAACCGACGGTTGTGGCCATCCGTCACAGCGGTTCACAGAAAATCGTTGCCGCGGTTGGTCTTGATGCTAAACAAATGCTTGGTCGTACACCTGCAAATATTTCTGCAATCCGTCCGATGAAAGATGGGGTGATTGCCGATTTCGAAGTGACCGAAACCATGCTGAACCAGTTTATTGGTAAAGTCCATGAAAAGCGTCTATTCCCGCCTGCACCGCGTGTTGTGGTGTGCGTGCCGTGCAAATCAACACTGGTTGAGCGCCGTGCCATTCGTGAAGCGGTATTCAATGCTGGTGCACGTGATGTCCGCTTGATTGAAGAGCCAATGGCTGCTGCAATTGGTGCCGGTATGCCGGTTGAACAGGCATGTGGTTCAATGGTGGTCGATGTGGGCGGTGGTACCACTGAAATTGCCATCATTTCATTACAGGGCTGTGTTTACGCAGACTCACTGCGTATTGGCGGTGATGTATTTGATGAACAGATCATCAATTATGTACGTAAAGCGCATGGTTGCGTGATTGGTGAAACCACTGCCGAAGTGATTAAAAAAGAAGTGGGTATGGCACTTCCGGATGAGGGTGCCAAATCACTGGAAATCGAAGTGCGTGGCCGTAACCTGGCTGAAGGTGTACCTCGTGCCATCACGGTGACTTCAGACGAAATTACCCAGGCGATTTCCGATCCATTACAAAATATTGTCTCTGCGGTTAAATCTGCCCTTGAACAAACCCCGCCAGAACTGTCTTCTGACATTGCAGAGCGTGGTATCGTGCTGACCGGTGGTGGTGCATTGCTGCGCAACCTGGACAAGCTGCTTGCACAAGAAACCGGTCTGCCTGTGGTTGTGGCTGAAGATCCGTTGACTTGCGTGACTCGTGGTGGTGGCAAGGTTCTGGAGTTCTTCGACAATCCAAATCACGACATGTTATTTGTAGGCTAAGTTAGGGACCAGGCGGTGCAAACACAACTGTTTTCCAGACAACCGCCATCTTTTCGCTCATTTATCATTGCGGTGATCACATGTCTGGTTGTGCTGTTTTTTAACTGGCGCATGCCTCAGGTGATTCAGCCCGCACGTGATGTCTTGTATGCGGCATATAATCCGATTTATGCCCTCGCAAGTTATCCGGTGTTGTCGCGAGAATGGCTCAATCAACAAACCAAGTCTGAAGCCCAGTTACGTCGTGAAAATACTGCGATGCAAGCCGAGTTGTTGCAGGCTCAGGTTCGTCTGCAAAAATTATCTGAACTTTCTGCCGAAAATACCCGTTTAAGAGGTCTGCTGGATACACCTTTGATTATTGATGGGCGCATGGAAATTGCAGAAGTCATCGGTACCGATGCAGATCCTTTACGGCATATTATTGTGATTAACCGTGGTTCCAGCAGTCAGCTCAAGGTCGGTCAAACCGTACTGGACGATAAAGGGATTATGGGGCAAATCATCAATGTCAATTCGCATAGTAGCCGTATTATGTTGCTGTCCGATAAAGAGCACTCGCTCTCTGTGCGTTTAGAACATACCGGGATGCGTGCCATTGTATCGGGTACAGGTGATTTAGGTCATTTGAAGATGGAATATGTTCCGACCAGTGCCAATGTCAAGGTGGGTGAAAAAGTGTATAGCTCAGGTCTGGGGGCGCATTTCCCGGCAGGCTATCTGGTCGGCACGGTCTCCAAAGTCAACCGGCACAATTCGGGTGAATTTGCCCAGATTGAGGTCATTCCAGCCGCGCAACTGGCCGGTGGACATCATGTGGTGGTGCTGTTTTCCGATTCATTAGCGATGGAGCAGCCACATGCCACTCGCTAAATTACGTGCCGAAACCAATCGTGATCCTTTAATCGCGATTATTGTTTCAGTCATTGTCTGTTCGGTGCTGATGGTTTATCCATTGTCTTATGCCGTGTCAGGTGCACGTCCCTTATTCATGTTGCTGCTCATGCTGTTCTGGGTGATGTGCCAGCCCACCTGGTGCGGAATCTGGTTTGCCTTTGCCACCGGCATGTTTACCGACCTGCTGGTGGATGCCCCTTTAGGCATGAATGCGCTAAGTTTTGTGTTGATTACCTTTATTGTCCGGTTTTTAACCCGTGAGCGCCGTATCATGACTTTTGGCAATCTCTGGGTGATCAGCTTCCTGGCCGTGCTGGCACATTTATTTTTGACCTGGATTTTGCAAATTATGGGCGGCTTGCAGTTCTCCCTTACCCGGCACTGGCAGCCTTTATTTAGCAGTGTGCTGGTTTTCCCGGTCATGTATTTTATGCTAAAAAAATGGCGCGTTTAATTCTGGCTTCGAGTTCTCCTCGGCGCCGGGAACTATTGCAACAATTGGGTCTAGATTTCGAGATTTATAGTCCGGATATCGATGAATCTGTTCTTGAGGGAGAAGATGTTGCCGCCTATGTCGAACGTTTAGCCTGCAGCAAGGCTCAATCCGTATTGGAGCAATTTCCGGATGCCATTGTGATTGCCGCTGATACCAGTTTGGGGGTGGATGATCAAATTTTAGGGAAACCTGAATCAAAACAACATGCTTTTGAAATGTGGCAGCGCATTTCCGGGCGCAAGCATGATGTGTTTTCAGGTGTTTGTGTGCGTACAAGAAAAGAAAAATCAAGTATAGTGGTACGGACGCAGGTTGAGTTTCAAAAATTAAGTCTCAATGATATGGAAAGTTATTGGGCAACCGGGGAGCCCTTAGGCAAAGCGGGTGGTTATGCCATTCAAGGTATCGCATCGCGTTATATTCCCCGTATAGAAGGCAGTTATAGCAATGTTGTGGGCTTGCCTTTACACGAAACCGTACAGTTATTACAGGCAGTTAAGGCACTAAATTAACTGACCTCAAAAAAAAATTTTTATAATGTTTTGAGTTTTATTATGTCTGACGAGTTGTTGATTAACGTCACGCCGATGGAATGTCGTGTGGCCTTAATCCAGAACGGCACGGTCAATGAATTATTTGTTGAGCGTACGGTTAAGCGTGGATTGGTGGGCAATATATATAAAGGTAAAGTGGTGCGTGTACTTCCGGGTATGCAGGCTGCTTTTGTCGATATCGGGCTTTCCCGAACCGCTTTTCTTCATATCAACGATATGGTCTGGCCGCGCAATCAACCGACCCCGAATGTTTTTGAGCTGCTTCAGCCCGGTCAAATCCTCACGGTTCAAGTGATGAAGGATATGCTGGGCACCAAAGGCGCACGTCTTTCTACCGATCTTTCCATTCCCTCACGCTATCTGGTACTGATGCCGTATGGTCATCATATTGGTGTATCACAACGCATTGAATCGGAAGAAGAAAGAGATCGTTTACGTTCAATGATCGAACGGATTCAAAGCGAGCATAAATTACCCGGAAGTGTCATTGTTCGTACCGCGGCGGAGGGGATTCCTGAAGCTGAAATTGCACAGGACATGGCGTATCTGGCCAAGCTCTGGGAGTTTATTCAGCGCAAGCAAAAAAGCATTGCTGTCCCTTCACTGATTTTTGAAGAATTGCCGCTACCACAGCGCGTGATTCGCGATTTGGCCAATGAAGATACCGCTAAAATCTCAGTCGATTCACGTGAAATACATGCAAAATTGCAAGAATTTGTCCTTGAGTTTGTACCGAGTATGCAAGACCGCTTGGTTCACTATCCGGGTGAGCGTCCAATTTTCGATTTATACAATGTTGAAGAAGATATTCAGAAGGCGCTGCAAACCCGTGTAGCGTTGAAGTCTGGCGGCTATCTGATGATCGACCAGACTGAAGCCATGACTACCATAGATGTCAATACCGGTTCCTATGTCGGCGGTCGCACGCTTGAAGACACCGTATTTAAAACAAATATGGAAGCCACTCAGGTCATTGCCCGTCAGCTGCGCTTACGTAATCTGGGAGGCATTATCATTATTGACTTCATTGATATGCAGGAAGCCCAGCATCGTGAAGAAGTAATGAGCCAGTTTGAGCGTATGCTGGAACGTGATCATGCCAAAACCAAAATCACCCAGGTTTCGGAACTGGGTCTGGTGGAAATGACCCGGAAACGTACCCGTGAATCTTTAGAACACTTATTATGTGAATCGTGTCCAACTTGTCAGGGACGGGGCTATGTCAAAACGGCAGAGACAGTGTGTTACGAAATTTTTCGGGAAATTTTGAGATACGCACGTGCTTTTGAATCTAAAAGTGGTTTTACCGTGGTTGCACAC
Organism: Acinetobacter sp. ANC 4216; assembly: GCF_004331195.1. Taxonomy (NCBI): domain Bacteria; kingdom Pseudomonadati; phylum Pseudomonadota; class Gammaproteobacteria; order Moraxellales; family Moraxellaceae; genus Acinetobacter; species Acinetobacter sp. ANC 4216. The sequence goes on along the minus strand of NZ_SJOC01000011.1, from coordinate 93,583 downwards.
CCTTCGGTGATTGACCGATTGTTAACAGCGGAAGCACCTGCTGTGGCTGATTTGGAGCACTTTATAGGGCGTATCATCAAATTCCAGGTGGAAAATCTATATACGCAAGAGCAATACGATATCATTCTGAGCTGAAATTGTAACAGAATATCGTTAAACACTTGTTACATCTGAAATTTTACTTTTTAAGCTGAATTTTGAATACTAGTCGTACACAGTAGCCAAAGCCAAAATCTCCCAGTTTTGGCTTAGCAAAAAAGAGGTATGACATGAGTATAAGCCAAGTAGCAGTTCAACAAAATACGAAAGTTACAGATAATAAAATGAGCCAAAACGGTTATATCGTCAATGAGCAGGGTAAAGAAGTTCAAATTACAGCTGCCATGATTCATTCAGTTTGCCATCAACTATTAAATCAATGTCGCGCAATTAAAAATTAATCTCATGCAAAGATAAAATAAAGGGGCCTTTGAAAGGCCCCTTTATTAATTTACTATTCACCTTTTTGAAATGGCGGCTAACTCACCGCTCTCAACTTCTTTGGCGGAATATCTTGTCCTACAATCTCTTCAAAGCGCTGAATTTCATCTTCCAGGTGTGTGAGCAGGTTTTGCATCTTCGGTAAGGCATGGCGACAACCAGTTAAACCCACCTCCAACTTATCCAGATAGCTAGTCATGGTAATGTTGAGCGCCTGTCCATCCAGCACAATCGAAGCTGGATACAGGGCATCCAGCTTTGCCCCATTCCAGTAGAGCGGTTCACGTGGCCCGGGCACGTTAGAAATCACAATATTGAAGGCTTGGCGTTTAGGCATCATGCCGGACACAATATTTAAGCCGGCTGCACCATAAACCAACGCACTGTAGTTTAAAATTTGATTGGAGTTCATGCGTTTAAAACGCTGTTTCGCATTTAACACGCTACGACGAATAATTTGCAGGCGTTCTAATGGGGTTTCTTTATTCGTGCCTAAATTGGCTAGAATCATGGTAATACGGTTAGAGACATCGGAATTGTCATCACGAATCGAGGCCGGTACCATCGCGATCAGCGGTTTTTTCGGCAATGCATGTTGACTGAGCAAATATTCACGCAGTGCGCCGGAACAGATGGCCAGTACCACATCATTAATGGTGACACCGAGTGTTTTGGCAATCCTGCTTAAACGACCCAGCTCAAAAGATTGTGCAGCAAAACGACGAGAAGAACTTACGCGTTGATTTAAAATACTGCTGGGTGCCTGGAAACTTGAAACATAGTCAGGATTGCGTCCCATATCTTTAAAAATCGTCTGGGATAATTCATACATGACTTTTGGCGTTGCTTCCAATTGATCCTTTAAAGTCCCCATGATTTTTTTGATGCGGCTCTTTGGGGGATTTTTAATACGTTTCGCGCGAGGACCTTCAACACACCAGAGTGGCACAATGCTTTTGGCATTTGGATCTTGCGACAGGGATTTTTCTACCAGACGCATACCGGCAATACCATCGACCATGGCATGATGAATTTTAAAGTACATGGCAAAGCGATTGCCTTCAATCCCTTCAATAATGTTACAGGTCCAGAGGGGTTTGGCACGATCAAGCAGTGCGCTATGTTCTTGTGAAATATAAGTCAGCAATTCACGGATTCGACCGGGATGCGGGAGTGCAATGTGGCGGAAATGATGGTCTAAATCAAATTCTTGGTCTTCATCCCAAAAGAGGCCATTGAGTTTATTATTAAAAGGTGTAACAGGAAGACATTTGGATTTACGAATATCAGCAACGAGGTCTTGAATGAAGGTGTCAGGCGCATTGTCGGGAATTTGAAACAGGAACAGCCCACCGACATGCATCGGTTGCTGACGTTTTTCCAGCGACAAGAAAATAAAGTCAATTGGGTGTAATGGACGCATAGCGTTGAATGCCTCACTGCAATTTTATGGCTGTTCTTATATAAACAGGCTTGTTAGAATTATATGAAAAGGTGTTTTTAGTATATCTTTTTTCAAAAAGAAATGAACTGCTTTATGTGTAATCATAAGTTAAAAAAAATCACTGAATAACAGTGATTTTTTTAAAAATATTATTTTAAATTTCCTGCATGTAATCCGCATTCTTTATGGGTCGCTTCCTCCCACCACCAGCGGCCTTCACGTTCGTGTTGATTCGGTAATACTGGGCGGGTGCAGGGTTCACAGCCAATCGAAATAAAACCACGTTCATGCAGCGGATTATACGGAATTTCCATCATGCGGATATAGTTCCATACGTCGGAACTTGACCAGTTTGCCAGGGGATTATATTTAATCAGTTGTTTTCCAGGACCGGAAAAACCGGCATCTGCTTGCACCACTGGAATTGTATTGCGGGTACCGGGGCTTTGATCTTTACGTTGACCGGTAATCCAGCCGTCTAATGTCGCCAGCTTTTTACGTAAGGGTTGAACTTTACGGATACCGCAACATTCCTGATGACCATCCTGATAGAAGCTAAAGAAACCTTTTTCAGTCACCAGTTTTTGCATCGTTTCGGTTTCAGGGAAGCAGATTTCGATTTCAATATTATAGTGTTTACGAACTTGGTCGATAAACTGATAGGTTTCTGGATGCAAGCGACCGGTATCGAGACTGAAGACACGAAAAGGTTTGCCCAAATGAGAAGCCATATCAATTAAAACCACATCTTCAGCACCCGAAAATGAAATGGCAATTTCACCTTCTTGACTTAAAGCAAGTTCCAGAATCTCGCTGGGAGATTTGTCGGCATATTCAGATGCAAGTGCATCAACAAGGTCAATGGTAGGGATTGGAGTCATGACAGTTCCTGGCGTATAGGCTTGGACACTTAAAAACCTATATTAATTTAATTCACAATGATTCTAATAGAATTGAAATAAGCTGTTTAGCACTAAAAAATAAATGCTTATGAATAAAATAGATTTAAAAAACAGCCCCTGAAATATCTATTTTTAAGCTATCATAACGCAAAATTTTTTCACTGACATTGGGAGAACCCATGGAAATCGTATGTCTTGATCTTGAAGGGGTGCTGGTTCCGGAAATTTGGATTAACTTTGCCAAAAAAACAGGAATTAAAGCATTGGAAGCCACTACACGTGATATTCCAGACTACGATGTGTTAATGACGCAGCGCCTGAATATCTTAAAAGAACACGGTTTGGGCTTAAACGATATTCAGGAAGTAATTGCAGAGATGGGACCTTTCCCGGGGGCAAAAGAATTTGTGAAATGGGTCAGCACTCATTTTCAATTGATTATTCTTTCAGATACGTTCTATGAGTTTGCTCATCCTTTAATGAAGCAACTGGATTGGCCAACCATTTTCTGTCACAAGTTAGAAACGGATGAAAATGGCATGATCACCGCTTATAAACTTCGTCAGCCAGATCAAAAGCGCCAGGCCGTTAAAGCACTGCACGGTTTGAACTTCCGTGTGATTGCAGCAGGCGATTCTTATAACGACACCACAATGCTGGGCGAAGCAGACCACGGGTTCTTGTTTGATGCACCGGAAAATGTCATTGCGGAATTCCCACAGTTTCCACCGATTCACGGGTATGATGCATTAAAAGAAGCGATTCGTAATGCTTCAGTGCGTAATATTCCAGCTTAAATCCTTATATTTATATAAGTAAAAAAGGCGTACCATCGGGTACGCCTTTTTTAAACATATAAAATATATTTAGAATTTATAACCTACATTCAAACCATAAGCGATAGCATGGTTATCTGCAAATTGTCCTGCTTGGGTATGCGCTCCAGTCACAGCATCAGCATCACCTAACCAGAAATATTTCACACCTGCTCCGATAAAGTAGTTTTCAGCAGGGGAGAAGCGCACACCTGTTCCCACATTCCAGTAGCCTTCCGTTGGACCAAGGGTAGTGACTGGATTACCCGCACCTGAATCCCAGCCTACAGAGACATTGGCACCCCAACGTTCATTCAGTTTACGACCCAGGCCTACTGTTGCAGAAATTTGATCGTCTTTATAGTCAATTAGATTAAAGCCATTCGGTTTTCCCGGTACCAGACCTGCTTGTCCAAGCATTTGAGAGAGTTTTCCAAAATTGTAGGGTTGAACTTTAAAATTAGACCAATCCACCCAACGCAGATTTGCAAAGGCAACAGTGTCCGCCATAATGCCGCTCTGTAAATCAACATTGACAGATTGTGGCGTGGTTAATTCAGTTTGTCCTGAAGATGCATTTAAGGCAGTCATTGCATTATCTAATAGGGTATTGCCTGTCATGCCTGCAGCATTAAAGCGTTCATAAGCATTGATCTTGTGCTTGATTTCTGAACGATAGGTGACGGAAGCTTTGAGTGCAATTTCCGGAATTTGATATGCAACACCTGCTAACCAGCCTGCCGATTCATCTTCACCCGTTCTGAAATCGTAGCCATTGAAAGCACTATAGGTAGTACCACGAAGTAGTACTGTACCATCCACAGTTTGATATACGGCACCTGCATATAAGTTCCAATTCTGAGTCGGTTGGTAGCCTAATATGAGATTTAAGTTTTGTGTGTCTACTTCGACAGAGGTGCCACCTTTAAAAGGAACAGGACGATTTTCTACAAAATTATTATTTCCAGAGTATTCTGCATCCGCACCATAAGGTTGATCGTAAATTAAACCTACAGAAAAGTGTTCATTCGCTTGAACTTTCAAAGCAGCATGTGGGAAATAGTAGTCACCAGCCATATCTGTAGCCGTATTTCCAGACTTATCTTTACCTGAAACTTCAGGGTCTAAAATAGAAATGCCTGCTTCAAAATAATTTCCGGGTTGTAAAAATGCGGCGATAGATTGACCTGAGCGATCTAAGCCAGCGGCAAATACTGAAGCAGATGGAAGTAAGCTAATTAAAACTGCTGAATATATTTTGTTGAGCTTCATGGTTCTTTCCCTGATGCCATTTTGTAACTAAAAGTGCTGGAAAAGTAACATAAATAAAAAAAGAGTAAATACTCTGCTAGAGTTTAATAATTGACTTGTAAGCACACAAATGATGCTTGATAGAGTAATAATTCTATTTTTGTTAAATTATCTTTATGATTTTTAAATAAAAAGAAAATTATGAAGAATGAAGTAAATTTCAAAATAAAAAATTAACCGTTTGATGGAAAATACAGCTATTAATTTATAAATGTATATTAAATGCTAATCAAAGACTGAAAAAAGACCATTGCGAACAATGGTCTTTTATTGTTTGGTTAAATAAAATTAGAAGCGGTAACCAATTTTTAAGCCGTATGCAAGTGCATTGTTGTCTTCAAAGCTAGCAACTGTATTAGGAGTACCAAATTGTGCGCCAGATTGTGCTTTAGCATCACCTAACCAGAAGTATTTCACACCACCCGCGATGAAGTAGTTTGGTGCTGGGCTGAATTGTAAACCTAAACCAACATTCCAGTAACCTTCTGTTGGACCAAGGGTAGATACTGGATTGCCTGCACCAGTATCATAACCTACCGAAACGTTACCAGCCCATTGCTCACTCAGTTTACGACCAACACCAACAGTTGCAGAAATTTGATCATCGGAATATGCAACTAAATCAAAGCCATTTGGTTTTCCAGTTGAAGCTACAACAGGTGCTTGTACACTAGCTGTACCAAATTTAGGTGGGCGAATGGAGAAGTTAGACCATTCAACCCAGCGTACATTAGCAAATGCTACGGTATCTGCCATGATGCCGGTTTGGAAATCCAGGTTAACAGATTGTGGTGTCGTGATTGAAGTACTTGAATTTGGTTGTAGGTTAAGACCAGCAAATAAACCTGTATTAAAAGTTTCGGTGGTTTTTGCATCATGGTCAATTTCAGAACGATATGTTAAAGATGCTTTGAGAGCAATATCAGGAATTTGATAAGCAAAACCAGCTAACCAACCGACTGAACCGTCTTCTTCCATATTGGCATTATAAGAGCCAAATGTACTGCTACCGCCATATGCTAGACCACGTAATTGAACGTCACCTTCAACAGTTTGATAAACTGGACCTGCATAAAAATTTAAATTTTTATTTGGTTGGAAACCAAATAGCATTGATATATTTTGTGTTTTTACTTCAACTTTAGTTGATTCAGAACCATTATGGAATAAACCTTGACCTTGAAATGCGGCTAATGCACCTGGTAGTACAGCAGGTGAACTTGAGTCTGTGGCTGAATAAGTTGCATCAGCTCCGAAAGGCTGATCGTAAATTAAGCCAAAAGAGAAATTATCAGTAAGCTGTAATTTTAATGCTGCACTTGGAAAATAATAATCATCTCCCATATCTGATAAGTTTGTATTTTGAAGCCCAATAGCACTTGCTGGAGCTGCAGGGTTTGGAGTATATCCATTATTTACTTTACCTGAAACATTTGGATCTAAAACAGAAATACCCGCTTCGAAATAGTTACCCGGTTGTAGGAAGGCTGAAATAGATTGACCTGAGCGATCTAGTGCAGCTGCAAATGCACCCGTCATTGGTACTGTTGCAAGAATCATTGCGGTACTAAGAGTTTTTAATTTCATTTTGTGTCTTTCCTTGAGGTACAAATTTTATTACGGCTGATTTGTGTTTTTGAATGCGCTAAATTTATTTTCCTAATATCAGTTATATAACCAGATATCATTTGTTACTCCATGTGACAAAAATAGCACAATAAAAAAAAGAGTAAATGCTCTATAAAAAACTATAGAGTTTAAAAAATGAACTTATTAGAGTTTTTAGTCTAAATTTAGACTAATAGTTTATTTTAAATAATTGAAAAATAATAAATTAAATTTAATTGATAATTATTTTGTTTGAATATTTATTTGATTAAAAAGTGATCATTTATCATAAAAAGTATCATATTTTTATGTGATAGAGTTCTCTTTTTAAGCGTAATAATTGAAATTAAACAATAGCAGTTCAAAGCATTAAATTTTAATTGCTTGGATTATTGATCTTTATATTTCATTCGAGGAGTACAAAATTCTTATCTTATTGTCAGCTTAGACCAGTGAAATTTTGAATAATGAAATTCATGTAAAATGATGCTTAAATCAAGTTTAATCTCATGGTGATTTGAGGTTCTTTTGATACCAGAACTGAGTATCTTTTGAATGATCCTAGATGGTATCGTGTGGACAGTTGTAAGGTATTCACTTAAAGATATCTAAAAGTCAGACATGGGATATTTAATTTATATAATTAAGAAAATACTAAAGTCGTGATAGCATTTGGCAATGTTAATTTGAAGAAAAATATAAAGAAACCCACCGAAGTGGGTCTGTGCGATCGAATACTATCCGTAGTATCAGGGTGTGAATATACACCTATAAAATGACAGTACTGTTTAGATTTGCTTTATAAATAAGCAGGTGAGTTATTTTTTCTTGAAATAAAAAGTGATCAGTAATATCACGATAATAATGAGAATTACTGCAATAACAGCTCTTTCCATAACAGCTCACCTGCAATTTATTTAAGTTCAGCATTGAATGTTGGGTTTTACTTTATCTTAATCCCTAGCAATTCAATGCCTTTCCAGATCAGAAAGCAACATGACTTCATTAGTCTAATTTTTAGGCGAAAGCTTTAATAGTGCAGGTATGTAATTCTTTTGGTATTCAGAAGGATAATTTGTACACAGGATCTGTTTACGCACTTTTTGTGTAGTGTCTGGGTTATCTAATCCATTCAGGAATTGTTCGGTTTTGGCATCTGATTCTTCGAATTGAGCTTTTACCCCTGGATCAACAGCTGGTTCAGAAACGATGGCTTCTTCAGATTGCTATTGGCAGCCGGTGATAGCAATAGAAAGAAGTAGTGCGGTTCGTATTTTTGATTTCATGATTTTATGTTGTTATTGGTAGATGAATTATAAGAGGAAATGAGAAAAAGAAAACCCAACGCAATTACATTGTTGAACTACTTTTTGTTCGAACCTAGGATAGGGTATGTGTTTCATCTTGATGAATTTTTTGTCTTTTGAAAAAAAATAATTGCTATAATCCCCCGCGCTTTATACACACTTGTGCTTCTTTTCTAACTTAGTTGTAAAATATCTTTATATGAAGTTTAAATTTATTGGTGCTGTTGCACTACTGCTGGGGCTTATCAACCCATTAAATGCCATGCCTTTTGACCCGTTAATTGGCACATGGAAGGTCATAGATGACCGTACCGGATATTATATTTCAGATATTGTGATTCGCAAAAATTCTAAAACAGGGCAGTACAGTGCTGTTGTCACTAAAAATTATCCGTTGCCTGGTGCGCCAGTTGCTGAAACCTGTACTAAATGTCGGGGTGTTCTGAAAAATCAGCCGATTTTCGGGATGGAGACTTTAAGAGGACTTGTTGCCGATAGTAATCATCAGCAATTCAGTAAGGGTGTATGGATTAATACACAAGATGGTCAGGTTTATAATGTTGATGCCCGTATAAATGCCTCGAAGGATCAGCTTAAAGTTCAGGGTAAATCTAAAAGTAGTAATACCATGAGTAATATGACATGGAAAAAACTCTAATAGAGTTTTACGTAATTAGAGTGAACATTTCTCAAGTTGCTAAAAACAAAACCCATCAAATATTCTTATAGTTAAAACTATATAAAAAGCAAATGAGTGGGGTGTTTAATTGTATATATCATATAGTTATGCCCTCAATCATTTTTTTTACATGTATAAAATTAATATATAAAGACTTTAAACTCGTTCGCTTCTATTAGTTATCAATTGAAAATCAGCTAGGGTATAAATAGAACTATTTATTTATATAGTCATTCGTGTACTCATTAATTGCAACTATGGGCGGTTTTGTTGAATTATAGGCGGTTAATAAATTTAAAAAAATATTTAAACATCAATGTACTTGGAGCTATGTGCTGCTAAGTTTGGGAAAAATGATGGTGCGCCCTGCGGGACTCGAACCCACGTCGGTCGCTTAGGAGGCAACTGCTCTATCCAGTTAAGCTAAGGGCGCAATGCGCAGCTAATTTAGCGCAAATACCGGTAAAAAAAAAGTTATTGTCGAAACAATAACTTTTTAAAATGAGTTAAATGAATTTTGCGCTTAAGATTTCTTCGCATTTAGGCTTTTGAATAGGCCAAACATCAGCACAATCCAGATAGGAATCATCAGTACAGATTCTTTAAAACCTTGGGTCCACATAATATAAAGGACTGTTGCAATAAAGATCAGTACCACATAATTGCTGACAGGAGCCCAGAGTGCCGGGAACTTGGTTTGAATCGCAGCGTTTTTGACAGCCTGTTTGAATTTCAAATGTGTCAGACTGATCATGGCCCAGTTAAGAACCAATGCACCCACGACCACGTACATCAAGTGACCTAACGCGTCTTTTGGAACAAAGTAGTTTAAAAGCACACAACCGAAAATGAGCAGAGCCGAGAATAAAACAGCAGGAATAGGCACACCTTGTTTATTTACTTTCAGGAACGCTTTTGGTGCATTGCCTTGCTGTGCCAGACCATACAGCATACGGCTATTGGCATACATACCGCTGTTATAAACAGACAATGCCGCAGTCAAGATAATGAAGTTCAGTAAGTGCGCTGCCCAGCCAATGCCGAGTTGACTGAAAATCATCACAAATGGGCTTTTATCCAGACCGCCGAGGTCTAGCTGGTTCCAAGGCACTAAGGATAAAAGAATCGTAAGTGAACCCACATAGAAAATCAGGATACGGAAAACGACCTGGTTAATGGCTTTAGGAATGGTTTTTTCCGGGTCTTTGGCTTCCGCAGCCGCCATACCAATCAGTTCAATACCGCCAAAGGCGAACATGAGGAAAGCCAGCATATAGAACAGGCCTTCAAAACCATTCGGGAAGAAACCGCCATGTGCCCAGAGATTGCTAAATGAAGAGGTTGAACCTGCATCTGCGGTCAGCAATAAATACAAACCGAAAACAATCATGGAAATCACGGCAGTCACTTTAACAATAGAAAGCCAGAATTCGGATTCGCCATAAAACTTCACATTGCCGAGATTGACCAGAGTAATGACAATGAAAAAGAACAGTACCGAAGCCCATGCAGGAATATGCGGCCACCAGTAATTGATATATTTGGCGACTGCAGTCAGCTCTGTCATGGCTACTAGAATATATAAGATCCAGTAATTCCAACCCGCCAGGAAGCCCGGGAATTTGCCCCAATATTTAAAGGCAAAATGGCTAAATGATCCTGCTACAGGCTCATGTACAATCATTTCACCCAGTTGGCGCATGATTAAAAAGGCGATTAAACCACCAATGGCATAACCCAGAATAATGGAAGGGCCAGCAGATTGGATGACCTGTGCGGAACCTAAGAATAAGCCTGTCCCAATTGCACCGCCCATGGCGATCAGTTGGATATGACGGTTCTTTAAGCCACGCTGAAGTTTGGAAGACTCGTTGTTCAAAGTATTCAGCCCGACAATGTGTAAGGAAAGGATTGTAATGGATTGTAATAGATTGAAATGTATAAGCCTAGTACAGGGCCAGGAGGGAGGTTGTTAAAAAATAATCACAAAAAACATATTTTATATATTTTGATTTCGAATCAAGGAATTAATTTTATTTTTTATTACATAAAATAAAATGATGTTAATGATAAAAAAAAGTTTGATATCCGTTTTTTATACTTAAGTCAAGAAAGCATCTATTTCATCAAAAAATCGCTATGATACTTTTTAGCATTTTGCTGAAGATGTACAACAATGATAAATGAAAGGATAAAAGAGAAATGAGTTTTGCTCCACAAATCAAGATTCCAGCAACCTATATGCGTGGCGGTACCAGTAAAGGTGTGTTCTTCAAACTGGATGACTTGCCGCAAGCTGCACAGCAGGCTGGAAAAGTGCGTGATCAGTTATTGCTGCGAGTAATTGGAAGTCCTGATCCATACGGCAAGCAGATTGATGGCATGGGTGGAGCAACTTCAAGTACCAGTAAAACCGTGATTTTGGCTAAAAGTACCCAGCCAGATCATGATGTCGATTATTTATTTGGACAGGTTTCGATTGATCAGCCTTTTGTGGACTGGAGCGGAAACTGCGGTAACTTGACGGCTGCAGTCGGCTCATTTGCCATTTCCAACGGCTTGGTAAATGCAGAACGTATTCCTGAAAATGGCATTTGTACAGTCCGTATCTGGCAAGCCAATATTCAAAAAACCATTATTGCCCATGTGCCTATCACCAATGGACAGGTGCAGGAAACCGGTGATTTTGAACTGGATGGGGTGACTTTCCCGGCAGCTGAAGTTGCTATTGAATTTCTGGACCCGGCTGATGATGGTGAAGAGGGCGGAGCCATGTTCCCGACGGGGAATGTCGTGGATACCCTGGAAGTGCCGGAAATCGGAACTTTCCAGGCCACCTTTATTAATGCCGGTATTCCGACCATTTTTTTAAATGCAGAAGATATTGGCTATGAGGGTACAGAATTACAGGATGCCATTAATGGTGATGCCCAAGCTCTGGCACGTTTTGAAACCATCCGGGCTTATGGCGCCAAACAGATGGGTCTGATTCAGGATATTTCCGAAGCAGAAAAGCGCCAACATACCCCTAAAATAGCTTTTGTATCGAAACCTAAAGCGTATACATCTTCAAGCGGTAAAGACATTCAAACCACTGATGTCGATTTGCTGGTTCGCGCCTTGTCGATGGGCAAACTGCATCATGCCATGATGGGCACGGCTGCGGTGGCGATCGGTACGGCAGCTGCGATTCCTGGAACCCTGGTCAATCTGGCAGCAGGTGGCGGAGTACGTGAAGCAGTACGCTTCGGGCATCCATCTGGTACTTTAAGAGTTGGCGCACAAGCTGTTCAGGAAAATGGGCAGTGGGTAGTCAAAAAAGCGGTCATGAGCCGCAGTGCACGGGTACTGATGGAAGGCTGGGTTCGAATTCCGGAAGATAGCTTGAAATAGCAAACAAGATAGAGAATCTTGCGAGAAAGCAGTATCATGCTGCTTGTCATTGATCAATAAGTTAGTCTGGTTCAAGCTTAAACGATGATGACGGTTCAATTCTCATGTAGATGAGGAATCGCAAGTTCTCTGTCGAAGGTGACAAGAGCGTTGTATATTAGATCGGGGACATTTTTAATTTTCCCGATCTATTCCCCAAGCAAAGTATTCGAGGCGAATGTGTCATCTTTAACTGACGTGCAAGCAAATGCATTAACTCAAGCACAGCAACGTATTCAACAAGATTTATTAACGGCATTAGACGCATTTTCCATACCGGAGCCGCTTAAAGGGGCTGTGTATCATGCGGTCATGCTGGGCGGAAAACGGGTACGTCCTGCACTTTGTTATGCCACCGCTGCTTTAAAACCGAATGCAAATTTTGCTGCCGTACGCCGTGCTGCAGTCGCCATTGAAATGATTCACTGTTATTCACTGGCCCACGATGATTTACCCTGTATGGATAATGATTCCTTGCGTCGTGGTCAACCGACCTGTCATGTCGCTTTTGGGGAAGATACGGCATTACTGGCAGGGGATATCTTGCAGTCGATGGCCTTTGAAATCTTGGGTAGCCGTCTGTTTGACCAGGGCCCGGCAGTTGCTCCGGCCATTGTTTTAAAACAGATGCAAATTCTGGCCACTGCCAGCTCGAAAATGGTCTGTGGTCAGGTGCTGGATTTGCAGGCTGAAGGCAAGCGTGTGGATCAGGATGCTCTGGAAAATATTCACCGTAATAAAACTGGTGCCCTGATTTCCGCGGCAGTGATGATAGCAGCCGTGACCGTATTTGAAGGTACAGATCCTGCCATTCCTAAACTGCGTGAATATGCGCAAGCGATTGGACTGGCCTTCCAGGTGCAGGATGACATTCTGGATATTATTTCCGATACGGCAGTACTGGGGAAAACTGCGGGCAAGGATGAGCAAGTGGATAAATCGACGTATCCTGCACTGATGGGGCTGGAAAAAGCTCAAGCCTATGCCAAGGAGCTGCATGACCAGGCCTTTAATGCTTTGGAGATGTTTGCTGAAGATGCAGCTGAACTGAACCAGATTTCAGAATTTTTATTGGCGCGTAAAAGCTAAAAATAATGTAAATTCATCAAAATTGAATCAAAAAAAGAGGACTTAAAGTCCTCTTTTTTTTACGCGCTTAGACTGTAAAAATTATTTAGATGCTTTATACAGGCGGTCACCTTCATCGAAACGGGTGGTCACTTCAGCAGAAGGGGCTTTACCCAGCAGGCTGACCACGACAATGGCAATGATTGAAGCAATGAAGCCCGGAATAATTTCATAAACACCGGTATCGCCCAACAGGTTTTTCCATAGAATGACCACCACGGCTCCGACCAGCATACCGGCAAGTGCGCCATTTAAAGTCATACGACGCCAGAACAAGGACAGAATAATCAGTGGACCAAAAGCGGCACCAAAGCCCGCCCATGCATAAGCGACTAAACCAAGTACCTTGGATTCAGGGTTTCCAGCCATCCAGATAGCAAGCAGGGCAATTAGTAAAACCATGAGACGGCCAATCCAGACCAGTTCGGTTTGTGATGCATTTTTACGCAGGAAGGATTTATAAAAATCTTCAGTTAAGGTACTTGAACACACTAAAAGCTGGCAGCTCAGGGTACTCATCACTGCAGCCAAAATGGCGGCAAGAACAATACCGGCAATCCAAGGATTGAACAAGATTTTGGTCAGCTCCATAAATACGGTTTCAGGATTGGTTGTCACCGCACCAGCCAGTTCCGGATGCTGCTGGAAGTAGGCAATGCCGAAGAAACCTGCTGCCACTGCACCACCCAGGCATAAAGTCATCCAGGCCATACCAATACGGCGTGCATTGGGAATGGATTTCACCGAATCCGCTGCCATAAAACGCACCAGAATATGTGGTTGACCAAAATAACCAAAGCCCCAGGCAAGCAGGGACATAATCGCCACAAAGCTTAAATCCCCCATGACATTCATGGCTTGTGGACGTGCTGCCTCAAGTGCCAAGGTCATTTGAGACAGGTCCGAGAAACTCAAAATGGTCACAATAGGGGTCAGTAATAGAGCAAAAATCATCAATGTCGCCTGAATGGTATCGGTCCAGCTGACCGCGAGGAAGCCACCGATAAAAACATAACTGATGGTGGCAATCGCACTGATCCAAAGCGCCGTGCTATAGGACAGGCCAAACATGTTTTCAAACAGGCGCGCACCGGCCACCATGCCTGAAGCACAGTAAATAGCAAAGAAAATCAAAATGATGAAAGCTGATGCCACTCGCAAGATTTTCTTCTGGTCGTTAAAACGGTTGGAAAAATAGTCTGGCAAGGTCAGGGCATTGTGCTGCACTTCGGTGTGTACACGTAACCGTCCGGCAACCAGCAGCCAGTTAAGCCATGCACCAATAATCAGGCCAATGGCAATCCACATTTCAGATAAACCTGAAAGATAAATTGCGCCAGGAAGGCCCATCAGCAGCCAGCCACTCATGTCTGAAGCACCGGCAGAGAGCGCCGTCACGAAACTACCTAAACGACGACCTCCCAAAATGTAATCAGAGAAATTGGCTGTCGCGCGATAAGCCAGAAGGCCAATCGCGACCATGGCGACAATATAAAAAAGAAAGGTAATTAAGGTCGGATTCAGGGAGCTCATACGGTATCCATTTACACGGTGGACAGTAGATCGAAACACAGGCTTTTAAAGAACAAGCACAAATAATTTCAAAAAAATAACGCGAAATTTAACCATAGATTAAAAAAAATTGCAGATTTTTTCGTGGCGGAAATAAAAATAGACAGCCTTTGCTGTCTATTTTTCAAGTTAAAAGAATAGGTTACTGATTGCGTCCCATCACTCCACGGATGGTATGCAGGATGTCGGCAGGCAACACCACAGTTTTGGCATTGTTGGACTTCGACATGTCCTGCATGGCTTTGACATATTGTTCACCAAGCAAATAAGCAACTGGAATTTCCTTATCACCCACGGCTGAAGTCACCATCTCAATGGCTTTTTGTGAGGCTTCAGCCAAGACGACTTGTGCTTCTGCATCACGGCGTGAAGCTTCCAGACGACCATCGGCCTCTAAAATGGCGGCCTGTTTTTCACCATCTGCCTTGGTCACGGTAGCGCGACGCTGACGCTCGGCAGCCGCTTGTGCTTCCATTGCAGCCTGCATGGTAGATGAGGGTTGAATATCCTGAATTTCCACGGTTTTCAGGGTAATGCCCCAATCGGAAATATCATCGGAAATGGCGGCTTTCAGTTTTGCTTTAATGTGATCACGTGAGGATAGCGCATCATCCAGATCCATTTCACCGACAATTGAACGTAGTGAAGTTTGCACCAGGTTCTGAATGGCCCAAGTATAGTTTTCAATGCCGTAAACCGCTTTTTCCGGGGTAGTGATATTAATGTAGGCCACTGCATTCATCAGCAGTACCGCATTGTCACGGGTAATCACTTCCTGCGAAGGAATATCCAGCACGATATCTTTGGTGGTGACTTTATAAGCCACTTCATCAATATAGGGAATCACAAAGCTCAGGCCGGGAGCCAGAGTGGTATGGTATTTACCTAGACGTTGCACAATCCATTTATAACCCTGCGGGACAATGCGCACCCCTTTAAAAATGGTCACCCCGGCAAAAACCAGCAGCGCCAAAACAATAATTGTTCCACCAGACATGTTATTTCCTCAGTTTATATATTTTCGTTATTGGGATTATGGGGTTTAACCACCAGATCATTACCCGAAATTTCGACCACGCGAACCCGGTCTCCAACGTGTACCGGCGCTAAAGTACGGCAATTCCATTCATCTGAACCCAACACAGGCATTGGAAAACGTACCTTAATCAGGTCATGTTGCAAATGGATTTGAATCACCATGCCGACCTGACCGATCGTGGCTTCACGGGATAATCCGGCTTTGGTTTTATCAATGGAAAGCGGTTTGATAAACTTGAACCACAACAAGGTGCATAGCACAGACAGGATAATCCAGGTGACAATCTGGGTGGTGAAACCCATCATCGGAAACATCCAGTATAAAACCCCGACCATAATGGCACCGATACCAAACCATAAGGCAGCAAAAGCGGGCAGGGCCAATTCGGAGAGCATGAGTAAAACACCCAATACAAACCAGTGCCAAGGTTCCAGAACAAATTCCATACATCTACTCGTGTATTGTAAAAATTGATATAGACGACTAAGCGTTTATATCAATTTAGCAGATGAATAAGTCTTTGAATATTAAAAAAGCATAATTTTTAAATTCTGGATTTTGGCGCAGGTTTAAACGCCGCGGGTGACTTTTTAAAATCGCTAATCGCCTTATCAATCGAGATAATTTTCAGCTGGGCCGCTTTTTCACCTTCCAGAATGGATTCGTGACTGGCTTTTAAATCCAGCGTGCCTAAATGTCCCACTTTAGGCTGAATGATTACATGGGCCTGATTCAGTTCTTCATTAATACTTTGCTGACCCATAATATTAATGGTCTGGTCCAGCAGACCCCACATGTTCATCGGTTTATTGCCGGCCGGACGTGCCGAAATATCCACGGCAATAACAATATCGGCCCCCATGGCCTTTGCGGTTTTCACCGGAATCGGACTGACCAGCCCCCCATCAACATACTGTTTCCCGCCAATCGTGGCAGGAACAAACACATTCGGAATACTGCAGGAAGCACGCACGGCCTGACCGGCATTGCCTTTAATAAATTCAGCTTTAGTGCCGGTGTCCAGACGGGTTGCAACAGCGGCAAAGCGAATCGGAAATTGTTCAATCGGTTTATTGGCAATGTGCTTGTTCACGTAATTCTGCAATTTTTGACCCTGCACCACACCTTGGCTGTTGAAGGTTAAATCACGGATATCCGATTCTTTTAACGTCAGTGCAATTTGCTGTAGTTGATAGGGTGTTTTACCACTGGCATAAATGCTGCCGACAAAACTGCCTGCACTGGTCCCGGTCACGATTTTAGGTTTAATGCCATGCGATTCTAAAACTTTCAGCACCCCGATATGGGCAAATCCTTTGGCACCGCCACCCCCGAGCGCAATGGCAACCACAGGTTCACGGGCCTTGATGGTTGTGGTTTGTGGTGGTGTTTTGGTGGTTTTATCACAGCCAATCAGGCTCAGCCCAAGTAAGCCAATACAGGAATAGTGTGCAAGTTTCATGGTTGAAATTGAACATCAAATAGACAAGGTTGCACACATCACAGCAAATAATTTTATGTTTGGCTAGTTGTTTTTTAAACGATTTTGTAAAGGCTTGGCTAACCAGCCCGGATTTTTGGGAGAAAATTTTCCGTTATAGTGATCCAGAATTTGTTCTACATCCTGTTCATAATTTCCTGTGGGCTGAAACACGCCCAGGCAGTGTATCGCCTTGTTTTTATAATCCAGTGAAAACATCACAATCGGGATATGGGCACCCACGGCAATGCGGTAAAAACCACTTCTAAACGATTCAGCCTGTTTGCGCGTTCCTTCCGGTGCCATACCGACCCAGATCTGCTGCTGCGTATTGATGAAGTCGATAATTTGCTGAGTCGTGCCTTGCTGGATACTGCGATTGACCGGAATCACGCCAATCCATTCCAGTAAGGGTTTCAGCGGGGTGTTGAATAAGGTATGTTTGCCAAAAACCGTGATCTTGATACCCAGCCCAAGCAGTGCTGCAAAACCATGCCAGGCATCAATATTCGAGGTATGCGGAGAAATAATGGCGACCGCTTTCGGCAGGTTGGGAAATTCACCTTCAAAACTCCAGCCTTGAGCCAGAAATAATTTTTTGAAAATATTTCGGCTTAAGTGACCACTACGGGCAGGCACTTGATCGGGCAAGGTCGGAAAGTGTTGAGTCATGGTGCTGTATGGAATTTCCCGGCAAATCTATAGACTTTTAAATATGTTAAGCTTTTGTAAAATAAGATTCATTGGCAAAATGTAAAGCATCATTCAGCTTGCCTGATCAAAATAGTCAATCCGGTTTTTGACCCTAAGGGCACACTATGCCGAGTACACGTAACATCTATCTATTGTTGTTCTCTTTATATTGGGCCCAAGGTTTACCCGTCGGTTTTATGACCCATGCTTTACCGGTGATTTTACGTGCCCAAGGGGTATCGCTGGCACATATTGGCGGTTTTGGCTTATTGATGTTGCCCTGGTCGATTAAAATTTTCTGGGCGCCCTGGGTTGACCGTTTTGGCCATTACCGTAGCTGGATTATTCCGACCCAGTTGTTGAGTGTGCTGGTACTGGCTGGCTTGTCTTTCCTCCCGATTCAGGCTTTAAACCAGCCTGAGTATTTACTGGTCTTTTTTATTGCCTTACTGAGCATGAATCTGGTCGGTGCCACCCAGGATATTGCCACCGATGGCCTGGCGGTCAATCTGCTGAACAGTCAGCAGCAACATTGGGGCAATACCTTTCAGGTCATTGGCTCCCGACTGGGCTTTATTGTCGGTGGAGGGGCCATTTTATGGGCACTGGACTGGCTGGACTGGCAAAGCACATTTTTAATTTTGGCGGGACTGGTGCTGCTGAATACTTTACCCATTTTATGGTTGAAGGAACCGCAAAAATTAAAGCATACGCCGTCCCGAGTTAAAGCAGAAACGTTTCGCTGGCAAAAAATAAAAGATTATCTGGCTTATTTTTATCAAGAGCAAAGTCTTGCTGCATGGTTAGCCGTTCTTATCACCTTTAAAATTGCCGATGGTTTAGCCGGGCCTTTGCTGAAACCCTTAATGGTGGATTTAGGTCTGACATTTTCCCAGATTGGCCTTTATGTGACCATGCTGGGCGCTGTGGCTGCACTCATCGGTGCAGGGCTGGCAGGGTTCAGCCTGAAGTATGTTTCGCGTGAACATGCCTTAGTCGGTTTTTCTATTTTGAAAATTTTCAGTCTGGCTGCCTATGCCTGGCTAGCCGTTCAATATGAGGCACAAGATCCTATTGAAACCTGGCTGATCTATCTGATTAATGCCGCTGAAGACATGATTTCTGCCATGCTGTTGGTGGTGATGCTGACTTTGGTGATGCAATACAGCCGCAAACATTTGGCAGGAACAGATTTCACTTTTCAGGTGGCGTTGATGGCCACCGTGAGCGGGGGGCTGTATAGCCTAAGCGGGATTTTTGCCGATCGTTTAGGCTATGGAAATTATCTCATCATTATTACTTTGATTGCGGTTTTATGTTTGTGGACAATTTTCCGATGGATAAAATATTTTAAACAATGTAATAAAAACTTAACAAATCAATAATTTGACTATTTGATAAGGCTAAATTATTAAAAATTATATATAAATATAAAATTAATGATTTTGTAACATAAATCCTTTGTGTATGATTTGTTACAAAATAAACCAATGGACTATTGAAATGAAAACCAAATTAGCAGCAGCGATTGCATTAAGTCTACTGGCTGCACCAACTTTTGCAGCGCCAACTCTTTATGGGGAAATTGATGCAAGTATTGATTACTTGCCAGAAGACAATGCCAATACTTCGGATAAAGATGTAGTAGAAGTCAGTTCTAACAGCTCTTTCATTGGTTTAAAAGGTGAAGAAAAACTGTCTGAACGTTTAAATGCAGTTTATGCGATTGAGTGGGGTCTCAGTGCAGATGGTGATAGTACGGACTGGACTACGCGTAACCGTTTTGTTGGTTTAAAAGATGCTCAGCTCGGTACTTTAAAAGTGGGTGCACATGATACTCCGCTTAAACAGCTTTCAAGCCCAGTTGATACATTCAATAACTATGTAGCAAACAAGGCTGATGTTACAGGGATTATGACTGGTGAAGCCCGTATATCGAATGCGGTTATTTATGAATCTCCGGCAATTGCCTTGCCTACAGGTGCCATTAAAGTAAATGCATTATTGGCTTCTGGCGAAGCTTCAGGCATTGCGAAGGGTAACGGCGCCTCTAAAACTGCCGGGCGTGGTTTAGGCGACGCATGGTCTGCATCTGTAGTATATGACAGCCCTGTGGTTGTGGCGGGTATTGCGTATGACAAAGCAATTCCAAGTAATTTTGGCGGCCGTGGTATTGTGAACGCAGCGACACCTGAGGTTACTGCAGCAGCAGCCGGAAGTGCATTTGCAGCAGCAAATACGCTTCGTGCTATTGGTCGTGTAAATATTGATGGTGGTTTGGCATTAAAAGCACTTTATCAAACTTCTGAAGTAGAAGATGCAGCCGGCAATGAGCTAGCCGCAGCAGATATTGATGATTCACAAGGCTGGTTGTTGGGTGCAGAATATAATCTGCCGACAGCTAAGGCTTGGACAGTAAAAGCGCAATATAGCCAAAATACAACCAGCTTTAAATCAGCAAAATCAGATTTTGATGCGCAACAGATTTTTGTCGGTGCCGACTATGCATTTAACAAACAGGTGAAAGCTTATGGTTATGCAGGTTACTTGACTCTTGAACAAGGTGATCTTGAAACCAAACAACCTGTAGTGGGTACAGGATTGGAATATAAATTCTAATCTGTCAGTTGTTGTATTCTAAAAGGCGATGTTTAACATCGCCTTTTTTATTACTTTTTTTATATTAAGTGAATTTTAAGTTTGGTATTTTAGATTAAGGCATCAGTAAAAAGATTAACCCAAAGTCATGTCAAATATCATCAGTCCCATACGCGATAAGATAAAGCCGATTTCATTAAGCCAGTTTAATGTGTTGCTGGCGATCTGGCTGGGCGCGATTTTAAATTTTGCATTTTTTCAGAAAATCCAGAGTTTGACTCCATACCAGGGTCCGAAAGCCTATCTGTTTTTAATGGCAACGGTACTGGTGATTGTGGCTGCCTATAACCTGATTTTTCAGCTGATCCAGTGGAAATGGAATGCCAAAATCTTTGCCTCCATCTTTTTGGTGGTGGGCGGTTTTACGGCATATTTTGTCAATAGTCTTGGCGTGGTCATTTCCCCCGAGCAAATTCAAAACATGATGCAAACCGATGCCCGTGAGGTCGGCGATTTACTATCTCTACAGTTTGTATTGTGGACAGCTGCTTTTGTTGTGTTTCCTCTCCTTTTTATCAGTCTGGTTCGGATTAAAGCTGAATCTTTGCCTTGCAAAATCATTAAAAAGCTGTTGAATGGCGTTGCTTCGTTGCTGCTGATCGGGGCTCTATTATTTGTTTTTTATGTTGATTATGCTGCAATTTTTCGGGAACATCGTGATTTGAAAGGCATGATTTCTCCACAAAATGCCATCGCATCGACCCTATCGTATTACCACAAATCGGCACCTAAAAAGAATTTGCCTTTAATTCAATATGGGGAAGATGCTCATTTGCTTCAGCCAGTCAATGAGCAGGCCAAACCGAAGCTCATGGTGTTGGTAGTGGGTGAAACAGCCCGTGCAGAAAGTTTCTCATTGAATGGCTATGCCAAAAATACCAATCCTGAACTCTCTAAACTGGACATTATCAATTTCAGTCAGGTGAGTTCATGCGGTACTGCAACCGCCGTGTCGGTACCCTGCATGTTCTCCGGCATGCCGCGTGAAGATTATGACGAACAGCTGGCCAGTCACCGTGAAGGACTGCTCGATATCGCACAGCGTGCCGGCTATAAAGTGACCTGGATGGATAATAACTCGGGTTGTAAAGGTGCCTGTGACCGGGTTGAACAGTATCAGATTCCGCAACCGCTCAAAGATAAATGGTGTGCGAAAGATGGGGACTGTTATGATGAAATTCTGGTGGACAGTTTAAAAAGCTATCTGGCTGCAATTCCTGAAACCGACAAGACCCCACGTTTAATTGTTTTGCATCAGATGGGCAGTCACGGACCTGCTTATTATCAGCGTTCCAAAGCACCCTTCCAGCCTTTTAAGCCGAGTTGCGATAGCAATGCAATTCAAGGGTGTAGCCGTACAGAACTGTTGAATAGCTATGATAATTCGATTGTATATACCGACCATGTTTTAAGTTCACTCATTCAGGTATTAAAAGGCAATAGTGCTTATCAAACCGGATTCTGGTATCTGTCCGATCATGGTGAATCGACAGGAGAACATGGCTTGTATTTACATGGTTCACCTTATGCGATTGCGCCGACCCAACAAACCCATGTTCCCATGCTGATGTGGTTTTCTCCTGAATGGACTGCACAAAATTCTGCGCAAATTACTTGCTTAACCAAGCAAAAAAGCAAAGAATTAAGTCAGGATAACCTGTTCCCGAGTCTGTTAAGTTTACTGGATGTGAAAACCCAAACCATTGATGAACAAAAAAATATGTTGCAGCAATGTCAGTCAACAAAGAAGGTATGAGTTTAAAGCATGGCTAAAATATTGATCATTGAAGATGATTTCATGATTGCTGAATCCAGCATGACTTTGCTGAAATATCAGCAATTTGATGTGGAATGGGTCAACAACGGAATTGACGGTTTAAAAAAACTCATACAGGAAAAGTTTGATATCGTCCTGCTTGATCTGGGCCTGCCGATGATGGATGGCATGCAGGTGCTGAAACAGATTCGCCAGCAGTGGCCCGCTTTGCCTGTACTGATTATTTCAGCACGGGATCAACTGCAAAACCGGGTGGATGGATTGAACAGCGGGGCAGATGACTATCTGATCAAGCCCTATGAGTTTGATGAACTGTTGGCCCGTATCCATGCTTTGTTGCGTCGTAGCGGGGCAGAGTCTGCGCTGCAGGACAACCCGCAAATTTTAAGTTATGGCGAACTCACGCTGGATGTCGAACAGCACATTGCCAAGTTCAAGGGGCAATATATTGACCTGTCCAATCGTGAATGGGCAATTCTGATTCCCTTGGTCAGTCATCCGAACAAGATATTTTCTAAAGCCAATCTAGAAGATAAATTGTATGATCTGGATAGCGAAGTCAGCAGCAATACCATTGAAGTGTATGTGCATCATTTACGTGCCAAACTCGGTAAAGATTTCATTTGCACCATTCGCGGCTTAGGTTACCGACTGGGACAATTATAAATCAGACAACCATAAAATCAGCTAGAAGGTCAGCCACTGGTGCAGTCACAGTATTCATTAAAAAAACGCCTGATTATTTATGTTTCGGTTTTTAGTATTGCCCTGGGCTGCTTGCTGATTTTTTCTGCTTACCGCATTGCACTACAAGAAATTAATGAAGTCTTAGATGCGCAGATGCAGAATCTGGCAGAACGCGTCGCGCAGCATGATCCTGAACCGGTGCAAAGCCAGTTTGATCAGGCTAAGCATTATCATGAAGAAGACCTGTTTGTCGATGTCTGGTCTTATGCAAATGCAGAACATAAAACCCATGCCCTGAATTTGTTGGTGCATCCTGTGAAAAAAGCAGGATTTTATACCCATAAAACGGCACAAGGGGTTTGGCATACTTACATTTTGCCTTTAGAGCATTACCAGATTCAGGTGAGCCAGCAGCAATCGACACGGCAGCATTTGGCCCTGGAACTTGCCGGCAGTATGTTTATTCCTTATTTACTGTTCATGCCCTTTATCATCTGGGGACTGAGCTGGATTATTAGCCGCAGCCTGCAGCCTCTGGATGACTTTAAAGCAGAATTGGCACAACGTGGTTCGGAAGAGTTAAGTCCCATTGAGTCGAATACTTATCCCCTTGAAATTGTGCCGACCATTATGGAAATGAATCATCTGTTTGAACGGATTTTCTCTGCACAGCAGGAACAGCGGCAGTTTATTGCCGATGCAGCACATGAGCTTCGAACGCCTATCACTGCATTAAATTTACAGATGCAGATTCTGTTAAAGCAGTTTCCAGATGCTCAGGAACTACAGAATCTAAGCAAAGGATTAATCCGGATTCAGCATTTGGTCAGCCAGCTGCTGAGTCTGGCAAAACAGGATGCTTCAATTCTGGAGGTCGAAACCAAACAGCAGTTTTTACTGAATCAGGTCGCAGTAAATTGCGTAGAACAGCTCGTTCATCTGGCCATGCAAAAAGAAATTGACTTGGGTATGGAACGTCAGGAAGACGTGCTGCTGCATTGCCAGGAATCAGCGGTACATTCCATTATTTATAACCTGATTGATAACGCAATTAAATACACGCCCAATCAGGGGGTGATTAATGTATCGGTATTTGAGCAGGCGGGTTTTGCCATGATTCAGGTGGAAGACAGTGGACCCGGAATTTCTCCCGAACTGTATGAGCAAATTCTTAAGCGTTTTTATCGTGTCCATCATCACCTGGAAATAGGCAGTGGTCTGGGGCTGTCTATTGTGGATAAAGCCACAGAACGGCTCGGCGGCAAGCTTTCATTTTCCACGAGTGCAAGCCTGGGTGGCTTGCAGGTTAATGTGCAATTGCCACTCTAGCAGATCACTTTTCTCAGATGGGTGTGAGCAGTTAAACTTTCTCGGCTGCTTTATCCATGCTTTGGCCTGGTGCAAATCTTTGATAATTGAGTAGATAAAAACTCACGTTAACGAGCCAGATAATCCATGCCGTCCATAAATTATGGCTGAGAAAATGTGCCCCGCGCATCATTTGCGCCCAGCCCATGGCAAAACCTAAAATAAGCCCCGAAACCAGAAAAAAATAGGCCCGCTTTTTATCGGAAAGCCTGAATACAAAAAAACCCGCCATCAGTGCAAAGCCGGTAGATGCATGTCCGCCCGGGAAACAGTGGCCTTTAGTGGCAGAAAAATCCCAGAAAAAACCTTGATGGGTCGGAATGGTGATATTCCAGGGGCAGGCATGGGCAGACTGCGATTTTAACAGGCCAATAATCGAGGTGGACAGGATGACCAGCCCAAAGAAATAACCATAGGTCCAGCGTAAAGCTTTGACTTTCTCAAACTTGAACGATGCCAGCCAGATCATTAAAAAGCCGACATATACTGCAATAATCAGATTTTTGACATAACGATGGTTCAGTTCAGCTAAATACCAGTTGTCACGTAACAGGAATTTCCCGGATTCACTGACCCAGGGATGAATCAGCGCCAGATCCAGCGCGCCCCCGATCGGAAAGAAAACCAAAAGCAGGCAGAAACTGATGATGAGAAAACAGCCCTGATAGAGCATGAAGCGTTGCTGATCGTGCATAGTAAAGATGAATTGATTTTAGTGCTGCGATTACAGCAATAAAAACTTAATCCAGACTTAAGCGCGCTTGAATCGGTGGGGAAAATCGCTGCAAAGGTATCGTGTTAAGTATGATGTTGGATTAAATGCTGATAAGCATATCCAGGAAAGAGCATAATGATATAAAGCTTCAATGCTACATTAGCGGCAAGATTTGTATAGGTATTCAAATGACTATTCGTGCTGTTTTATTCGACCTGGATAATACCTTAACCCATCGTGATCAAAGTATTCTGGCGTATAGCCAATATCTGGCACAGACCTATCAGCAGCAGTTACAGCATGACGCAACTGGCCAAATTCAGGCGATTATCCGTCGCATTGATAATGGCGGCTACCCGAAAAAAGAATTGCTTACCCATTCCAGTATTGCCGCGTCTGTGGCTTATGCCTTGCAGCAGGAATTAACCTGGAAAAGCATACCTGAACTGGATGAGCTGACCCAGTTCTGGTTTCAGCAATTTGGCTTATCTGCAGTGGCCATGCAGGGTGCCAGTCAGCTCTTAACTGAATTAAAACAACAAGGTTATCAGCTGGCTGTTGTTTCTAATGGTGGTCATGCCACCCGTTTAACCATTTTACAGGGTTTGGGTTTTAGTCATTATTTTGACGCAATCGTCAGTTCGGAACGGGTCGGCATCAGTAAACCGAATCCGGAAATTTTTCTCTATACCAGCCAGAAGTTGGCCGTTGCACCAGAACATTGCCTTTTTGTGGGCGATCATCCGGTGAATGATGTGCAAGGGGCAATCCGTGCCGGAATGAATGCCTTATGGCTACAGGGTTTTCATGAAGTTCAGGATCAGCCCATAAATCGCATTCAAAGTCTGGCGGAAATTAAGCAGTTTTTATAATCCCTCGTACTCATTTATTGGGTCAGGCTAAAGCCCCCAGATAGAAAAAGAAAAAAAAGCGACTTTTTAAACTCGCTATTAAAATCATGATTCATTTTAAACCATCAGCTTTAAAAAATGGTTTCTTCTGAATTGGCAGAAATTTTATGAATGGATAAATCGGCACCACGGAATTCGTCTTCCTGTGATAAACGGATGCCCATGATGGCTTTCAGCGAACCGTAAACCACCAGACCGCCTGCAAGTGCAACAGAGATTGCGATTAAGGTCCCGATGATTTGCGAGATCATGGATACACCGCCTAAACCGCCGAGCCATTGCTGTCCGAAAATTCCGACTGCCAG
This sequence comes from Acinetobacter sp. ANC 4216, assembly GCF_004331195.1. Taxonomy (NCBI): domain Bacteria; kingdom Pseudomonadati; phylum Pseudomonadota; class Gammaproteobacteria; order Moraxellales; family Moraxellaceae; genus Acinetobacter; species Acinetobacter sp. ANC 4216. Next base: position 67,272 of record NZ_SJOC01000011.1, on the reverse strand, counting down.
ACCGCCAAAGGTGCCGCATACGCCGTGTAATGGCCACACACCAAGCACATCATCCACTTTCAGTTTGTTTTGGGTGTAAGTGAACAGTTTGACAAAAATGATTCCGGCAATGCCGCCAATAATCAGTGCACCGACTGGGTGAACCACATCCGAACCTGCACAGATGGCAACCAGACCGGCCAAAGGACCATTGTGCAGGAAGCCCGGGTCATTCTTGCCCATGAAGTTGGCTGCAATGGTACCACCGACCATCGCCATCAGTGAGTTTATGGCAACCAGCCCAGAAATGGCATCCAGACGTTGTGCACTCATCACGTTAAAACCGAACCAGCCGACAATTAAAATCCATGAGCCAAGTGCCAGAAACGGAATGGAAGATGGCGGGTGTGCGCTGACGCGACCATCTTTTTTATAACGGCCATAACGCGCACCCAGTAAAATTACAGCCACCAGTGCAATCCAGCCGCCCATGGCATGCACCACTACAGAACCGGCAAAATCATGGAAAGCTGCCCCAAAGGTTTTGGTTAGCCAGCCTTGTAATCCCAAGTTGCCATTCCAGGCGATGCCTTCAAAAAATGGGTAGACCAAGGCAACCAGTAATAAAGTGGCAATGGCTTGAGAACGCATTTTGGCCCGTTCAGCAATACCGCCGGAAATAATGGCAGGAATGGCTGCAGCAAAGGTCAGCAGAAAGAAGCAGCGCATCAGGTTATAGCCATGATCTGCGGCCAAGGTTGCCCCGATGTGGAAAAAATGTTCCCCATAAGCAATATAGTAGCCGACAAAAAAGTAGGCGATGGCAGAGATGGAAAAATCTGTCAAAATTTTACTCAGGGCATTGACCTGATTTTTATGTCGTACAGTGCCCAGTTCCAGGAATGCAAAACCTGCATGCATGGCTAAAACTAAAACCGCACCAAGAAGGAGAAAGAGTAAATCTATATTTTGCATTTTATGGCTCCATTTTAGTGCTTAAAATCACAAAAAGAAGATCAGTATAACCATGTGATTGTTTTCGTGAAGATGGTCGAAATGGGGAAATTTTGATTAAGGCGGAGAAAAAAAACACAAGACTCGATATAAAGCAATCACTTGCTGAAAAGCAAGGAGTCTGCACTGCTATGGTGCAACATTATTTAATTTAAATTATAAATAAACATATGATAATTGAATAAAATTTAAGAATTTTAAAGAAGTTATTTTTAAGGAGTTTTTATAGCACTGAATAGTGGCAAGTTTAGCCCGATAAAAATTTAAGTGCGCGCATTGCTCATTATGAACAAGAAATGAAAAAAATATTTAAAGCTGGGCCGATTTGGTTCAGTTTTAGGAGTTGATCATAAAAAAACCAAGCCGCAGGCACAGGGCTTGGTTAAATTACACACTATTTTAGTGCAAGATTTTATTCAGGAACTGCTGAGCGCGATCACCGCGTTGGGTGTTAAAGAATTCATCCTTGGTGCAATCCTCAACAATTTTCCCCTGATCCATAAAGATCACTCGGTTAGCCACCTGGCGGGCGAAACCCATTTCGTGAGTCACGCACATCATAGTCATGCCTTCTTTGGCCAGTTCGACCATGACATCAAGCACTTCATTAATCATTTCCGGATCCAGTGCAGAAGTAGGCTCATCAAACAGCATCGCAATCGGGTCCATGCTTAAGGCACGGGCAATCGCAACGCGCTGTTGCTGACCGCCGGAAAGCTGTGCAGGAAATTTAGAAGCATGTGCGCTGAGGCCAACACGGTCTAAATAAGCCAGCCCTTTTTTCTTGGCTTCGGCTTCAGAACGCCCCAATACTTTGACTTGGGCAATGGTCAGGTTTTCGGTAATGCTCAAATGTGGGAACAGCTCAAAATGCTGGAACACCATACCCACACGGCTGCGCAGTTTGGTCAGGTCGGTTTTGGGGTCCTTGATGGAAATCCCGTCCACAATGATATTGCCTTGCTGGAACGGTTCCAGTCCATTTACGGTTTTAATCAGGGTCGATTTACCTGAACCTGAAGGCCCGCACACCACCACCACTTCACCTTGGTGAATCTGGGTGGTACAGTCGGTCAATACCTGAAAATCTTTGTACCATTTACTGACATTCTGCAGGTCAATCATCACTTTACCATCAGTCATACAGTTAACTTCCTTTGTAATTTTTTAACGGCATAGGTCGCGATCATACTCACAGTGAAGTACACCAAACCTGCAAATAAAATATATTGGGTCAATAGCGACATCAGGTCGCCACGGACATAGTTGGTCCGGAAAAAGTCCAGCAAACCAATCGCATAAACCATGGTGGAATCCTGAAACAGGATAATAGTCTGTTGTAACAGCAGCGGTGTCATTTTACGGAAGGCCTGCGGCAGAATGATCAGCCGCATGGACTGGCCGTAACTCATGCCAAGGGCATAGGCGGCTGCGGTCTGACCTTTAGGAATGGACTGAATTCCAGCCCGGACAATTTCCGAAAAGTAAGCCGCTTCAAACAGCATAAAGGCCACGATACTCGACACCAAAGCGGTATCAATGGTCAGGTAATTCCCCGTGACTGCGGTATAGATAAATGGCACCGCAAAATAGAACCACATCAGTACCAACAGCAAAGGGATGGAGCGAAACAGATTGACATAGCCTTGCGCAAATAAATTCAGGACTTTAAAGGAAGACAGGCGCATTAAAGCCAGCAGGGTACCAATCAAAATACCGCCGATGGTGGCACTGAACACCACTTTCAAGGTAATGCTCAAACCATGCCACAAGGCAGGAGCAGACAATTGTAAGTCATTTAAAAATGCAGTGAGCCATTCCATTATTTATCTCCTGCAATCAGACCGGGAACACGTAAGCGTTTTTCCAGCATATTCATTGCCTGAATTAAACAGAAGTTAATCACAATGAAGATGATGGTCACATAGGTATAAATTTCGATGGTGTTCTGGGTATATTCACTGATGGTTTTCATCTGGGAAATAATTTCTGCCACACCGACCAGGGATGCCACCGAAGTATTTTTGACACAGTTGGTCAGCTCGGAACTTAGTGGCGGTAAAATCATGCGGAAGGATTGCGGCAGAATGACATAACGGTAAAGCTGAGCAGTTGTAAAGCCCATGGCATAACCGGCATTCACCTGACCGACCGGCAAGGCTTCAATTCCGGTACGCACCTGTTCACAGACCCGTGCTGCGGTAAATAGCCCCAAACCGACACTGGCTGAAATCAGGGCCGTGGTATTGGCACCCAGATCATTCATCCACCATAATTTAATCGGCGCGGGTAAAAAGTTGGGAACTACATAAAACCAGATAAACAATTGAATGAGCAGGGGAACATTACGAAACAGGGTGACATAAGCGGTACCTATACCCCGTGCGGTTTTACTGGGTAATGTGCGCATGATACCCAGTATGCTGCCCAGAACCATCGCAATGCTCCAGGCCACAATGGCAATCACCAGCAGCCAGCCCAGCCCGGTCACAATCCAGTTCAGGTAGGTCGTGTCACCTACACCGGTAGACTGTAATAAAACTCCCCAGTTCCAACTATAATTCATAGTAACTCCTGAGTAGCATCAGGCAAAAAAGTCCTTTTTCTGCCTGATGGATAAAGTTGTTGTTCTAATGCTTATTGGTCACGATCATGCGGATTGCTGATTAAAGCCTTCAACTGATCGGACATCTGGAAGTTCAGATTAATATTTTTCGGTGGAATCGGCTGCTGGAACCATTTTTCATACATCTTGTTGATTTCACCAGAGCTATAGGTGGCCTTAATAGCATCATCCACGACCTGTTTAAAGCCGGTATCGCCTTTACGCAGCATACAGCCGTAAATTTCATGGATGGGTGCAGTTCCGACAATTTCCCATTTATTCGGATCAGCCGCCTTGGATTTTTCACCGGCAAGCAAGATGTCATCCATCATAAATGCCGCCGCACGGCCATTTTGCAGCATCAGGAATGATTCTGCATGGTCTTTGGCCGAAATGATTTCGCCAATGCCCAATTCCTGCTGATGCTGACGGATATAGCGTTCCGATGTCGTCCCCGCTGTGGTGACCAGTTTTTTACCTTTCAGGTCGGCAAAATCTTTCACTCCGGAATCTTTTGCCGTCAGCAAACGGGAGCCGACTTCAAAGAAACCGACCGAGAAATCGACCTGTTGCTGACGTTCCTTGTTGTTGGTGGTTGAGCCACATTCCAGATCTACCGTACCGTTTGATACCAGCGGAATCCGGTTTTGGCTGGTCACCAGGTTATAGCGAATTTTTAAATCCGGCATGTTCAGCTTTTTCTTCACCGCTTCTACAACTTTTAACTGTAAATCGTGTGCATATCCCACCGGCTGATTCGGATTATCGGCAATATAGGAGAATGGAATGGAAGAGTCGCGATAGCCCAGCACAATGGTGCCAGACTTTTTAATTTTATCCAGCGTACCTGAAGCAGAGGCATCTCCACCGGCAGGCTTTTCAGAGGATGGAGCTTTATTGTCACTACACGCACTCAGACCGAGCATGAGTGTGCTTGCGCAAAGTAAAGAGGTGATATTACGTTTATATGTCATGTATAAAACTCCTTTTTATATCCTTATCATCAAGTGCCAAGTTGCCCATAGAAAGCCACTTATTTTTTTATGCAAAAGATGTTTTCTTTTCTGTCTATAAGTACATCAGTTTTCATCTTAAGCGAGTTTTGAAGGATTGCTCAAGCAAATTTTTTTACCGTTTTGTTACCAATAAATGACTATGAAATAAATGTTTTTTTGGTCAAAGCCTCTTAACACGGAGCCTTAACTGCAGCAGGAAACATGCCAGCTGGAATATGAGTTTTATGGCTTCGACTAAAGTTCTACTCGCTAAATTTGAATAAAAGATAAAAAGAACTTGAGGTCGTTCCGGATTATCTGAGCATCTGTTCCTTGATAGCCGTGGCCCAGCGGCCACAGCCACAGCGCGGGCAGGACTGCTCGGGCTGGTCAGGATGATCGACATAGCCACAGTACATGCAGGCATAATGAGTGTTGGGTTCTATCTGGTTAACTTTCTGATATTGCTTGGGAAACAGCGGCAAGCCATAGCGGATGTCTTCAGGGCGAAAAAGCAGGATACTAAATTTACCATCGCTTTCGAGCAGCCCGGCACGCACCTGACCCAGATGCTCAATGCCTTGCTGGCGCATTTCGGCAAAGAACTCGTCGTGTGACATTTTCCCGCGCTTGATTTTCTCCAGTACCAATACACCATCTTCTACAATGTACAGCGACTTACCTTCCAGTAAATCTTCAAAGGGTTGGTATTTCATCATTAGCCAAGTGGTCAGGCGGTACATCATGATGATGACGCTCATGATCAGCAGTGCCTGAATTAAGGGCAAATCTTCGGTAAACATCGGGTCGCCGGCAATCGAACCGAGGGACAAAATAATGGCCAGTTCGAATACCGAAAGCTGCCGGACTCCGCGTTTCCCGGTCAGACGTAAAAACAGAATAATCATGATAAACATACACACACAGCGCACCACAATTTCAGCGGCAAATTCCCAGTTGGTGTCGTGTATGAAAATACTGGCCCAATCCATGTGTATGATTCCTTATCTCTGCTTCATTGATCATTCTTTTATAATATGCACCAGTAGAGCAGAAGGTATGTTTATAGTTCGGTAAAGAACTGCAATTATTTTAGTGACTTACTTAATGCAAATAAAAAACGGCTTTAGAATGGAAAATGAGCAGTTTCACACAAGTCAGCACGGTTCACTTTGGTAAGCCCGCTATGGCATTGCTTCTGCTGATCGAGTTCAGGATGCAAGGATCACTTCGCATAAATCAGGTATAATTTTCTTTTTGCTTTGACTAGTGCCATGTCTTTCAATTTAAAAACCACGGTTCAACCCGATGCCGAGCTTTCGCCGCAGCAGAGAAAGCTGAACCGGCTGATTGATAAAATTGAACAGCAGCAGCTTGAACTGAAGCAGTGGCAGCAGGCGCAGGAACAGATTCAGCAATATACCCGTCAGATTTTGATGCCTGTTTATCATGAGCTACATACGGTACTGTTTCAGCAATTAGAACAGCTATGGAAGCATTTGCATGAGGCAGAATTTTCCAAGGCAGAAGCGACGCAGCTAGATGTTAAAATCCAGTATCTTGCGACTTATTTAATGGACTACCAATCTTTATCAAAGCAACAGGTCGAAATTGTTTATGAGATTTATAATTACTATCAACAGCATATTGAACATAGCCAAGCCAGAAAAAACAAAAAGCAAAGCATAAAGGATGTTGAGCTGTTCTTTGCTGATGACGATACTTCAGATCAGGCAGCATCTGAAAATTTTGAAGAATGGGATAGCGAAAAGTACAGTCAGGCACGAGAGCAAGCCAAGCTTAAACGCCAGCAGGAAAAACTGGAACAGGCTGCGAAGTTGGCAGAGCAGTCTTTAAAAACAGTGTATTTAAAAATTGCTGCAACCATTCACCCGGATCGTGAACCAGATAAAACTAAAAAAGTAGAAAAGACTGAGTTACTGCAACGCGCGAATGAGGCTTATGCAGCGCAAGATTTATTTTATTTACTGAAATTACAAATCCAGATTGAGCAAAATCGGGGTGTTTCACAAAAAGGGTTAAGTGCCGAGCAGCTAAAGTTTTATCAACTGGCTTTAGATATGCAAAGCCAGAAACTGGATGATCAAATAGAAGAGATTCTTCAATCGTTGAGCTGGAATAAAAAAGGCCATATAGGCAAGGTGAAAATTACCGATTTATATAAGCAGGTGGATGCAGATACTTCAGCGCTGAAAAAGCAGTTAAAAGAGGAGAAAGAAAGGTTGAAGTATATGAAGAAGGTAAGTGGGGTGGAGATGTTGATGGAGAATCAAGTTCTTTAGTTTCCCTCACCCCTTGCGAAGCCGTGCTTCTCATCCCATAGGGAGAGGGTGCTGCACGTGATTTTATAATTTCATCAAATCCAAAATTAAAGTTCCCTTTCCTGAGCAAGTTTTAAAGCACTGCTTTAAAACAAAGCGCAAGTGAGGGTTAGGGAGAGGTTATGAAAATCTGTTATCCTCCCGCAAAATAATAAAAACAAAATCCCATGAACAAAAAACTCGATCCCCAGCTATTAGAATTCGCCAAATCCATGCGCCACACAGCCACCGATGCAGAATACCTCATGTGGCAACTGCTACGTGCCAAGCGTTTTATGAATCTTAAATTTCGTCGTCAGCATGTGATTAAACCATATATTGTGGATTTTTACTGTCATGAAATTGGTTTGGTTATTGAGTTAGATGGTATTCACTATAGAATATTATAAAAAATCATTAATTATTATATGCTATTAATGCAATATTTAAACATTATAAAAGAAAAATCAGGAAGAATATATTGAAGATTCTTCCTGATTTTTAATGCATTATTTTAGAAAAGGTAAAAAAGATTGATTTATTTGGGTTTGTACCTTTGGGTTGATTATTTTTTTAAATTTAAAATCAATCTTGGTTAATTCAATTGGTGATGTTGGAGTGTTTAAATTAACTCTAGTGTATTTATAACATGGTTTGTAATCATCAATAGGAGATATAATTTTAATATAGTTTTCGTCAGGAATAATAAATTTTTTGAATATTTCTAAGCTAGGTGGATATTCTACATATTTTTTAAAATTATTTTTTAAATCAGTAGGGTTTTTATAAAGTTCAACTGATGTTAACTTTAAATCATTAATAGAATATAGGTCATAAATAGGTCCTTTAAAATAGTCAATTAAAATGGTGTGGTCAATAATTGGAACGTTAAACAGTTCAGAACCACAGAATAATCTATTACTATTTAAAATTATTGGTGCAAATATTATCTCACTTTCAGCTTTTTTCCACTTAAATCTTGAAGAGATTTCATTAATATTATTTTCGATAAATTTCATTTTTCTTATAACTTGATTGCAAGCTCTTTGTAGAGTTGAGTAGCAGTTCCATGTGGAAATGGCACTATCAGGTGTGACTATACATTTCATTTCTCCTACAATTATTAAATTATCTATTTTTAAGAGTAGATCAAATTCTTCCGAGGTACCATCAATAGAAATTTGATTATTAGGAGTTGATAAGATAAAAAATTCATTTTTATCTATAAAAGAATTTTTATCTATAATTGATCGTAAATCGTTCTTAGTATTTTCTTCATAAATTGGTCCTTTAGCATCTATTTGACCTCCCCCTTGTTGAATCCAACCCTCCAAACATCTGACATAGTTTGGTGATAAAATTGATGAGAAACAAAATGTTAAAATGTCGTTATCGAGCTCTATAATTGGCATTCTCCAAAGATCGGCTTTTGGAGTTGATTTAGCTACAAAAGTTAGAAAATTAATAATATCACCTGAATTATCATGTTTTAAAATATTATTTAATTCACTTTCTAACTGAGATTTTGATAAGGTAGGTGCGAAATCTAAAAGTTTATAGCATTCACTTGTGCTGTATGAATCGTCTTCAGGAGTATGTTTAAATAGAGAATATGTTATAGACTGTAGTTGGCAAAAAACTTGAAATACGTCATCTAACTCAAAGGATAGATTGGGAATGCTTTTGTCTAAATAGCTATTAGGTTTTGAAAAAAAACTACTGTAAGATAATTCAATTTTAAGTTTTAGCTTTTCATCTAAAGACTCAAAAGGTACAGCATGGAAAGTATTATTGTCGATAATCAGAAATTCTTTATTTTTAAATGATTTATCATTTTCTATAATACTGTCTATTATCGCATCATTTATTCTAATTTGTTGATCTCTCAAATAACTGCTTTTATAGTTTATAGCAATTTTTTTGTTTTCTATAAATTTTTTATTCTCTATATCAAAATGTAACTGTTCATATAAAATAGAATTCCAGTTTTGTTCATATAAATTATAGAGTTGGGATAATATATTTTCGCCTCTAATAAAACTTTCAATTAGCTCATAATCATTGCTATCTTCTATATATTCATTTTTGTCATTTATGTGAAATAATATGTTGTATAAAATTCCATCTACACAGCCTTGTGCTATATCTTCGATTGAATAATTATTGCCTAGTGGATTATTTTGAAATTTTTTATTATTGATTATAGGTAAAGAGATCATTCCATTTTCAGAATAGTCAGAATTATTCCGGTAAATTATAGAGAAATCTCTATTAGATAAACCAATGAAATATCTTAGTGAGACTCTTTTAGGTAAATTTACTTGCAATTTTTGTAAATCATCAAGATCATCTCTAAGTTGCTTTAATTGTTCATAAAAGATAATTCCGACTTTTTCAATATATAAATCATCATTGTCTGTTTTATCAGCACTTAACCATATGCTCTTATTAAATTTTGGTTGAATTGGTGAAGCAATTTGGTTACTTCTTATATTTTCAATAAATTTTCCCATTGTAATATCCCCTCAAATTTGAGGGAATATTATCTTAATTTTTAAATATTTAGCAAGTAATTAAAGCGCTGCAATTTGCTCCATATTCGCTTTAATCTTCGCTAACTGGTCAGCAAACTCAGCAAGTTTCACTTTCTCGCCTTCAACCACAGCCGCAGGTGCTTTTGCCACAAAACCTTCGTTAGAAAGTTTGGTTGCAATTTGGTCATGTTGCTTTTGAACCTTGTCTAAGTCTTTTTGTAGACGACCCAACTCCGCTTTAGGGTCAATTAAGCCCTTCATTGGAACGAATACAGACACATGACCGACAACACTTGATGAAGACAATGGCGGTTGTTCAGCATCGCTCAAGAACGTAATACTTTCAACCTTTGCCAATGCTTTAAACAAAGGCTCAATACGAGCAATCTGCGCTTTTTCAGCATCAGTGGTGTTTTGAAGCAGAACAGGCAACAAGCGAGCATTACCTAGACCCATCTCACCACGGATGTTACGTACCGCACCAATCAAACCTTGCAGCCATTGCATATCTGCTTCAGCTTGCTCGTTAATTAACGCTTGGTCAGCAACAGGGTACTGCGCCAACATAATGGTTTCGCCCGAAATGTTTAACTTCGGTGCAAGGGTTTGCCAGATTTCTTCCGTTAAGTAAGGCATCAACGGATGAGCCAAACGTAAAGACGCTTCCATTACCGCAAGAAGAACACGACGAACTTCAGCTTTACGCTCAACCGATACATTTTCGTCATTCAGAACAGGCTTGGTTAACTCAACATACCAGTCACAGTATTCATTCCAAATGAACTCGTAAATCGCTTGTGCAGCCAAGTCTAAACGGTAGGTTGCAAATGCGGTTTGCACCGCTTGTTCCGCTTTTTGTAGACGGCTTACGATCCACTGTTCAGGCAATTCCCAAAGGTCTTGACGTACTTCTTGACCGATGACTTGCTCTTGGCAGTTCATCATCACAAAACGAGTCGCGTTCCAGATTTTGTTGGCAAAGTTACGGTAACCTTCAACACGTTTCATGTCGAACTTAATGTCACGACCAGTGTTGGCAAGTGCACAGAACGTGAAACGAACCGCATCCGTACCGTAAGATTGAATACCTTCAGGGAATTCTTTACGCGTTGATTTTTCAATCTTCGCCGCTTGTTTCGGGTTCATCAAACCAGTGGTACGTTTTTGTACGAGGGTTTCAAGGTCAACACCGTCAATCAAGTCGAGTGGGTCAAGCACGTTACCCTTAGATTTAGACATCTTCTGACCTTCGCCATCACGTACCAAACCGTGTACATACACAGTTTTGAATGGTACTTGTGGCGTGCCATCTTCATTTTTCATGAAGTGCATCGTAAGCATGATCATACGAGCAACCCAGAAGAAGATGATGTCAAAACCTGTCACCAATACATCAGTCGGGTGGAAAGTATTTAAGAAATAGTTTTCTTTGTCTTTCGCTTCGTCACCTGTCCAACCTAAAGTTGAGAATGTCCAAAGACCAGAAGAGAACCATGTATCCAATACGTCTTCGTCTTGGTTGAGTTCAACGTCAGCAGGGATGTTGTTTTTCGCACGAACTTCCGCTTCGTCACGACCTACAAAGACATTGCCTTGTGCATCGTACCAAGCCGGGATACGGTGACCCCACCACAATTGACGCGAGATACACCAGTCTTGAATGTTGTTCATCCACGCCATGTACATGTTGCTGTACTGCTCAGGAACAAACTTGATACGACCGTCTTGAACCGCTTCAATCGCAGGTTTCGCAAGTGGCGCAATCTTTACATACCATTGGTCTGTCAATAATGGCTCAACAATCACACCTGAACGGTCACCGCGAGGTGGCTTCAATGTGTATGGTTGAATTTGATCTAACCAGCCTTCAGCTTCTGCTTGTTCAACCAGTTTTTTACGTGCTTCAAAACGCTCTAAACCAATATAGTCACTAGGCGCAGGAATGGTTTTCGAAATTTGCTCGCCGGCTTTTTCGATATATTCAAACTCAGCCAACACTTCAGCATTTTTGTTGAAGATGTTGATGATTGGAAGTTCACAGCGTTTACCCACTTCATAGTCGTTAAAGTCGTGTGCAGGGGTGATTTTTACACAGCCTGTACCGAATTCTTTGTCTACATATTCGTCTTTAACAATCGGAACCGCACGACCAGTAATTGGCAGGATGATATTTTGACCGACCAAGTGCGCATAACGTTCATCATCAAGGGCAACCGCAACCGCTGTATCACCCAACAATGTTTCAGGACGCGTGGTTGCAACCACGATGTGATCTTTACCATCGTGCGTGCGAAGTGACTTATCTTCAAAGAAATATTTGAAGTGCCAAAGTGAACCTTGTTCTTCTTTATCAGACTCAACTTCTAAGTCAGAAAGGGCAGTTTGTAATTTAGGATCCCAGTTGACCAGGCGTTTACCACGGTAAATCAAACCTTCTTCATGCAGTTTCACGAACACTTCTTTCACTGCGTTTGATAAACCTTCATCCATGGTGAAGCGTTCACGTGACCAGTCTACAGAAGAACCCAAACGACGAATTTGACGGGTAATGTTACCGCCAGACTGTTCTTTCCATTCCCAGACTTTTTCGATGAACTTTTCACGACCCAGGTCATGACGGCTAATACCTTCTGCACCCAGCTGACGCTCTACCACCATTTGCGTTGCAATACCGGCGTGGTCCGTACCCGGTTGCCAAAGCGTATTTTTGCCAGACATACGGTTGTAACGCGTCAAGGCATCCATGATGGCATTGTTAAAACCATGACCCATGTGCAAGCTACCAGTGACGTTTGGCGGCGGAATCATGATACAGAAAGACTCGCCTTTTTCAGACGGCTTAAAGTAACCACGCTCTTCCCACGTTTGGTACCATTTTTTCTCGATCTCGGTCGGATCGTAGGTTGTAGCAATATTTTGCGCTGAATCAGTCATAGTTCGAACAGATCAAAAGTGAATAAAAAATTGTATCTATTGTAGCAAAAAAAAACACAGATGAGGCAGCTAAAGAAAATGCAAAAAATAAGCATTTGGCACATACACAATTCGGTTCTATGATGAGAGTATGATAAAAACAGCGCAGATGATCGCAGAACAATTCTAAAAGGAGATAATGATTATGAGTTACTTGATTTCTTTAAAATTAAAAGCAGACACCCACCACAGATTCCGCCAGATTCACCAGCAGCTGAATGAAGGTAAAACCGAAAGCCTGGCGAAACCGCTGGGTGAAGTGCTGGCAGATATTTCCTGTGAAATTGTTGATCAGGTTTTTGGTGAAATTTCGCGTTTATCTACCTCGGGTGACAGGGAGTCAGACAAGGTGGTGCAGCAGATTTTAGATACGGTACGTAAGTATATGCCGTGGTCCGTGTCATTTTTTGGCAATGACCGCCTCATTCCAATGGTCAATTATTTGATTGAAATGGCACATGAAAAAAATGATCAGCACTATATTTCCTATCGGGTTGACCATGTGCTGGTGGTGGAACTGTTAGGTTGTGTGGAACAAGTCAAGAGTGGCAATAGCCAATATGTTTCGCCTGCCTTGAAAGCGTTTACCGAAATGGTCGATCAAGGTGTGACCTATTTGGTGCGTGAACCTAAAAAAATGTTGAAATTCAATTTGGTGGTTGATAAAACCTTAAACGGTGTAATTAGTTTGACCACACAAATGGGCTATAAACGTCTGGAAAAACTGGGTGCTTATTACGATGCACAAGAGACGCATCGTTACCTTGATCATTTTCTGATGTTTTTGAACCAGGAGCCTAAAAATGACAGATCAAACCATTCTGAAACCTAATTCAAAACAGGAACGACAACATGGCGCAGCAGGGCAGTTTAAGCAATAAAGTGGTATGGATTACCGGTGCATCTTCAGGTTTAGGCAAGGCACTTGCTCAAGAGTGTGCTTTACAGGGGGCGCAGGTGGTACTGACCGCACGCCGTGTAGATGAACTGGAAAAAGTCCGTTTAAGCTTGACCAATCCTGACCGGCATATTTGTGTCAGTGCCGATATTAGCAATGAAAATCAGGTTCGCCATGCCTATGAACAGGTGCTAAACCAGAAAGGGCGGATTGACTGGCTAATCAACAATGCCGGTTTAAGCCAGCGTGCCTTAATTGCCGACACCACCATGCAAACCGAACGTGCCATTATGGAAGTGGATTATTTCTCGCAGGTGTTTCTGACCAAAACGGTTTTGCCGACATTTCTAAAACAAAAGTCCGGTCGTATTGCCTTTGTTTCCAGCGTGGCAGGCTTGCTGGGCACTCAGTACCGTGCTTCATATTCAGCAGCAAAAGCGGCCATTCATATGTGGGCCAACAGTTTGCGGGCCGAAGTGGCACAGGACGGGGTTGATGTTTCGGTGATTTTCCCGGGCTTTGTCAAAACCAACGTGTCTTTCAATGCCTTAGATGGTGCCGGTAAACCGCAAGGACATCAGGATGAAGCGATTGAAAATGGTTTAGAGCCAGAAGTGTTTGCCAAAACAGTGGTGAGTGCGCTGCTGAACGGTGAAGAATACATTGTGGTCGGGGGAACCAAAGAAAAACTGGGTGTCTGGATGTCGCGCTTATCGCCAAGCACGCTGTATAAAATGATCCGTAAGGCTAAAGTGAAATAATTAAAGCTCCCTCCTTTTTAAAGGAAGCTTTAAAGTCCCCCTTTGCAAAAAGGGGATTTAAGGAAATTCAAACCTTATTTAATTTACTTAACCCTGAACTGCAGTCCCATATGCAAACACTTCTACCATCCCGCCTTGCATGCCCAGCTCTGTAGTACTGAGACGTAAGCCCATAATCCGGGTTGCGCCCATTTTTTCCGCTTCCAGCTTTAAGCGGACAATCGCTTCACGGCGGGCACGTTCAACTATGCTTTCATAACTGGTTAAGCGGCCACCCAAAAAGTTCTGGATATTGGCAATGACATATTTAAAGTAATCATGCGAAATGACCACATTGCTACTGATCATTTGTCCTGGCTGGGAAGACGTTTTAAAGCGGCTATTATCCAGGGTGATATAAGCCAGGCGCTGTTCATTTTCCGCCAGTGAATCCAGGTGCTTGCGTTCATTGTATCTGCCGAAACCAAAACCTATTGCAAATAAAATGGCAAAAACAACGATCTGGAGAATCAAGCCATCCATCGCTTAAACCTGCGCCTGAAATGGGTCGGGAAGTTTGGGAAGGTTTGGCTCCACCACAACTGCGGTGCCATATACAAATAGCTCAGATGCACCTTGGGCAATATTCGAGGTTGAAAAACGGATGCCAACCACGGCATTGGCACCCATAGCTTTTGCTTTCTCAATCATGCGGTTCATGGCTTCCTGACGCGACTCTTCCAGCAGCTCGGTATAAGCGGTCAGTTCACCACCGACAATGTTTTTTAAGCCTGCAAGCAGGTCACGACCCACATGTTTACTGCGCACAGTGCTGCCATAGACCACATCAATTTGTCGGCTAATAGTATGACCCGGAACGGTTTCTAAATTACTCAGCAGCATGTTTTGATATTCAAATGAAATAGGATTTATTGAAGATAGAAAATCATGTTTAAAAAAGCAATAAAAAAGCCTGCATGGCGCAGGCTTTTTTATGAATCCAGATTTATTGAGCGCTGTTTGCCGCTTTGCGTTCAGCACTAGAAGGTGCCTGTTGAACCGCATCACCGGTATTGGCTTTCAGGCCACCACCGAGGGTTTTATACAGTTCAACCTGATTGTTCATGTTGGCCTGTTCAAGCAACAATAAACCCTGTTCAGCTGCATATGAGGCACGTTGTGCATCTAGTACCGTCAGGTAGCTGTCAATACCGGCACGGAAGCGGGCATTCGACAGTCGGTAAGTGGTATTGGTTGCATCCACCAGACGGCGCTGCGCTGCCAGACGGTCACCAATATTTTGACGCACGGCCAGGGCATCATTCACTTCGCGGAAAGCGGACTGAATGGATTTTTCATAATCAGACAAGGCAATTTGCTGGTCTGTTTCTGAAATCTTGATGTTGGCCTTACGTGTACCCCAATCGAAGATTGGCAGGTCGATACTCGGGCCAATCGACCAGACAAATCCACCCGATTTAAACAGGTCGCTCAAGCTGGTCGATGCATAGCCTGCGTTGCCGGTCAAACTGATGGTCGGGAACAGGCGTGCTTTAGCTGCACCAATATTGGCACCCGCCGCAGACAATTTATATTCCGCAGCACGAATGTCGGGACGGTTATTTAACAGGTCACTTGGTAAGCCTGCAGTTAAAGCACTGCTGCTGGTAATACGTGTGATACGTTGCGCAGGCAGCAGATTCACAGGAACTGGTTGACCGACAAGCAGGTTCAGCAGGTTCTGAGCCTGGGCAATCTGGGTCTTGTAATTGGCAACATCGTTACGGGCCGTTTCGACAGAAATCTGTGCCTGACGAACAGGAACTTCACTGTCGATACCGACATCGAAACGTTTCTTGTTGAGGTTATAAGACTCAAGCTGGGCTTTCAGCGTTTGCTCGGCAAGTTTTAAATTTGCATTGGCAAACGAATAATTCAACCAGGCTTGAGCAACCTGGCCAATTAATGCAATTTGAGTCGCATCACGCGCACTTGCAGTCGCTAAATACGTATCTAGAGCATTATCTTTTAGGCTGCGTACACGGCCCCAAAAGTCCAGCTCATAGGCCGTCACACCCAGACCGACATTGTAGCTGGTCATGGCATTGCTGTTGAGCGTGTCTTGACGAAGTACACTGCCGCTGGCACCAATGGTTGGAAGCTGGTTGTTCTGGGTAATCTGATACTGTTGCTGCGCACGCTGAATGTTCAAGGTCGAAGTACGCAAATCACGGTTATTGGCCAATGCCAGATCCAGCACTTGAAGCAAGCGTGGATCGGCAAAAAAGTCTTTATAACCTTGTTCAGCAATTGAAGGTCCGGAACTTGCGGTTAAATAACCCTGTTCTGGAATATTTGCTTGAGCTACGGGCTCTGGGCCACGCATGCTTTGACATGCAGTCAAAGCAAGCGCAAGTGCAGATACCGCAATGCTACGACCTGTAATAGACCATACCTTTTGCATCACGATGCTTGCTCCTGATTATTTCGGTTTTTAGGTTTGTATTTAAAGATACTTCGAATCCAGACATAGAACACAGGAATAAAGAAGATACCCAATAAGGTTGAACTGATTACACCACCCAGTACACCATAACCGACCGAGTGTTGGCTACCTGCGCCTGCGCCTGAAGCAATGGCAAGCGGAAGTACACCAAAACCGAAGGCAAGGGTGGTCATAATGATTGGACGTAAACGCATTTTCGCTGCATGAAGTGTGGCTTCAAGTAAAGGTTCGCCTTTATCTTCCTGCAGCTCCTTGGCGAATTCGACAATCAGGATCGCATTCTTCGCGGCCAAACCAATGACCGCAATAATTGCAACCTGGAAGTAAATGTTATTCGACAAGTTTGGATCTTTCAGCACAATCATGCCGAGGAACGTTAAGCCAATTGCACCCACAATACCCAAAGGAATCACCAGCAGTACCGAGAATGGAATAGACCAGCTTTCATACAAGGCAGCCAGGCACAGGAACACGATTAACATCGAAAGTCCGTATAGACCCGCAGTTTGCGAACCCGCTTCACGTTCTTCCAAAGATAAACCTGTCCATTCATAGTCAAAACCGCTCATGCCCATTTGTGGCAGTTTGGCAATGATTTCTTCCATGGCGAGCATTGCATCACCAGAGCTGACGCCCGGTGCAGGGGTACCCTGAATGTTGACCGATGAAATACCGTTATAACGTTCAAGACGTGGCGAACCATAGGTCCATTCACCTGTGGCAAAGGCAGAGAACGGCACCATTTGTCCCAGATTGTTACGTACATACCATTTGTTCAAGTCTTCCGGCATCATACGCGCATCAGGTACGGCCTGAACATAGACTTTTTTCACGCGACCGCGGTCAATAAAGTCATTAATGTATGAACCGCCCCAGGCAATACTCATGGTGCTGTTGATTTCAGAAATGCTGACGCCCATGGCGCTGGCTTTTTCGTTATCGACATAAACCTTGTATTGCGGCGTATCTTCCTGGCCATTTGGACGTACACCGGCCAGACGCTTGTCTTGCGCCGCCATACCCAGAATCATGTTACGGGCAGTAATCAGTTTTTCGTGACCATTACCGGCAGCATCTTTCAACTGCAAGTTAAAGCCCGCAGAAACACCCAGTTCCGGCATTGCAGGAAGCTGCAACGGCATCACGTAAGAGGCATCTTTGGCAATCACGTTCAGGGCCATACCACGCTGGATGATGGCGCCGATTTGAGATTCAGGGGAGGTCCGTTCGCTCCAGTCTTTTAACTTAATAAAGGCTAGACCGGCATTCTGACCGACACCTGTGAAAGAGAAGCCCGCAACGCTGAATACAGAATCGACATTGGCTTTTTCACCTTCCATAAAGAAGCCAGTCATTTGATCAATAACTTTCTCGGTACGGTCCAGTGTGGCGTTCGGTGGCAATTGAACCAGTGTCATCACCACACCCTGGTCTTCATTCGGCAGGAATGAGCTAGGCAGGTTCTTGAACATGAACAATAGACCCGCAATCACCACAGCATAAATAACGCCGGCAATCACTTTATGAATCAGCAGTTTGCCAACCCACTTCTGGTAACCGCCTGACATGCGGTCAAAGCTATGGTTAAACCAGCGGAAGAAGCGCGCGAACACACCATTGCTTTCCGGTTTGTCTTTATCATGCTGTTTGAGCAAGGTTGCACAAAGGGCAGGGGTAAAGGTCAGGGCAATCGCCAGGGATAAAATCATCGCGGTGACAAGCGTGATCGAGAACTGGCGATAAATGACCCCGGTCGTCCCGCTAAAGAATGCCATGGGTACGAATACTGCAGTCAATACGGTGGTAATACCGACCAGGGCACCCGAAATCTGTTGCATCGACTTTTCAGTCGCGGTAACCGGATCGAGGTGTTCTTCCTGCATGACACGTTCCACGTTCTCAACCACAACAATCGCATCATCCACCAGCAGACCAATGGCCAGTACCATGGCAAACATGGTGAGCGTGTTAATCGAGAAGCCAAACAGGTTGATGATGGCAAAAGTACCCAACACTACCACAGGCACGGCCATGGTTGGAATCAGGGTGGCACGCCAGTTCTGCAAGAACAGGAACATCACCAGGAATACCAGCACGACCGCTTCAATTAAGGTGTGAACCACACTTTCAATTGAGAGTTTGATGAATGGTGTTGTATCAAACGCCAACTGGTCTTTCAGATCGGCTGGATAGTTTTTGCGCAGTTGTTGCAGGCGTTCTTCAACGGCTGTTGCCGTGTCGAGCGCGTTTGCACCGGTCGCCAGTTTAATTGCGACACCGCCAGCAGGTTTGCCGTTGAATTTAGAGGTGAACTGATAGTTGTCAGAACCCAATTCAACTTTGGCCACGTCGCCAATGGTGACTTTTGCACCCGAACCGGCATTTTTCAGGAAAATGGCACGGAACTGTTCAGGTGTCTGTAACAGGCTTTGCGCATTTACAGTGGCATTCAGTACCTGACCTTGAACAGCAGGCGCGCCACCCAATTGACCTACGGCAACCTGAGCGTTTTGAGTGCGCAGGGCAGCCACCACATCACTTGGGGTCAGCTGATAACTGCTGAGTTTTGCAGGGTCCAGCCAGATACGCATGGCATAAGATCCACCAAACACCTGTACTTCACCCACACCAGCCACACGGCTTAGCGGTTCAGAAATATTGGAGTTGACGTAGTCCTTAATGTCGGCGTCAGTCATTGAACCATTCGGTGAATAGAATGCCAAAACTTGCAGGAAGCTTGCACCCGATTTGGTCACCTTGAGGCCTTGACGCTGTACATCTTCAGGCAAAAGAGCCGTTGCGGACTGCAATTTGTTTTGCACCTGAACCTGAGCGATATCGGGATCGACCCCTTGTTCAAAGTTCAAGGCAATGGAAGCCTGACCGTTACCGGCACTATTTGATGAAATATAGCGTAAGCCGTCCAGACCATTCATTTGCTGTTCAATAATCTGGGTCACTGTATTTTCTACAGTTTCAGCAGATGCACCTGGATAGGTTGCAGCAATGGTTACCGTTGGCGGTGCAATGGTCGGATATTGTGCAATCGGCATTTTGCTGAGGGTCAAAATACCCGCCAGCATAATCACCAATGCAATCACCCAGGCAAAAATCGGGCGATGAATAAAAAAGTGAGCCATTCAGTCTACCCCTTATACATTTGAAGTAGATTTTTGTTCAGTTTTAGGTTGGGCTTGAGCGGCAGGTTGGCCTGCTTTATTTGCATCTGCTGCAGGTTGACCTGCACCTTGAGGCATAGCAGCTTGAGGCTGGTAAGGTTTGGCAACCACAGTTGCGCCTTCTTTCACCTTGGCAATACCATCCACAATCACTTTTTCACCCGTTTGCAAACCTTTGGTCACAATCCAGTCTTTGCCTTGCACGCCAGCCGTTTCTACCGGACGTGTTTCAACCACACCTTTTGCATTCACGATCATGGCAATTGCCTGGCCTGTTGGGGTACGGGTAATTGCTGCCTGAGGAATCAGCATGGCATTCGGAATCACCCCTTGTACGATTTGGGCAGTTGCATACATGCCTGGAAGCAATAAATGGTTCGGGTTCTGGAACACGGCACGCAAAGTCACGGTACCGGTTTCCGGATTCACGCTGGCATCGGAGAATGCAAGACGACCTTCAACCGGGTAATAGCTACCATCTTCAAGCTTAAGCTTCACTTTCGTATTGTTGCTGCTGCCCAAATCACCTTGACTCAACTGTTGACGTAAACGCAGCAGCTCGGCACTCGACTGGTTAATGTCCACATAGATTGGGTCTAGGCGTTGCACCGTCACCAAAGGTTCTGCCTGGCTTGCTGTAACCAGGGCACCTACAGTGACGCTTGAACGGTTGGTCTGGCCTGAAATAGGTGAACGAACAGTAGAGTAACCGAGGTTGATTTCTGCATTTTTAAGTTCAGCCTGGGTTGCCGCGACATCCGCTTCAGCCAGTTTTACTTGTGCAGCAATATCATCATATTCTTGTTTTGAAATGGCATTGGTGCCGACAAGTTGACGGTAACGTCCTTCTTTCACGCGTAATAGGCTTAAGTTGGCTTGTTGACGGTTGAGCGCAGCACGTGCACTGGCAACAGTTTCACGGTTGGTTCGCGAGTCAATTTCATACAGCGCCTGTCCTTGACGCACATAACTGCCTTCAGTGAACAGACGTTTAAGAATGACGCCACTGGTTTGTGGACGGACTTCAGAAATTTCAAATGCCGTCATACGGCCAGAAAGTTCTACCGATTGCTCGACGCTTTGTGGTTGAGCAACAATGACACCGACTTCAGCCGGTGGCATTTTTTGGGCTGCTGCAGCTTGCTGCGCATCCTTAGGATCTTTGCTACAACCAACAAGTGCAATACTTGTTGCTAATGCGCAAGCGGTAAGGGCGGGTGCCCATAGCTTTGCAGACATCATTGTTCCACCTCGATTAGATTCTTCTCTAAAAACTAATTTATTTTCTCTCTACTCAATTTGGCATACAGCAGATAAAGTAGTGTGATCCAAATAAAACTTACGCTCCAACCCGCCAAGACATCAGAGGGGAAATGCACGCCCAGATAGACTCTGGAAATTCCCATAACAGACAGCCACATAAAAGCACAGATGCAAACCAGTATGTGCTGTGGATGTTTTTGACTGAGATAAATTGCAAGACAACCCAAAGTTGCGGCATAAATGCTATGTGCACTGGGAAATGCAGCACCATAGCTTTCGACCAGATGATACATTTCAGGTGGGCGAGGTCTTGAAATTACATATTTAAGCAGCCAAACCGTGGCAGTACTTCCGAATAGTCCTATGCCAATAAAAACAACATTTGTAAATTTTTTATACCATGCCTGATGTAAACACCAGAGCATGGTTAAAAATAACACAAATGGCATACCGCCTATAGTCGAAAGCGTGATGAATATTCTATTTAGAGGCACGCTACGATGCTGGCTCAGCCATTCAACCATCACCCAGTCAAAGTGATGCAAGGATGGTGTAACCAACATTAATATGCTGAAAATAAATAAGAAAAATCCTACACCAAGCAACAGATAAGGCATGTAAGCAACCTTTTTATGTTAGCCGATTGAAGCATGACTAATGAATGGTTAAAGTGTACTCATCAGTACACTTTATTTCAAGTATGTGTAAATTATGCTTTTCTTTTTACCGATTTTTTAACGCGAAGTAAAACAAAAACAGCAAATTACTTCAGTGCCGATTTTTGCGATGCTGAAAATTCATCTACTTCTAATGGGGTTTTCGGTGGCCAAAAAAAGTCACTTGGCCGGGTCAGGAAGTGCGTGAGTACCAGTTTGGCCAACGGTTTCCATTGCTCAAAACGAACTCTGCGGGCACGCAGGGCCACAATAATGGTCAAGCTGAAACTCACAAATAAGTTAGTCAGGCCAATCAATAACACCCCTAAAAATGAAACAACAATCAGGCCAATTTCAGGACTACCGTTAATACAGATCAAACCTTGAATAAAGTTGGCTGAAGCAAAGGCGATATGGCGAATATCCAGGGGCAACCCTAAAATAAAACCGATAGTGCCCATACTGCCGAGCATGATCCCGAACAGGAAGTTCCCAGCCAAGGCCCCTAAATTCCGTTCAATATAGGCTGCGAATTTATTCAGGCGTTCTTGTCCCATTAAACGCTTTAAACGGATATGCGCCTGTAAGCGCGGACCGACTTTGCGGTACACCGCCATGTTGTCAAAATAACCGGCAATCAGGCCAGAAAAGAACAGGCACACCCCGGCAATCGCTGCATGAGGAATGGCCAGTGAAGTAAAGGGATTTAATGAATGTAAAGTTTTGGTGGCCTTGGCATGCGTTAAAAGCGGCTCATCCATGCCGTACTGCCAGAGCAGCGTAATTAACGCTGCGGTTGGAATGGCAATGGAAATATTGCCCAGAATGGCAATGAACTGGGTGCGGATAATATTAATGATCAGTGCGGCAAGTTCAGCAATCTGTGCGGTTTTAGAGCCTTTGGTCTGTTGTACTGTTGCTGCAAGCGCCGCGGCAGTCATGGCGGGCTGTTTGGTAGCAACGGTAAAATGCAAGACATGAATCAGCATAAAGCCGAACGAATAATTCATGCTAAACACCAGGGCCTGCATGATGGGTGCCATGGCCAGTCGCGCAGCCAATATTTTTAGGGTGGCCATGGTGGCAATAATGACACCGGCACCCGCAGCCGATTTATACATCGACCAGAAACCCTGCTTGTCGGTACTGACATAGTGTTCACCGGTTTTGCTGGCATTCTCGGTGACCTGTAACGCAATCAGTTCGCTATTGGCGGCTAAAAGTGACCGCACACTGCGCTCGCTATAAATGGCATGGGTGATATCGACCAGCAATAAGCCTAAAGATTCATAGCGCAGCTGGTCTTCATCCATAATCAGATTAAGCAACAGTTCAATACGGTCCAGACATTGTTCCAGTAATGACAGCAGATAGGTCAGGCTTAAACTTACGCCAATTCTTTTGGTGGCACGACGAATTTTTAATACCACATCCCGACATTGCTCAATCATCACCAAAGCTTGAGAAGCGTCCGGAGCAGCAATTAAGGCCATCGGGTCGGTGTTTTGATGCAGTGCCTTGTAATGCTGGATAAATTCATTGATTTCCCGGTTTTGTACCAGGAAAGGCGATTCATATTCGGTGAGTTCCGGATGGGCGTTAATAAATTCCGGATACAGCCCAATGCCACTAATCCGGTAAGACAAAACGGTAATGGCCTTAATCAGCTCGCTTTTAATTTTAAGCTTGTCTTGCTGATAGCTGTGACCCTGATTAATCAAGGAAAAGAGTTTTTGCCAGTCTTGATCGGCAATACTATCCAGCCAGTATTTGTCACTGCGCTGATAAAAAACACGCCGTACTAAATCTTGCAGCTGGCTTTGATCATTAATCAGGGGAAGAAAATGCGCACCCAGTCGCTGAGCGAGCTGATTCCAGAAACCATCCAGAGACAAAATGCCGGTATCGGCATATAAACTGGTTTGCTTGTACTGGTTAATGAGTTTCAGGATAAAATTCTGAAATGTAACGACTGCATGGGGCGTAAGCAGCAGCGCTTGTATGAAAGCGTGAAATTTGCTGTTGATTTCGTCGAGATTGCTGGAATCATCTGGTCGAATACGGCTCACCAGCTCGATCAGCAGTGAGTCATCAAGAACAGCCTGACTGGATTCAAGCTGCTCCTGCATTTTTAAAAATAGATCATTAAAATTTATATGCATAGGCGAGGGGTAAAACTATATTTTTCAAATCCCGTTATTGAATCCGGTTAAGGGCAAGCTGGGCCAAATTAATCAATGCCTGGCGATATTCACTCTCCGGAAGTGCATCTAATGCTTTGAGTGCAAACTGGGTTTCTTCAGTGGCACGTTGGCGGCAATAATCCAGCGCACCACAGCTTTGTACAATCTCGATCACCCGTTCCAGCTGGTTAAGACCGCCAGTGGCAATACTACGACGAACAATTTCATGTTCTTCATCGGTGGTTTTTTGCAAGGCAGAGATTAAGGGCAAAGTCGGTTTGCCTTCCATTAAATCATCACCAATATTTTTACCTAATGTTTCCGCATCGGAAGTATAGTCTAAAATATCATCAATAATCTGGAAAGCATTGCCAAAGTGACCGGCAAAGACGCGCAAGGGTTCACGGTATTGGGGTGTGCCCGATAAAATGGCAGCGCCTTCAGTGGCCAACTCAAATAGGCGCGAGGTTTTACCGTGAATAATGTCGAGATAAGTCTTTTCAGTGGTTTCTGGCTGATGCTGGGCTTGCAGCTGCAACACTTCACCTTCGGCAATTTCACAGGTACCGGTAGAAAAGTCTTTCAGCAAGGTCATATCGTTCAGGTCGACCAGCAAATCGAAAGCACGGGAAATCAGGAAATCGCCGACCAAAACCGCAGTCTGGTTATTCCATGTGGCATTGGCTGTAGGGCGACCACGGCGCAAGCCTGATTCATCCACTACATCATCATGCACCAGGGTTGCGGTATGCAGCATTTCAATAATGGCTGCCAGTTTACGCTGACGTTCGATATCGGTCGCGCCACAGGCTTTTGCCGCCAATAGGCACATAATCGGGCGCATGCGTTTACCGCCCGCTTCAACCACGTGTTTACTAACTGCCATTACCAAGGCAACTTTTGAAGTAATCCCTTCATTGATAAATGTGTCCATCGCAGCAAAGTCTGAAGCAACAGGAGCGAGAATGTCTTGCTTAAAGTCGATGGCCATATGAAGAGAAACCTCTAAAAATTGAATTGCTTATTATAGTGTAACAACTATAACTCAGATAAAGCGAAGATCTTAATATAGTTGTTTAAATCCTGACTAGGCAAATGGTTTTAAATTTAGTCGAATTATTATTATCAAACCAGATATATGTCTGAACTGGCATTGGGTATTTTATATTAGCGAATTGATTTTAAAAATCTATTACATTTACAAAATGTCAGCTCTACATCGCTCGGGAGCATTTTTTTAATGCGCCTTGATTGTTTATAAAATAAACCGCGGACAAAGTACAAAAAAACGCTGAAATGGCTTGTTGTTTGATTTATTATCACTTAATATGTTTGCCCTTATATATCCCCCCAGTGGCGTTCGTTTTAAGATCGATATATTCCTTTATCGGCACGACGACACGGGCATATTTGGAGTACATTATGTACGCAGTAATCCAAAGCGGTGGTAAACAACACCGTGTGGTTGAGGGTGAAACCCTTAAAGTAGAATTATTGAAAGCTGAAACTGGTACAACGATTACGTTTGATGACGTATTAATGCTTGTAAACGGCGAAAGCATTCAAATTGGTGCTCCAGTTGTTGCTGGTGCGACAGTAACTGCTGAAGTAGTTAGCCACGGTCGTCACGACAAAATCCGTATTGTTAAAATGCGTCGTCGTAAACATTACCGTAAACAACAAGGTCACCGTCAATGGTTTACCGAGTTGAAAATTACTGCTATTTCAGGCTAATTACGAGGATTATGAAACATGGCTACTAAAAAGGCTGGTGGATCGACACGTAACGGTCGTGACTCAAACCCTAAAATGCTAGGCGTTAAAATGTACGGTGGTCAAGCTGTGACTGCGGGTAACATTATCGTTCGTCAACGTGGTACAGAATTCCACGCTGGTGCAAACGTAGGTATGGGCCGTGACCATACTTTATTTGCTACCGCTGACGGCGTGATCAAATTCGAAGTGAAAGGTCAATTTGGCCGTCGCTACGTATCTGTTGAAACTGCATAAGTTTTAATGGTACGAAAAACCCACATTTAATGTGGGTTTTTTTATGGTTGTGAATCCATTAAAAACAATCCCGGTTCTCCATCATGATGTAGAAATGGCTACATTGGCTATTAATAACAATACAAAACTTCTTATTTTCTCAATTATTAGAAATAAAAATTGGTTTAAGATGGACGCATTGAACAAATTGCGATACCGCAAATAAAAAAGGTGATGATATGAAAATGCTTCGTAAAACCCTGTGTGCGATGACCTTGGGTGCTGCAACACTTGCACCGGTAATGAGTACAACTGTTTTTGCTGCACCTGTAGCAGCATCGGAGCAGCAAGCAACCAACAATCTGGTCAAGCAGTTAAGTAATATTCGCACATTGTCTGCTAACTTTGAACAAACCACAAAAGCGACTTCTGCTGGTAAAGCCCCGCAGAAAAAAGGCTTGACTGGACAACACATGAATCAAACCTTTAAAGGGGTGATGAAAGTTGCGCGTCCGGGTAAATTCTTCTGGGAAACCACCAGTCCATCCAAACAGACCATTGTGACTTCGGGTAAAACCGTATGGATTTATGACCCTGATTTACAACAAGCCGTCCGTCAAAGTTTAGATGAACAGGTGGCAAATACGCCTGCGTTATTATTGTCGGGGAATACCAGTCAGATTATGAAGTCTTATCGAGTGACTCAGCCCGATAAAGGCAAGACCTATTACACTTTGTACCCTAAAGTGAAAGACAGTGCATTCCAAAGCCTGACCATTAGTTTTGGCGCGAACAAGGCCCCAAGTTTGATGATTTTGCAGGATTCATTAGGGCAAACCACCTATGTGCGCTTTAATAATGTGAAATTGAATCCATCGATTGCTTCTTCAACCTTCAATTTTACACCGCCAAAAGGTACCGATATTATTGATCAATAAAAAATTGATTTATAATATTTAATTAAGGTTTTATCAATTAAGAGCAGCCCTGCGTGGCTGCTTTTTTATGGGAGATTCTGCCAAAAGTCAGGGATGCTTGGCTGAAAAAGTACGGCCATGCAAAATGATGTCAAGCCCGGCCCTAGACATTACAATCCATAATGCTTAAAGATAAGAATTTAGTAACCAGGGTTGAGTATAAACATACGCAAGATCAGCCTTGCCTAAAATAAAGAAAAATTAAAAAGGTAAAGGCTCAGGAGAATTAAAAAAGTGGAAAATATCAGTAAAGCTGCATCTTCGGTAGATTATCCGCGTTTCAGCAAACTAAAATCCAGATTTAATGGTTATCGTCAAAAAGCTATGGGGCTGGGGCTTAACTGGCTACAACGAAGATCGAGAAAGACGGCTAAAAACAAGGCGAAAAATCCTTATCTGCATGGAATATTTGGTCCTGTGGATGAGGTCGAAACGCACGAACTTCAGGTGATTGGTGAAATTCCACAGCAGTTGACTGGACTATTGTTAAGAATAGGGCCAAATCCGGTTAATGTTGAACATCAGGCAGCCTATCACTGGTTTAGCGGTGACGGAATGCTGCACGCTTTAAAAATTGAACAGGGTCAAGCCACGTGGTTCAAAAGCCGCTATATCGCCACGGATTCCATTCAAAAGCAAAAGTACCAGCCTGTTAAAGCCGGTTTTCGCCGAGGTCCGGGAGATGTGGTCAATACCAACGCTTTTTATCATGCCAATCAAATCTGGGCGAGTGTTGAGGCAGGTGCGCTGCCGGCACGTCTAGATATGGAGCTGAACACAAAGGAACACCGCCTTTTTAATACCGATGCAGACCTGCCTTTTACTGCTCATCCACATAAAGACAAGCATACCGGGCATTTGCATGCAGTTTGCTATGATGCGCTGGATATGAAACATGCCTATTATGAAGTGATTGATGAGCAGGGGCATTTAGTGCATTGGGCTAAAATTCCTGTGCAGCATGGTCCCATGATTCATGATTGTGCCATTACTGAACAGGATGTCTTAATTTTTGATTTACCAGTCACGTTCTCTTTCAAGCAACTCATGAAGGGGAATCCTTTGCCTTATGAATGGAATGAAAAGCATAAGGCACGAATTGGCATTTTGCCTAAGTATGGGCATGCTGATGAAGTACAGTGGATTCCTATACAACCTTGTTTTATTTTCCATGCCGCAAATGCTTACCGAAATGGGCAACAGCAGATTGTGCTAGATGTCGTGGTACATCAAAGCATGTTTAAAAAATCCTATCAGGGCCCCTTTGAACAGCAAAATACACGACTGGAAAGATGGCAGATTGACCTGCAGCACAAAACGGTAGATCGTAAGGTAATTGATGAACAGGCGCAGGAGTTTCCAAGAATCGATGAGCGCTATACTGGTGAAAAGCAGCGTTATATTTATAGTGTCAGTTTTGATCCATTGGTCATGACCCAAGCCAATCATTTGATTTGTCATGATATGCATACTCTGGAAAAAACCAGCTATGATTTTGGAGAGCAATGGGTAACGGGAGAAGTGGTGTTTATTCCTGAATCAGTTGAAGCGGCTGAAGGTGAGGGCTATCTATTATCTTATGTGCATCATATCCATAAACAATCTTCCAAAGTGGTGATTCTGAAAGCGCAAGGACTCAATGTTCAGCCTCAAGCCGAAATTATTCTGGGCGTACATGTGCCCCTGGGCTTTCATGGCAATTGGGTGGACCTGTCTTAAAGCAGGCATTTTTATACGAATGCTTCATTATTCAGCTAAACATGCTTAAAGATACATATTTTAAATTTTATTCAGTCACTTGGCTTTGTATAGTGCAGGAGCATTCTAAGGGTCTCAGGTTGTAAAAAAAATGGAAACACGCACGAATAAACAATGGCTATGGGCACTTCCTGTTTCTTTGGCAGCACTCGTCATCACGGGTTGTCAGGAGCGACCAGCCCCGAAAACGGAACAGGCAAGTACTGCAAAACAGGAAAACGTTCAGACAATTCCATTAATTCAAGCCAAGGTTGTTCCTGTGAAACTGAGCAAACCGGAAGCATGTGATGCGGAAGGTTGTACCCAGTATGAGATTCAAACGGTAAAAACCAATCTGAAATGGGTAGATGACTATTTTCTTGATCGGGTGAAAAAAGCCGATCCGATTGCATTTTCTACAGCGCCTAATCAAAAGATCAATACTGCCGAAGGCGCGAATCCCAATCTAAGTCAAAGCTCGACCTATATCCGTTTTGTCAGTCAGCAGTATGATCGGGCAACCTTTGCCATTCAGACCTATACCTATTCATCTGGTGCTGCGCATGGCATGTATCATCAGGAATTTGTCAATTTCGATTTGAAAAACAAAAAGCGTCTGGCGCTGCAAGATATTATGGTCAAAGGCACAGAGCAGCAATTGTTGAATACTTTGTATGATTCAAACAGCATCTGGCTGGAGCAGCACAGTATCGACAGGGAAAAACTGAAATTAAGTGATAATTTTTACTATGGTGCCAATGGTATTGTCTTTGTTTATCCCTTGTATGAGCTGGCTTCCTATGCAGAAGGCATGACCGAGCTGACCTTGCCTTATTCGGCACTGGGCAAACTGATTAAAGCGGAATATCTGCCAGGTTTGCCCAAGTATCCATCGTCCTAATTTCAGCTTAATTCGGGTAAATTTGCTCTAATAAGCCACAGCTGTCCGCTCGATCACTGTCTTTTTTAGTGTTTAGCGCTTACACTATAGCCAGTTTTTTTCTTTGCAAAAGATTGGCTATGATCGACCCGAAATTAATCAGAAATAATATTGAGGCTGTAAATTTAGCCTTGGCAAAACGTGGTGTACAGCTTAATGTTGAAGAGTGGGCTTCCCTTGAAGCTCGCCGTAAAGAGCTTCAATCGAAAACTGAAGCTTTGCAAGCAGAGCGTAATTCGGGTGCAAAACAAGTTGGCCAAATTAAAAAATCTGGTGGTGATGCATCTGAAATCATGGCGCGTATGGCAGCCATTGGTGATGAAATTAAAGCCGCTGAAGTTGCACTTGCAGAATTGCAAACTGAAATTGAAACCAAGTCTTTAAGCATTCCAAACATGCCGCATGAATCTGTACCTGAGGGTAAAGATGAAGACGACAACGTTGAAATTTTAAAATGGGGCACTCCGCGTCAATTTGATTTTGAAATCAAGGATCATACTGACCTGGGTGAATGGATGGGCGGTTTGGAGTTTGAAACTGCAACCAAATTGACCGGTACACGTTTCAGTGTTCTGAAAGGTCCATTGGCGCGTTTACAGCGTGCGCTGACCCAGTTCATGCTGGACACCCATACCCTGAAAAATGGTTATACCGAAGCTTATGTGCCTTATCTGGTGAATGCTGATTCTTTACGTGGTACAGGTCAATTGCCTAAATTTGAAGAAGATTTATTCAAATTGCAGGGTGAAAAAGAATATTACCTGATTCCAACCGCTGAAGTGCCAGTGACCAATTTCGTGCGTGACGAAATTATTGATCCTGAACGTTTGCCATTGAAATATGCCGCACATACGCCATGTTTCCGCAGCGAAGCAGGTTCCTATGGCCGTGATACCCGTGGCCTGATTCGTCAACATCAGTTCGACAAAGTCGAGATGGTGCAAATTGTAAAACCTGAAGATTCGATGCAGGCTTTGGAAGAACTGACCGGGCATGCTGAAGGTATTTTGCAGGCACTTGGTCTGCCATACCGTAAAATCATCCTGTGCGGTGGCGATATGGGCTTTGGTTCAACCAAGACCTATGACCTTGAAGTCTGGGTACCGAGCCAAAATACCTACCGTGAAATCTCTTCATGTTCAAACATGGGCGATTTCCAGGCCCGCCGTATGAAAGCACGTTACCGTGTTGACCAGAAGAAAACCGAATTTGTGCATACCCTGAACGGTTCAGGTTTGGCTGTTGGCCGTACCTTGCTTGCGGTGATGGAAAACTATCAACGTGCAGACGGTTCGATTGAGGTTCCTGAAGTGCTTCGTCCTTATATGGGCGGTGCGGAATTTATTGATTGATCTTCGGATTGATCAATAAATTTATGAATAGCACAATTTTGTGCATGAAAATTGCTTAAGACAGTCAGATTTAAAATATTGAGGTCATTCGTGGATATCTTTCCAATCTCTTTAAAGTTGCAGCAGCAACCTTGTCTGATTGTCGGTGGTGGGCGCATTGCTTACCGTAAGGCCGTACTTTTGGCAAAAGCAGGGGCAGTCATTGATGTGATTGCGCCTGAAATCGAAAATGATTTACTTGAGATTGTTCGTGCCAGCCAAGGACAATATGTCCAAGCGCCTTTTAGTCCAGATATTCCGTTGCGTGATTACCGTCTGGTGATTGCGGCAACCAATGATAAAGCCACCAATGTTCAGGTTTTTGAAGCTTGCGAAGCTGAAAAAATTCTGGTGAATAGTGTCGATGATCTACCGCATTGCCGTTTTATGGTGCCTGCCATTATCGACCGTTCTCCTTTAGTGGTTTCAATTGCCACCAATGGCAAATCACCAGTTTTATCCCGTCAAATCCGTACCCAGCTGGAAGCGAGCATTCCGCATGGCATGGGCAAACTTGCCGATTTTTCAGGTAAGTGGCGTGCAGCGGTGAAAGCGAAAATTACTAATCCGGATGAACGCCGCATTTTTTGGGAAGACTTGTATGCCAGTCCCCTCAAAGAACAGGTGTTTAATGACAATCTTGCTGAAGCAGACCGTTTGATTGAACAGGCCTTAATGGAATGGAAAGCGCCGAAAGGTGAAGTCTATCTGGTGGGTGCGGGGCCAGGCGATCCTGAACTGTTGACCTTAAAAGCATTGCGTTTGATGCAACAGGCAGATGTTGTTATTTACGACCGTCTAGTGTCGCCTGCGATTATGGACTTGTGCCGCCGTGATGCGGAAAAGGTCTATGTGGGTAAAGCCCGTTCCAATCATAGTGTGCCGCAAGAAGGCATTAATGCGTTATTGGTGGAATACGCTGCTCAAGGTAAGCGCGTCTGCCGTTTAAAAGGCGGTGATCCGTTTATTTTTGGCCGTGGTGGCGAAGAGATTCAGGAACTGTTTGCTGCAGGCGTGGCTTTTCAGGTGGTACCTGGAATTACTGCAGCTTCGGGCTGTTCCGCTTATGCCGGTATTCCTTTAACCCATCGTGATTATGCTCAAAGTGTGCGCTTCTTGACCGGGCATTTAAAGGAAGGCTCGCCAGAGTTGCCATGGAATGAGCTGGTGTATGAAAACCAGACCCTAGTATTGTATATGGGCTTGGTGGGGCTGGAAAAAATCTGTGCCCAGCTGATTGCCCATGGCCAGCGTCCAGACATGCCGGTTGCCCTGATTTCCAAAGGGACTACACCTGACCAGAAAGTGGTGGTGGGAACCTTAGCCGATATCGCATCGAAAGTGACGGAGCATCACATTCAAGCGCCGACGCTCACCATTATTGGTGAAGTGGTAAAATTGCGTGAACAATTGCAGTGGGCATGAGCGAGAATAAGCAACACTTCGTGTTGCCCGAGTGCAAGATGAAGGCTGTGCCTGAGTAAAGAGGATAAGCAGCGAATTTTTGGTGTTGTTCAATTGCAAACGGAACGCGGTACTTGGCCAAGAAATCCTCTATCGAGTTCCCGGCTTGATCAGTAAAGTCCAAACATTGCCTAAATAAAATTAGAGTGAGTAAAAAGTGATCCACGTTGTTTTGTACGAGCCAGAAATTCCTGCCAACACCGGGAATATCATCCGTTTATGTGCCAATACCGGTGCGCAACTTCATTTGGTTAAACCGCTGGGTTTTGAGCTCGACGATAAAAAGCTGCGACGTGCAGGTCTGGATTATCATGAATGGGCACACATGAAAGTGTGGGAAAACTTTGCAGAATGCTTAGCTCATTTAGAAGAGCAAGGCATTGATCAGGATGCTATTTATCCTTTAACCACCAAAGGTTCTGAAACTCCGCATA
Source organism: Acinetobacter sp. ANC 4216 (assembly GCF_004331195.1). Lineage (NCBI taxonomy): Bacteria > Pseudomonadati > Pseudomonadota > Gammaproteobacteria > Moraxellales > Moraxellaceae > Acinetobacter > Acinetobacter sp. ANC 4216. Next base: position 34,494 of record NZ_SJOC01000011.1, on the reverse strand, counting down.
CCTCAAATTTAAACCGTCCTGTGGCTTTATTGATGGGCCCTGAAACACGCGGTCTGCCTGAAAATGTACGCATGATGTTCCCGGAAAAACACTGGATTCGTTTACCCATGGCAGCAAACTCTCGTAGTTTGAACCTGTCTAATGCTACAGCAGTTATTCTGTATGAAGCATGGCGTCAGCAAGGTTTTAAAGAACTGGTCTAATTTCAGATCATAAAAAAAGACGCATTGAGCGTCTTTTTTTATGCATGGAATCATGGCATTAATGCGTATCATCAAACTCGTTGTGCTGTGGAGCAGGGTGTTTGAAACCTTTGGTTTTATAACCCAGGTACAAAATACCGAACATTGCCCACCATAAACCGAATTTCAATGCGGTATCTTCAATTTCTAGCCACATGGCAAAAATACTTAAGAAGCCGAGTAAAGGAATGACGACAAAGCTAATAATGTCTTTGATATTTTTGGTACGGCCATCACGTAATGCATAACGTGAAATTACAGACAGATTCACAAAGGTAAAAGCAGTGAGGGCACCGAAACTGATCATTGAAATCACGATGTCCAGATCCATGAAACCAGCAGTTAAAGCCACGCCACCGACAATCAGAATGTTGTAAACCGGTGTGTAGCTTTTCGGACTGATATGACCAAAAATCTTTTTGTTGATCACGCCATCACGGCCCATCACATACATTAGGCGTGAAACGCCCGCATGTGCAGAAATACCGGATGCCATCACCGTAACGATTGCGAAATAAAGCACCACAGTTTTGAATGCTACTCCACCAACGGCTTGAAGAATGTCCGGCTGGGTTGCAGCAACATCTTCAAAATATGTCTTCGGATCATTTGGAAAGTAGATTTGCATGAAGTAGGTGCTAATAATAAAGATGACACCTGCAATAAGTGCAGTCAGGAAAATCGCTTTGGGTAAGGTCTTTTCAGTATCTTTAGTTTCTTCTGCCAGTGAACTGAGTGAGTCAAAACCGGTAAAAGAGAAACAAAGCAATGTTGCACCGGTAATTAAAGGGCCTAAAGCTGTCATTTCATTCCAGAACGGATCCAGGCTCCACAACTGGTATTTGGCATTTGCCAATGTCCCATCGGCATTGACCCCACCTGCAAGTAGAGAATAAACCATCCAGGTGAAGTACCCGATGACTGCCAGCTGAACCAATACAATCAGGCCGTTGAAGTTGGCAACGAATCTGGCACCCCGCAAGTTTACCCCGGTCATAAATGCGGTCAGTACAACGACCCAAACCCAATGGTTCACGCCAGGGAAAAGGGCTTCCAGATAAATGACGGCCAAAATGATGTTGACCATTGGTGACAGTAGATAATCGAGCCATGATGACCAGCCCACCATAAAACCGACATTAGGGTGAATCGATTTTTGAGCATAGGTATATGCCGACCCTGATGAGGGATAACGACGGATCATGTGTCCATAACTAATAGAAGTAAACAGAATTGCAATGAGGGCAATAATGTATGAAGTTGGCACGTGATAATGGCTTTCTTCGGAAACCAGACCGAATGTATCAAATAATGTCATTGGCTGAATATAAGCTAAACCAATAATAATGATGTGCCACAGTCCAAGCGTTTTTTGCAGTTTAGCTGCCGATTGAGTCCCAGAGATATTTGTCAACGGCGTTATCCTCTTATCGTTGATCAAGGATCAGTCATGTTTACAAGGATCGTTTGAGACGAACGATCCCCCCTAAATGAATAAAACAAAAGTGCGCCAATCTACTCCAGTTTGGTACCTTTTGCCAATATCTTTATGAATTTTTAATGCAGTAAATATGCCATTTGATATAAAAGATTCGCTTTAATTTTCCATAAAGTAAAAGCCTGATGCTCAAAAAAACATCAGGCTTATTTTTGGCTATATTCACTTATTTTTCAATATTTACCAAGCTTTTTCTAAAATCGCTTTTAAATCACTCAGGGTGGCTTCTTTCGGATTGTAAATAATAGAACCGTCATTTAATGCTTTGTCTGCGACTTCATTCAATTGCGCTTCTGAAACCTTGCCGGTTTCACGTAAAGTACGTGGCAATTTAGTCAGTGCATATAAACGATCACGCATGGTCAGAATTGTAGCAATCGCTTTATCGGCACGTAAATGTGCTGGGGTTTGCGCATAAATGTCTGGGCCAGCTAAAGGGAGTAACAATTCGGCAATTTTATCGCCATTCACTTCCTTGTTGTACTCCAGCACATAAGGCAGGAACAGGTTCATGCATAGGCCATGGGGCAGGTGGGCAACCGCACCTAGGGCATGTCCTAATGAATGCACTAAACCAACCATTGAATTGGAAAATGCAATCCCGGCCATGGTAGAAGCTTGGGCCAGTTCCAGGCGGCCAAACTCATCTGTCGGGTTGTCCAGAACATTGAACAGGCTGTTGCTGACTTTTTTGATCGCAGCAGTTGCATAAGCATCGCTGATCGGATTGGCTGCCATGCAGGTATAGGCTTCAACCGCATGCGTCAGCGCGTCCATAGCTGTCATGGCAGTTAAATGCGGCGGCAAGGTCTGGGTCATACGCGGATCAAGAATGGCAGCATGCGGCATCAGGTAATAAGAGGCAAATGGCATTTTGACATTTTTTTCCAGATCAGACACCACAGCCACCATGGTCACTTCTGAACCGGTACCTGATGTGGTTGGGATCACGAAAAATGGTTTTAACGGTTTTGGCAGGTTATGTGCACCTGAATATTTAAGCAGGTCATCGCCGCCTTCGGTCACCAGGATATTGGTTGCCTTTGAAGTATCAATGACTGAACCGCCACCCACGGCGATAATCGCATCACAATTATGATCACGATAAGCTTTTGCTGCATTTCGAACGGTTTGTACGCTTGAATCTGGTGGAACATCATCAAAAATATGGCCAATTACCGCATCGGTAGATTCAAAGGCAGCCTCAATAGGAGCGAGCAGATTGTTGCTGCGTACGCCTTTGTCGGTAATGATGAGCGGGCGTTTTGCACCTAAAGTAGCAAGTTCAAACGGAATATGTTCTAAGGCGGCATGACCTGCGATGACTTTGACTGGACAGAAAAATTCGTAATAAGGCTTAGCCATGTTATGCACTCCGTTTAAAATAGGATTGAGCTACTTTCAAATAAATATTTGCAGCTCCCATCAGTTTTTCTTTTAGGCTCAATTCGGTTGGGTATTGTTTTACAGCAAGCTCGGCGAGGAGTTTAGGTAAAATCAGCGCTTCCATTTTGTTTAAGCAGCGTACCAGACGAATGGCAAATGAAATATCTCCATCGGCTATCATACGGTCGTGGGCAAAAGCCTGTGCAGTACTTTCCTGAAAAGAAAACACTAAAAAAGCATGGCTTAAATGCTTAAAAGTAATGGTGAGGTCAGGTTTGCGGTCTACAGATTGCAGTAATTGTAATTGATGGTCTTCCGTGACTTTTGCAATAAAAGCTGGGCCATTCGGAAATACTTTCATCGATAGCACAAAACCGACAGGAAATTTTGCAACTTCCTGTTTGACTTCGGCATCGACTTGACTCGCCATGACTAAACCTCTGCCAATCACATCCATCATGAGTTTGACATAGGTCAGTTGTAAAGCGGGCTTAACGGATTTGGTTGAAATCACTCGCGTATCCCTTATCTAAAAAATATTTTATTAGTTTAGAGTAAATACTCTAATTTATTTTTATGTCAAAAGCAAAGTTATTGTTGCATGATTTGAACTTCACTAAAGTAACCGCTGCTGTTTAAAGTTTCAATGATATCTATGCATAAGTTCTCGAATTTTGGGTAATCTGGAACCAGGTCCTGAATACGGACCATCTCTAAACCTGCATAACCACATGGGTTAATGGTGTGGAAACCAGACAGGTCACAGTCAATATTCAGGGCCAGTCCATGATAGCTGCGTCCTTTGCGGATTTTAAAACCCAGCGAACCAATTTTACGCTCATTGACATAAACGCCCGGTGCATCCGGTTTGGCATAGGCTGCAATGCCATATTTTTTCAGCAGTGCAATCATTAAATTCTCAGCATAAGACACCAGCGTGCGTACATTCCAGCCCAAGCGGTTTAAATCAAACATGAAATAGGCAACCAGCTGACCCGGACCATGCCAGGTCACTTGTCCACCGCGATCCGTTTGTACCACCGGTATATTGCTGGACATAAGAATGTGTTCAGGCTTGCCGGCTTGGCCTTGGGTCAGCACATCATGATGCTGCAAAATCCACAGTTCATCTGGGGTATTCTCATCACGGTTTTCAGTCAGGTTTTTCATATCCTGAAAGCGGTCGAGATAGGGAGTGAGCTGGTTAAATTGGCGAATAATCAGTTTAGGTTTTAGAACAGCATCAGTCACGTGAAGTGCGTCCTTAAAAGTTTTTAAGAGGATGCAAGAATTATAATGAAATCATGCCAAGATGGGGATGATCGCTGCACGATTTAAACTTTTTTGTAGTATTAATAATATTTTTATTGTCCTATAAATAAAAAAAACACGCATGAAGCGTGTTTTTTTTATTCTTAAAGCGCAGTTTTAATCAATGGGCAGGCTGCCAGGTCAGCATATAAAGCATGTACCTGTTCCAGTTCGACAAAAACAATTCGAGCAGTCAAAGAATGATATTTCCCGGTACGTGAAGGTTGTACCTTGATGCTGTTACCGTCAAAGTCTGGGAAATGTTTTACCAAAATGTCTACAACAGCAATATGTAACTCTTCGCAGGCTTCACCAATCAGTTTGATTGGATAATCCATAGGAAAGACCCAAAGATGTTCTTGAAGTTCACGAGATGGTGTACGGTCTAACATGGTCATAGTAGTCCCACTTATATATCAAACGCCTGCGTAGTGCAGGCGTTATGTGTTGCTGAATACTAGATGGGGCTATTGGACAACTTTTCAACCCCCATCGGTATTACTATGGCTTAGTCATTTTCCAGGAATGAACGCAAGTGTTCAGAACGGGAAGGATGACGTAATTTGCGTAATGCCTTGGCTTCAATCTGACGGATACGTTCACGGGTAACGTCAAACTGTTTACCGACTTCTTCCAGTGTATGGTCGGTTGGCATATCAATACCAAAACGCATTTTCAAGACTTTCGCTTCACGTTCAGTCAAGTTTTCCAGCACTTCTCGAGTCGCTTCTTTCAGGCCTTCTGAAGTTGCTGCATCTACCGGAGAGGTGATGTTGCCATCTTCAATGAAATCGCCAAGATGTGAATCTTCATCATCACCAATTGGCGTTTCCATAGAAATCGGCTCTTTGGCAATTTTAAGCACTTTGCGGACTTTAACTTCGTCCATTTCTAGACGTTCACCCAATTCTTCAGGCGTTGGTTCACGACCCATTTCTTGAAGCAATTGACGTGATACACGGTTGATCTTGTTAATCGTTTCAATCATGTGTACCGGGATACGAATAGTACGCGCCTGATCGGCAATTGAACGGGTAATTGCCTGACGAATCCACCAGGTAGCATAGGTTGAGAATTTATAGCCGCGACGGTATTCAAACTTGTCTACGGCTTTCATCAAGCCGATGTTACCTTCCTGAATCAGGTCAAGGAATTGCAAACCGCGGTTGGTATATTTTTTCGCAATCGAAATAACCAGACGCAAGTTAGCTTCCACCATTTCTTTCTTCGCACGACGGGCTTTGGCTTCACCCACTGCCATACGTTTAGAAATGTCTTTAATTTCCTTAACATTCAAGCCTAACTCTTTTTCGATGTCGGCAATCTTTTGCTGGAATGCCAGTACATCTGGACGTACTTTTTCCAGGTAAGCCTTCTGCTCGGCAGGTGCTTTGGCAATTTGTTCATCTAACCAGGCTGGATTAGATTCCTGACCCGGGAAAGAGGTACGGAACTGGGTACGGTCCATACGGCCACGGCGTACCGCATAACGCATCACTTCACGCTCAGATGTACGAATCTGTTCATGTGTGCCACGAATCATTTCAGAAATGATGTCAAATAGACGTGGAGTGAACTTGAACATCATAAACACGGTGGCAAGTGCCTGAAGCGCTTCATCTGCCTGTTTACTGTTGCGACCGTGCTTTTCAATTGCAGCTTTGGTTGTTTTCCAGGCTTCTTCCAGTTCAGCAAAACGTACGCGTGCAATTTCTGGATCAGGACCTGACTCACCTTCAGAATCATCTTCACTTTCAGATTCTTCTTCGTCATCATCGTCCAGTTTTACATCTTTGGTCGATTTAGAGGTTGATTCTTCCTCGTCATCAATGTCCGCTTCATCTTCTAAAACTTCTGGAATTTCTTCATCAGATTCCGGGTCTAAATAGCCCGATAAAATATCAGCAAGACGACGTTCACCTTCAATGACATCGTTATATTCTTTTAATACAACTTCAACGGCATTCGGCCAGTAGGCAATCGAGTGCAGAACGTCACGAATACCTTCTTCAATGCGTTTAGCAATGCTAATTTCGCCTTCACGCGTTAATAGTTCAACCGTGCCCATTTCACGCATGTACATGCGTACGGGATCTGTGGTACGACCAGGTTCGTTTTCAACAGAAGCAAGTACGGCTGCCGCTTCTTCTTCGGCAACTTCATCGGCAGCTTCAGCATTTGAGCCATCGAACATGGCGTCATCAGATTCAGGCGCACGTTCATGAACTGGAATACCCACGTCCTGAAGCATCTGAATGATGTCTTCAATCTGTTCGCTTTCCGTGATCGAGTCCGGGAGATGATCGTTAACCTCAGCGTAAGTTAAGTAACCTTGCTCTTTGCCTCGGCTAATCAGAGCCGCTACTTGCGAAGTAGGGGAAGTCATATCGCTCATCTTTGCTTACTCTTCGTTGAATCTGTGGCAGTGAAAAACCGTGCATGATAGCACAATTTGCTTAAAATTGTTTTGAATATTGATTGCTCAAGTCTCATTTAAAAATATGAATTTGATTTAACAATTGTTTTCAATATTGGGCTGGAATTTTTTTTTTCAAGTCCATAGGGTGGAACACTCAAAATATACTGAGTTTTGAACTGGCCAGGCTGAAAATTCTAGGTACTAATAAATACACAATTTTTAGGGGGAAAAACAAGATTAAACCAGGTTTGTGAGAGAAAAAAATAAAAATACTTGACAAGAATATAGAAGCAGGATAAATAGCGCCTAGACCCATTCACTTTTTTTCACCATGAGGTAGTTTTAGTGTCTTCTACAGATTTTGAACTAGATGATAGCTACAGTGATGATGATGTTAGTTTTGATGAAGTATCAAGCAAAATTAGTGCTAAAGAGTCGTTAGAAAAACGTCGCCTCATTGATGACCTTCTCGCACAACGTCGTTTAGAGCGCGAGCTGAAAGATTTTGATTATGATCTGGATGATGACGACGATTTTGATGACGAAGAAGACTAAAATTGGATTCTGTATAGCGGGCTAAAATGCTATGCTATGCCGTAGTTATTTTACAAACTGGATTTTAAATGAGTGCTTTAGATTTAGACCTTTTGAGCGAATATCTAGATGGCGACCAAAATGAATATGGTCTAGATTTCCCGGCTACTCATGGCTTTTTATGTGCAATTGCGGTTGGTCCGAAATTCGATAAATGGCTGGACGAACTTTTTGACAACAATCAAAAGAAAGTGCCTGCAGAAATTATTGCACAAGTAAAAGCATGGTTAGAATCAATTCGTCAAAGCTTGGCCAATGAAGAAGGAATCGAGTTTCCTTTTGAAATTGAAGAAGCAGATGTGGATTCAAGTTTAGGTGACTGGAGCGTTGGCTTTGTCGATGCGATGTTCTTAAACGAAGATGCCTGGTTTACGCCTGAACATGAAGAGCAATTGGTTGACTTAACTTTGCCAATGATGGTGTTCAGTGGTGTGGACGAAGAAGATCCGCAAATGGAATCTTTCCGTCGCAATGGCCAGCTCATGGATGAAATTGCTGAAGAAATTCCAGATAATTTGAATGAATTATATTTAATGTACCACACACCAGCCTGATGGTACGCCTTGCACTGTAATAATTACAGTTCATGTATTCATATCAAATTAATTCCTTAAATAAAAAAAGCACCATAAGGTGCTTTTTTTAGGCGTGTTCTTTTATAGGAGGTGGGGTATGCATCATGATTAAAAACTATTTGAATTTATTTAATGTATATCGGGCATAGCCATTGTAAGCAATATAAAAGATCAGCCCATGTAAGGCAATCGCAGCTGCGACCAACCATGAATTTCGGGCTCTCCCAGCATAATTCATCGTGATTAGAATTTCCTCAGTTCGCGGATGCATAAAAATTGAGATAAACATCACGATAAAACCAATGGTCATGGCAATCACTGTTGATCCCCAAACCAGTGTATTTTTTTCCTTGGCATTGGGTAAACGTTGTTCTTTTTTGACAAAATGTCTGGCACTTAGAAAAGCGGAAGCGATCAGCCCAGGCAGCACGGTTATGGCATTCAGCTTTAAAACAAAAATCAAGAGGCTGACCAAAAGAATCAAGACCATACTATAAACAACTACAAAATATTTAAGATAATGCGATATTGCCTTAGCCTCCCGAGGATAACCTTGATTCAGGATGGACGATTTTTACGCTGCTGTCTACGGTATACAACCCAACCAATAATGATGACTACAATGGACATAATCACATAACTGACTTTACTGAAAATTTGCTGCATTAAATGCTGGTTTTCTCCAAAATAAAAACCGACACACGCGAGGAATGTAGTCCAGATAATAGTACCTAAGCCACTGTAAAACATAAACTTCCAAAATGGCATTCGACTCATGCCTGCGGGAATACTAATGAGCGAGCGTACAGCAGGAATCATGCGGCCAAAGAATACGATGCGATGTCCATAGTGTTCAAACCAGTCCAGTGACTTTTTAACATCGCTCGATTTGATAAATAGATATCTGCCATAGCGGTCGACAAAACGAAAGATGCTGTCATGGTTAAACTTATAGCCAATCCAGTACAGTAAAGCAGCTGCAAGCAATGAACCGAAACAGCCGGAAATGATGACGCCAAACAAAGTTAGCTGGCCTTGCGATGCAGAATAGCCAGCGGAAGGCATGATGATTTCAGAAGGAATGGGAGGAAATACATTGTCAAGAAACATCAGCAGGGCAATACCGAGATAGCCCAATTGTTCCATAATGGAAATAATCCACTCTGTCAGATTCATAAAGTGATAAAAATATTAGTGATATTTACCCATCCTAAATTTAATTTGTTGCAGGGTAAAGCATAGCCAAGCAATCCCTTTGGATTATTCCTGGCTATGAATCAGTGTATGGATATAAACTTTTCTTAAACTATAGGCAAGTGCAAATGGAATCACACCGAGCAAGGCATATTCCAGCAAATTAGGTGTGAGATGATAGGCAATAAACAGGGAGAAAATACTGCCAATCACTGCTCCCATCATTACAATAAACAGATGGGATTCTTGCTCTAAAGTTTGTTTAATATGTTCTACTTTTTGCAGATTTTTTTCGCGTACCAGGTAAAAGCGTCGAGTATAATGGGCTGAGCGACTAATTGTTCTTGACATAATTTAACTCCTTTTTCACGTTACTTTTTAGGTTATATGTTAAATATTTCGCGTTAAAAATTAATGGTTTATAAGTTTGTTGTAATTTTTATTTCAGATTAACAGATTATTTGTGACTTGACACACATTAATGGTAAAACTTGGTGATCTTTTTTTATTTATTGTTGTTTTTAGGTAAATAATCAAAGCCCTCTTATGAGGGCTTTGATTCAGGACATCAATTATAGGCGTTTGCGTTTCGCTGCTGCAATTTGTGACTGACGCATACGGAAACCGGCTTTTTGTTTTTCGCTGGTTTTGTCGATGCAGTATTTGCAAGACACGCCATGTTCATAGCTTGGAAGTTGCACTTCTTCGGGAAGCAAAGGCCAGCCACAAGCATGACACTTAATGTTTTGACCTTCTTCTACACCATGAGTCACAGCAGTACGGCCATCAAAGACGAAACATTCACCTTCCCACATGCTTTCTTCGGCAGATGTTTCTTCCAGATATTTTAAAATACCGCCTTTCAAGTGATAGACCTCATTAAAACCTTCTTGAAGCAATAATGAAGTGGATTTTTCGCAGCGAATACCGCCGGTACAGAACATGGCAATTTTCTTGTCTTTATGCTGCTCCAGTTCTTTTTTGACATATTCCGGGAATTCACGGAAGGTTTCAGTTTTAGGGTCAATCGCGCCTTTAAAGGTTCCGGCTTTATATTCGTAGTCGTTACGCGTATCAATCAAAATTACGTCGTCACGTGCAATCAGTTCATTCCATTCTTTTGGATCAAGATAGTGCCCGACTAAATCGCGCGGTTTGACTTCAACGCCTAAAGTTACAATTTCTTTTTTCAGTTTGATTTTCATTTTACGGAATGGCTTGTCAGAGCTGTGAGACTCTTTATATTCCATTGCGTTAAAACCTTCATTCAAAAGGAATTGATGAATGGTATCGATTGCTGCACGGTCACCCGCTACAGTACCGTTAATGCCTTCTCCTGCAACAATGAGAGTTCCACAAAGATTGATGGTTTTTACCAAATCAAGAAGACGTTGCTGCAGATCGGCCGGATCTTGAACTTCTTTAAATTGATATAGTGCCGCAACAACCCAGTCAGTGGTCGCTTGCTGTTCTACAGGTGCAAGCTGTTCTACAGTAGCGTTCATGGAAAACTCCAAATGTATTTAGGTAAGACAAAATTTAAGGCGCATATTCTAACGTGAATTGGCACAATTAGCGATAAAACCGAGTATGAAATATGGTTTTTAATTTGCTGTTTGGGGATGTATGATGCCTGTGCTCATTGCATCTTAAATCAGAAAAATGGTCTGAATTTGCCAGATCTGAATGTTGTTGAATTTCGGAGTTTATTTTGAATACTGATCGTCAAATGGCCTCTTTGACTCCATGTGCAGGGCGTTGCTCTACGGTGTTTGGTGATTCGGTCTGTCGGGGGTGTCGTCGTTTTAATCATGAAGTGATTAAGTGGAATACCTATACAGCAGAGCAGCATACGGCCATTTGGCGTCGATTGGATTCACAGCTGGATCAGATTTTGATTCCGATGTTGCCCATGGCGGATATCGCCCATGTTGAAGGTTTTGTTTTATCCAAGCGTGTACGTTTGCGTCCGGATGCGAGTAAAGGTCGCAAGCTGTACCATGCGTTAAAGTTGTGTGAGAAAAATCGTCATTTTACTGATGAGAGTGGTTTAGGCATTCACTATAAAGAAGTGCGTCCTTTGTGGGATGAATTTGAGCGACGTGTCTTGGCACTTGCCACGGCCAGTTATGATTTGGCCTTTTTACGGGCTGATGGTATCAGTATGCATTTGCTGCAAAGTATGCAAGAAGAGGACTAGGTTCTTTTTTAACTTAAAATTTATAAATAAGATTCCTTCATTTTGGGTGCATTGAAATAGTCTGGATTTCAAAAAGTCATCAGGCTAAATGATCCAGCCTGATGACTTTTATTTTTTGTAGAAAGCTATGTGGCGTGGTTTAGAGATTGTGCTGCAAACGGTACTGTACAAGTTCTTCAATGGTAATCACGGTTAAATGATGAGTCTGTGCATAAGACAGAACCTGAATGCCAGATGCCATCGTACCGTCAGGATTGGTCAGTTCACACAAAACACCAGCGGGCTTCAAGCCAGCCAAACGTGCCAGATCAATGGTGCCTTCGGTATGGCCGCGTCGAGTCAAAACACCGCCTTCGCGTGCACGCAAGGGAAACACATGACCCGGCCGATTCAGGTCACTGGCCACGGCACCATCCTGAATTGCGGCTTTAATGGTGGTAGTACGGTCTTTTGCCGAAACTCCTGTAGTTACCCCTTGTGCGGCTTCAATGGTCACGGTAAAGGCGGTTTTAAACTGGCTGGAGTTGTCAGTCACCATGGGTGGGAGTTCTAAATGATTGGCCAGTTCATCGGTCAGGCAAAGACAAACAATGCCGGAGCCATCACGAATCATGCGAGCCATCGTTTCCACAGTTAAGGTTTCTGCCGCCACAATCAGGTCGGCTTCATTTTCACGCTCAAAGTCATCCATCACCAAAACCGGTTTGCCTTGGCGGATATCTTCTAAAGCTTTTTGAATACGTTGTTCAGCTGGGGGGAGGGCTGAAAAGAAAATTTCGGGTTGAATCAAACTAGACATTGAAACGCTCTCGTAAAATAAACATACGGTTGAACATTTCAGGACTGATGCAGAAATGGGGTCGCAGCGATATATCACATATAAATATCGGTTACGTCGTCTTCTTTCATCCGGACTATACCGTCGGCTTTGGTTTTTCACCAAATCTGCGAGTAAACCCTGTTCGGTTTACAGGCTCGTGGGCTGATTAAATCCTATAGAAATATAGTTTTAAATTACCACCGGTGGGGAATTGCACCCCGCCCTGAAGCGATGTGCCATAAGTATAGACCTGTTTTGCAGGCAGGGCGCAAATTTCTATAGATCAATCAGTCATATGGATAGTAATTATGTGAATAATAAAACGAAATTAACAGACAATAAAAAAGCCCGCATATTGCGAGCTTTTCATGTCTTTCAATCTTAAGCCACTTGAACAGGAATACAGTTGGCTGTGTGGTTCACTGTATTGTCCGGATTTGCATAAACCAGGCGAGGTTTATGGGCATTGGCTTCAGCTTCAGTGAAATCACCAAATGTGGCGATAATCATTAAATCGCCCACATCTGCTTGCAGGGCAGCGCCGCCATTGACTGAAATGATGCCTGAATTTTCTTCACCACGGATGGCATAAGTGGTAAAACGCTTACCATTAGTCACGTTCCACATATGAATTTCTTCATATTCACGGATACCGGCTAAATCCATTAACACGCCGTCAATTGCACAAGAACCTTCATAATGTAATTCTGCTTGTGTCACGACACAACGGTGAATTTTAGCTTTTAATAAACGAGAAAGCATGGCTAGCGTCTCCTTAGTTGACCTAAGATTTTATCTTAGTTAAATCAAATCACTTCTTACTGGATCAGTAATCCGCAGAAAGCGCATTTTGCTCCGAAAAAAGCAACATGGCAAGAAGGAAAATTCAATTATTTGTAGAATGATCAGTTCGGTTTGTAGGCATTAATTTGATTCATGGCTGGCTGTATGTCACCGTTCACCAGCAATTTAATGCGAGATAAAGCATGTGCAATAGCGTCATCCATTAAACCTTGTTCGCTGCTTGGAGCTTTGCTCAGGACATGACCCGATACGCGTTCTTTAGAACCCGGGTGCCCAATACCGATACGCAAGCGATGGAAATTAGGGCCTGTATGCGGAACGATATCACGTAAACCGTTATGTCCACCGTGACCACCCCCTGTTTTCAGGCGAATGACACCAGGGTCCATATCCAGTTCATCATGTGCAATCAGCATTGATTCAGGAGCAACTTGATAGAATTTGGCGAAGGGTACAACACTTTTGCCAGAGGCATTCATAAAGGTTGTGGGTAACAGCAGACGAACGTCCTGACCTTCGATATTACCTCGACCACTGATTCCGTAGAATTTAGGATCGGCTTTGAGAGAGATGCCATATTGTTCTGCAAGGCGTTCAACGAACCAGAAGCCTGCATTATGGCGGGTTTGGGCGTATTCCTTACCAGGATTGCCCAAACCAACAATTAGCGAAAGTTTTGACACTAATTTACACCGTTAACACTTATGCGCGTTTGAAGTCAGCGTGCAATGGAGTGTTTTTAGCTGGGTGGCGTTGTAAAGCTTGGATTTTAACGCTTTCAACTTTGTCGCCAACTTTAATTTCAACAACTTCTTCAAAGAAAGCGTTGCTTTCAAGCGCTTTAACAAGCTCACGAAGCTCTAAAGTAACTGCTACAGGTTCAGCAGCACCACCGTAGATGATTGCTGGTACTTTGTTTTGAAGACGAAGGCGGCGGCTCGAACCTTTCCCTTGTACTGCTTCTTCACGTGCTGCTGCGTTTAATACGAAGTTTGCCATGATAGACATTCCTATTTAAGTTTAATTAAGCTGAGTTTTCGACCAGCTCAGCGATAGAAAACCCTGCTTGAGGCAGGGTTTTGAAAATTTAGCGCTATATTATAGATAAGAATCAAACATTGCGCTAATAGATTCTTCGTTGTTAATACGACGAATTGTTTCAGCAACCATGCTGGCGACTGAAACCTGGCGAATCTTACCAAGTTCTTGGGCTTCTTGAGACAGAGGAATGGTATCTGTGACAACGAGTTCGTCGATTACAGAATTCTTCAGGTTCTCAATTGCTTTACCAGAAAGTACCGGGTGAGTTGCATAAGCAACTACACGGCGCGCACCAAACTGTTTAAGTGCATCAGCAGCTTTACATAAGGTACCTGCTGTATCCACCATGTCATCCACGATAACGCAGTCACGATCTTTAACATCACCAATCAAATGCATCACTTGTGATTCATTGGCTTTTTGACGACGTTTATCGATGATTGCAAGATCGATATCACCCATTTGTTTTGCTACAGCACGGGCACGAACTACACCGCCAACGTCTGGAGAAACAACCATGAGGTTATGGTGTTGCTGTTGACGAAGGTCAGCAAGTAATGCAGGAGTACCGTAGATGTTGTCTACAGGGATATCGAAGAAACCTTGAATCTGGTCAGCATGAAGGTCGATCATTACTACGCGGTCAATACCCACAGTTGTCAGCATGTCTGCGACAACTTTTGCAGTGATTGGTACGCGGCTTGAACGAGGACGACGGTCTTGACGAGCATATCCGAAGTAAGGGATGACAGCAGTGATACGACCTGCACTTGCACGGCGCAAAGCGTCAGCCATAACGAGGACTTCCATCAGGTTGTCATTCGTTGGGGCGCAAGTAGGTTGTACCAGGAATACGTCTTTACCACGGACATTTTCAGTAATTTCGACAGCGATTTCACCGTCAGAAAATTGACCTACAGATGCTGCACCTAAAGGGATGTGCAGATGGCTTACGACTTTTTGGGCGAATTGTGGATGTGCAGTTCCACTAAAAACGACAAGATTGGGCATGAAGCACCCTTGGCGGTTGGAATGTTTGAAAATAGATGGCAGGGGCGGCTGGATTCGAACCAACGGATGCCGAGATCAAAACCCGGTGCCTTACCACTTGGCGACGCCCCTAATGCGGCAGAACTTTAATATTTTTGCTGTTCTGTGTCAAGGTGAATTAACAAATGAACATGCAAATACTGTACTGTCTTTTTTGAGAAAAATGGCAGGGGCGGCTGGATTCGAACCAACGGATGCCGAGATCAAAACCCGGTGCCTTACCACTTGGCGACGCCCCTAAATTTGATTGCTATATTGTGATTTAAACCATAAGTTTAAATGGCAGGGGCGGCTGGATTCGAACCAACGGATGCCGAGATCAAAACCCGGTGCCTTACCACTTGGCGACGCCCCTAATACAGTAATCTACAGATGAATATGATGGCAGGGGCGGCTGGATTCGAACCAACGGATGCCGAGATCAAAACCCGGTGCCTTACCACTTGGCGACGCCCCTATCATATAACCTCGAAATGACGTAATGGTGATTCATTTAAACTATTGACCAAGTAAGCTTTACATGGTGAATGAGCTAAAATCTCATCAATATTCATATCGGCAGTTACTTCAGTAAAAACACAAGCACCTGTACCTGTAAGTTTTGCAATACCGAACTGGTCTAAATACTGCATCGCTTTATCAACTTCAGGATATAGGCTTCTTGCCAAAGGCTCAAAGTTATTTCCAAAGTTAAATGGCTTTAACTGATAGGCGCAAAATTTAGTAGGCTTCGTGTCTCTTGTCAACGTTTTTTGTGAAAAAAGCAGTTGAGTGCTGATAAAACAATCAGGTTTTAACACAATGTATTGTTTTTGATCTAAGTCTATGAATGTTAAGTGTTCACCAATGCCTTCTGCCCAGGCATTCCGGCCATGAACAAAAATGGGCACATCGGCACCGAGTTTTAGCCCCAGTTCGGCCAGCTGCTCAATGTTTAAGCCACATTGCCATAACTGATTGACCACAATGAGCGTGGTCGCTGCATTTGAAGAGCCACCGCCAAGTCCTGCACCCATGGGAATGTTTTTTTCAATGCGGATGTTTAAGCCCGAAAATGCTTTTGCATACGGCTTTAAAATCTGTGTTGCCTTGAAAATCAGGTTGTGCTCTAAATCGACGCTGCTTAATCCATCAATACTAATTTCAGGACTTGCTGTTTGGCTAAATTCCAGCCAGTCATACAGGTCAATCAGCTGAAAAATACTTTGCAATTCATGATAGCCGTCCTCGCGACGACCGGTGATATGCAAAAAAAGATTAAGCTTGGCAGGAGAAGGAACACGAATCATAGAATTTTGAACTTTTGGATAGGCTTAACGGTTTTGAATGAGCATTGTAATACGGTTTTCCTGACCGGACTCAAGGAGTTGTTTGAGAATTAGCTTGTTTGGCAGCTGCGCCTGCTCGTTATAACTCAGGTCAACGGTCCAGCCATCTTCCAGAAACTGAATGGGACGGTTTTGCTCATCTTTACTGATTTTTGCCTGTGTAGTTGCCGGTTTGGCCTGAACCCAATCGACTAGGTGGGTAATAGGGGCTTGCCAGCCAGTGGCACGCTGCAATAATTCTTCAGGTGTGTCGGCTTGAATCAAACCTGTTTTGGCGCTGTTGAGGGTAACATTACCGGGTTGGCCTGAAATCTGGGTTTTACCCACGCCCAAAATTCCGCTGAGCTCGATGTCAAATTCATCTTGCTGTTGTACCCAGGTGAAGAATGCACTACCAGACTGTCCCGGTGTTCTTACTCCAATTTTACCTTGCAGATTAAAATTTTTTGCCGCTTCAGGAATCTGGGCAACATTCGGTGTTTGAGGTTGGGTGTATTGTTGGCAACCGCTCAGGATTAGCGTGCTTGCTGCAATCAGGCTTAAACTGAATTTAGAAAAAATGTGCATACAGATAGTTAACTCTTTTTCATGGGTTGCGGTAACAGTAACGATTTCAATTGTTCTAATTGCGGATCATTCGGATGATTTTTTTGTAATTGTTGTAACACTTTACTAAATTTTGTCAGCTCACCTTGCATGTATAAAGATTTTGCATAACGCACTCCAATTTTCACGTTTTGACTTAATTTATAAGCTTGCTCTAACACTTGAGCCGAGGTTTTAAAGTCGTTTTGTAAAAAGGTGATATAGCCTAACGTATCTAAAATAGAGGCTTGTTCGGGAGCAAATTCCAGGGCGTGTTCGACATACTGGCGGGCTTCATCTAAACGCCGGTTTTGCAGTGCCAGCGTATAGGCATAGGCATTCAGGTAAGTCGGGCTATGGGGCTCTATTTCCAGCAATTTTTTCAATAATCTATCAAGTTTTTCCCGGTCTTGAAAAGGATCGAGCAATAACACTTCAGAGTAAATCAGTTCCGGATCATCCGGAATGTTTTTAATGGCTTCATCGAGCAGGCGTATCGCTGCTTTTTTATTGTCCATGCGTTTTAAAATATCGGCCTGTGCCTGATAGAGAAAACTGGCATATTGAGGGTAATTGACCCGTTCTTGGGTCAGGAAGCGCAGTGCATCGGTAGGCTGGTTCTGGGCGGAAAAAATATTGATCATGCTGCGGCGCGAAACTGTGTATAGGCTGCCATCCACTAGACGATAATAGGCTTTTGCCGTTTCAAAATGTTGCTTTCTTTCGGCATTGACTGCCAGATAGTAATAGGCTTCATTTTGATATTGAGTAGAATAACGTAACTCGACTAAATACTTTTCAGCTTTTTCATATTGTTGCAAGTCAATACTGGTCAAACCGGCAATAAACAGCGCTTCTTCTTCATGGGGCCATTTTTTTAGCAAATTTTCGAGTTTATTGAGTGCCTCTTCTGATTTATCTAGCTTAATCAAATATTTAATTTCAGCTAAGCGAACCTCTATATTATTTTTATGTTTGCGGCTGGCTTTATTATACCATTTTAGGGTTTCTTCATCATTTCCCAGGGCACTGAGCAAATTGGCCTTCATTAAAATAAAGCCGGTCACATTGGCACGCTTTTTTAATGCACGACTGATGGTGGTCAGCGCTTGTTCCAGCTGTCCGTTTTGTGCTTCTAAACCTGCAATGAGCACCAGTACCGAAGGATTGTCCCGCTCTTTGCTTTTACGCAAGGCATCAATTAAATAATCGCGATCTTCAGGATCTTCCGGCGCAATGCCGACCAGAATTTTTTCCAGGTCTGCATTAGGGTCAATCTTTAAAATCTTGTCCAGCGTTTCTGCGGCCAGTTCATATTCATGGGCTTTTAAGGCAATATGTGAAAGATAAAATAAAGCCGGTACGTCGCTTGGTTCCTGTACCACCCAATGGGTGGCAATATCCAGGGCCGCTTTCAGGTCATCCTGTTCAATTGCAACATTTAAGGCGCGTTGTTTAACCGTGGTGGAATTGCTTTTAATTGCAAGCACGGTGTAGTTGTGTAATGCTGTGGGAATGTCATGATAGGTCAGTGCAAATTCAGCAATCATGCTTTGTTTTATGGCATTATAGTTTGAATTGGCATGATAAATTTCTCCAGATGCTCTAATATGAGCACTGGAAGCCATGCTACCCACAAGTAAGAATGTGGTAGAATATTGCTTAATTGTCGTGCCGTTTATCCGGCTATTTGTTTGACGCAATTTTTCTTGATCCAAGTAATGCTTTTTATGACACCAATACCGCACAATAGCATAAATTTAGCGAAATGATGATCTGATATGTCTTTCTTTGCATTGGGTGTCAACCATCAAACCGCCTCTGTAGAACTGCGTGAGCAGATTGCATTTAATCCTGAAAAATTAATGCACTTGCTTGCCCAGCAAAGCCAAAACCATGACCTGAATGATATGGTAGTGGTCTCTACATGTAACCGCACCGAAGTTTATGCCATGTCTGAAAATGCAGACATGGTAATGAATTGGCTCGCCGAAGCAAATGGCCTAGATGTTAAACAATTGTTTAATCATGTATATCGTTATGAAAATGCGCAGGCAGTGACCCATTTAATGCGGGTGGCCAGCGGTCTGGATTCACTGATGCTGGGTGAACCGCAAATTTTGGGACAGGTAAAATCTGCATTGTCTCTGGCTAAAGATGCACATACCGTTTCGCCGGATTTAAACCGGATTTTTGAATATGCCTTTTATGCAGCCAAACGTGTGCGCTCGGAAACCGCAGTGGGGAGTCATGCGGTTTCGATGGGCTATGCCGTTGCCCAGCTGGCCCTGCAGGTTTTTAGCAAACCTGAAAAACTGACCGTGATGGTGGTCGCTGCAGGGGAAATGAACAGTCTGGTAGCGAAGCATTTAGCGGAAATGGGTGTGGGAAAAATCCTGATTTGTAACCGGACCCGTGCGCGTGCAGAAAATCTGGCACAGGAAATTGCCCATCGTGTTGATGTGGAAATTATCGAGTTTTCCGAACTGGCGGTAAATTTGCACCGGGCAGATGTCATTTCAAGCTGTACCGGAAGTTTGCATCAGGTTATTTCCTATCAAGATGTTAAAACAGCGTTGAAAAAGCGTCGTTATCAGCAAATGCTGTTGGTGGATTTGGCCGTTCCGCGCGATATTGATCCCAAAGTAGAATCCCTGGATGGCGTGTATCTTTATGGCGTCGATGATTTACAGAGCGTGATTGATGACAATCTTGCCCAACGCCGCCAGGCGGCGGTTGAAGCCGAGGTGATGGTCAACCAGTTGGCTACGGATTTGCTCACGCAGCAAAAAATTAAAAATGCTGGCAGTACCATTCAGGCTTATCGTGCACAGGGTGAAGTACTCAGGCAAGAAGAACTGACTTTGGCAATGTCCCGTATAGCCAAGGGTGACAATCCGGAGCAGGTTTTGCAGGAATTTTCGCACCGGCTGACACAAAAATTACTGCATCCGACTTCTATCTTGTTGCGACAGGCAGCCAAGGCGGAAGATCCGGGATGTTTTGAATCGATGCGTGAACAGTTAGAAGAAGTATTTGCCAAACGGCGTAATACCAAACACGAATTTTAAGCTGTAAATGACTGCCGCTCGCTTAGTCTTCCAGCAGGGTGAGCGAGCGTTTTTTATCAATCTCATAAATTTTCTGTTTCAGATTGCGCATTTCGGCAATGCTAGCAAATTTCTTCGATTTAAGTTTTTGTTGCAGGCACTGGTATTGCAGTTTAATGGAAAAATCTTCCGCCAGTTTATCGGCTTGTTCAGGTGAAGAAGTGTAATCACTGACATTGGCATGTAGCAAAATATTTTGCAGATCATGGTGATAAGCTGCACAAGCCCCTAAAACATAATATTGCGATAGCTCGGTATCATCAGGTAAATCATCAAAAATGATATTGAAGATATTTAAAATTTTAAACAGCAGTTGATCCTGCGCAATTAAGGCTCGTAGCGGTTCAAAATGAATATACAGATAGGGATGGTTCATTAATATCGCAATGACATATTCTTCGGCATCAATCTTGGTACTGAAGCTTAAGGATGCGTCATTGTTGACTTGCGGTTGCCATTTGCGGCTAAAACCCAATTTCTCCCTAAAGAACTGCTGCAATAAATAACGATAGGAACCCTGTTTAGGCAACAGTTCGGTCAGTTGGCGTAATTCACCCATGACCTGACTTTTGCCTTCAGGCTTGGTCACATCATGATTCTGGGTGAGATGGGCAAAAACGAAATCGGAGAGTAACGGCGCTTGCTGTAACAGGCGATGGAAGTTTTCAATGCCTTCACGGCGAATCAGAGAATCCGGATCATGATCATTAGGGAGCACAAAAAACTTGAGTTCGCGGCCATCATTCAGCAGCGGCAGGGCAATCTCGAGTGTACGGCGGGCAGCTTTTTGTCCGGCAGCATCACCATCGAAAGCAATGGTAATACGGTTGTTTTGTTTGAATAAAATATTCAGGTGTTCGGTGTTACTCGCTGTTCCCAGGGTTGCTACAGCACCGGAGATGCCATATTGCTGCAAGGCAATCACATCCATATAGCCTTCAACCATCAGCCAGTCTTGGGCTTTCTGTTTGCGGCCTTCATATAAACCATAGAGCAACTGGTTTTTATGAAATACTTCAGAGTCAGGCGAGTTGATATACTTGGGCTTGATTTCGTCATTTAAGGCCCGACCACCAAAACCAACCACACGGCCTTTGGCGTCACGGATCGGGAAAATGACCCGGTCGCGCAGCAAGTCAAAATCACGGCCATTGTCGCTGGTGCGGATTAGACCCAGCAGTTTTAAACCTTCAATATCCTGTGGAAAGGCTTTTTCCAGGTGTTGCCAATCTTCCGGCGCATAGCCTAAGCGCCAATAGTCAATAGTCTCTGTACTTAAGCCACGCTGTTTAAAATATTGCTGTGCACTGGCACTTTGCGGTAACTGGCGTTGGTAATACTGGGCAATATTTTCCAGCAGATCAAACAGGTTGCCGTCTTGTACGGTTTCTTCCATTGGCATCTGTTCAAAGGATGCAAAGGGGTCGCCATAGTAGTCGTTTTCTTGGGCCTGAAATTCTGCAAAAGGATCAAAATGTGCGTCAAGTGCTGCATTCGGTGCTTGATCGGTGGTGTTTTTCGGTTGTTCTTGATGCTGTGCCGTGGGAGCAGGTTTTACTGCTTCACGTTTATATTTAATTTTATTGCTGTCGTTATTGTCTTTCGGCAGTTCAATCCCGGTACGGCTAGACAGGTCTTTCATTACGTCGATAAAGTTGCGACCGTCAATGTCCATTAAAAAGCGGATGGCATTGCCGTTGGCCTGACAGCCAAAACAATGAAAATATTGCTTGTCGCGATAGACGTGGAAAGATGGCGATTTTTCCTGATGAAAAGGGCAGCAACCTGAATAGGTACGACCGGTTTTCTTGAGTTTCACGCGCTGACCAATCAGATCGACAATATCGGTACGATCCAGGATTTGATCAATCGTGTGTTGAGGAATAGCCATAGGTATGCAATCGGGTTGTAATCTATTTAAATGAGTGACCAATAAGCCGTCAGAATATACGCAAGTAAAAATTGCGTGATTCGGTTAAAAGTAATTTGTATACCTTTTGCGCAAAATGATCAATATGATGCATTGAAATCTCAAAAGGGCAAGTATGATAACTTGCCCTTCAGGAAAATGCGAACAATAAGCCGGGCTTATTCTGCCCCGGGTGCTGGTGTCGGCGTTTCTGCTTGAGGCTGTTGCTCTGGTGCAGCAGGAATACTGCTTTCAGTTTTAGGGCGATCCAGCAAGCCAAAACTTAAACGGTTGGTGAGACTGCGCTTTTCAGACTGTTCTGAAATTTGCTGTTGCTCTGCCTCGGTAGAGGTTTTTGCTTCACGGCCAAAAATACCTAAAGTGGTGCGGTTAACCCAGCTACCTTCATTATGCGCGGCACGCATATTCACGCTACCGTCTGCTTTGACCAGATGCGGATAATTCAGCTTTAACACTTCAATGTACTGCTGTGAAGTCTGCTGATCACCCAATTTGTCATAACCATAAGCCATGGTGGCTAAAGCTTCAGGTACTTGCGGGGTTT
This sequence comes from Acinetobacter sp. ANC 4216, assembly GCF_004331195.1. NCBI lineage: Bacteria > Pseudomonadati > Pseudomonadota > Gammaproteobacteria > Moraxellales > Moraxellaceae > Acinetobacter > Acinetobacter sp. ANC 4216. Next base: position 11,863 of record NZ_SJOC01000011.1, on the reverse strand, counting down.
GTGGATAGTGTTCCACCACCCATTGTGAGCGCTCGATGGCAGCCAGCCATGCTTTACGCTTAATGTTAAAACGTGCCGCGTTCATTTCGCTTTCAGCCAGTTCCGTGCCGATGAATTTCATGCGCTGTGCCGCATCGACAGCATAAGTGCTCGATGGGAAGCGGCGGATGAAATCGACAAAGTTCTGATAAGCCACTTTTAAATAGCTGACATCACGGTGCGACTGTTTTAACGAGGTATAGCGGAGCAGACCGTCATAGTTTTGTTCCATGTTCGCTACACCACGAACATAGTAGGCATAATCCACATTCGGATGCTGCGGATTTAAGCGGATAAAACGCTCAGCCAGGGCAACTGCGCCCTCATAATCTTTTTGTTGAAACTTAACGTATAACAATTCCAGTTGTGCCTGCTGTGCATAGTCACCTGTTGGATAGTAGGTATCTATGGCTTCAAGATGTTTGGCCGCATCGGTATATTGTCCGCGCTCAAGCGCTTTTTCTGCTTTTTGGATATACACTTGCTCGCTAGACTGCGGTCCTGTGTCCACAACTTCTTTCTTTGGATTACTGCTACAGCCCACTATTGCCGACGCAACGCCTAAAGATAAAGCAAGCATTGTCATTTTATAACGTGGTAACGACATAAAAATTCCTCTGTTAATACTGGCAATGAGCTACAATTGCGCTATTAAACCACTTTTGTCTGAATGAGCAAATGAGTCAAGCACAATCTTCTAATTCTAATTTCCCTGAAACTGATTTCAATTTACTTGAAGATTCTGAGGATGCAGATAACCATACTTCAGACTCTACTGCAACACGTTTATCGTTGCAATTTCAATTGGATGAAAGTTATTTGGGGCAACGTATCGATCAGGTGGCGGCACTCATCTGGAATGAATTTTCCCGTGAAAAATTGAAGCAGTGGCTGAAAGATGGCCATTTGTTGGTAAATGGTAACACTGTCAAACCCAAGTATAAATGCGAAGGCAATGAGCTGCTCACGCTGGATGTCGAGCTTGAAGTACAAACCAAAAGTTTGCCGGAAAATATTCCCCTCAATGTGGTGTATGAAGATGATGATATTATTGTCATTAACAAGCCGGTGGGTATGGTGGTCCATCCGGGTGCGGGAAATACGACCGGTACACTGGTGAACGCCTTGCTATATCATTATCCAAAATCTGCCGAATTGGCCCGTGCCGGCCTGGTACACCGTATTGATAAAGACACCAGCGGTTTGCTGGTGGTGGCGAAAAATCTGGAAGCCCAGTTTTCTTTAAGCAAGCAATTAGCGAAGAAATCGGTATACCGTCTTTACGATCTGGTGGTATACGGCAACATTATTGCCGGTGGCACGATTGATGAGCCAATCAAGCGCCATCCGGTCGATCGCGTGAAAATGGCTGTATTGCCAGGCGGTCGCGATGCAGTGACCCATTACAACGTGAAAGAACGCTTTCAGCATTTCACCCGTGTGCAGGCACGTCTGGAAACCGGCCGTACCCATCAGATTCGTGTACATTTTAGTTATCTGGGCTTTGGTCTGGTCGGCGATCAGGTCTATATGAATCGTGTCCGTGTACCGGCAGGTGCTTCAGAATTACTGGCCGACACTTTACGCGGCTTTAAACGTCAGGCCTTGCATGCAGCAAAACTTGGGCTGATTCACCCACGTAGCGGTGAAGAAATGATGTTTGAAGCACCATGGGCAGAGGATTTTGCGCAGTTGATTGAGGTGTTGCGCAGTGAAAATAAAGCCTACTAAGCGGTTTTATGGCTGGGTATGAATCATAAGGAAAAGCACAAGGAAATTGACATGCAATTTGTTCAAGGGCTTCCATCAGGTGTGTGGGTTGGGCAGACGCGAGTGCATCATGAAAAAACTCAGCCTTCTGCACAAGCTGAATTGGCAGGATTTAATCTGGCCTTGCATGTGGGTGATGATGCAAAACGTGTACAGCAGCACCGTATGGCCTTGCTGCAACAGTTTGCCGAATTCGGGGTAGATAAAGTCACCTGGATGACGCAAACGCATAGCACCATCTGCCATACCATCAATGAAGAAATTCCTTTTCAGGCCCTGGAAGGGGATGGAGTGGTGACTCAGCGTAAAGCACATGCCTTAATGATGATGACTGCGGATTGTTTGCCGGTGGTACTGGGTAATGCCGATGGAACGGAGATAGCGAATTTGCATGCCGGCTGGCGCGGTCTGGCCCATGGTATTGTGGAAAATACCATTGCAGCCATGCAGACCCAGCCGACCTGGGCATGGTTGGGCGCAGCCATTAGCCAGCCTTGTTTTGAAATTGGCGAAGAAGTTAAAACAGCTTTCTGTTCCAAATATCCTGAACTGGACAGCACTTTTAAGGCGGGTGAAAAAGCAGGCAAGTTTTTTGCTGACTTATATGCCATTGCACGATTTATCTTAAAGCAACATGGGGTTGAAGTTGTGCTAGGCGGCGATCAATGCTCCTATACACAGACAGATGAATATTTTTCATATCGCCGTGCAGCCAAAACCGGGCGTATGGCGACATTCGTGTTTATGGCCTGAAACTGTTAAACTTGATTAAAATCTATTGTTTTTATTGATATGTCTTTATCTTCTAAATCTCTTGCCATCGTTTATCACAGCCCCTATGGCCATACCGCAAAGGTTGCTTCTTTTATTGCTCAAGGGGCCAAGCAAACCGGTATTCAGGTACATTGCATGAACATCGAGCAGGTGGATTGGGAGGTTCTGGATCGGGCTGATGCCATCATGTTGGGTTGTCCGACTTATATGGGCAGCATTACCTCTGCCTTGAAGTTATTTATGGAGCAGTCTTCCAAACGCTGGCTGGCACGGACCTGGCAAGGCAAGATTGCAGCAGGATTTACCAATGGTGGCGGATTGAGTGGTGACAAGCTGGCGGTATTGCAGCAGATTAACCTGTTTGCCATGCAGCACGGCATGCTATGGGCAGGTTTGCCGCTGATGCCGACTGGACGTGGTTCGCAGGACCTGAACCGGATGTCGGGCTTTTTAGGGCTTATGACCCAGTCGGATAATGCCCCGGTAGAGGTCACACCACCACAAGGGGATCTGGATACGGCCATCTGGTTTGGTGAATACATTGCATTGTTGTTAAATAAATTCAAATAATCATTTTTAAATATCAAAAAACCTCCGGCTGGAGGTTTTTTTGTGCAAAATTACTTGTGGAAAATCCGGGCCTTGTCGCGTTGCCAGTCACGGTCTTTTTCTGTGGCGCGTTTGTCGTGCAACTGTTTACCTTTCACCAAAGCAATTTCCAGTTTGGCCAATGGACCTTTCCAGTAACAGGCCAAGGGTACGCAGGCATAACCTTTCTGATTCACCGCACCTAGCAGCTTTTCAATTTCACGACGCGAAAGCAACAATTTACGTGTGCGGGTGGCTTCAGGCACCACGTGTGTCGAAGCCGATAACAGGGGTTGGATTTGCGCACCAAACAAAAACGCTTCATTGTTTTTAAAAAGAATATAACTTTCGGTAATGGTCATCCGCCCCGCACGCAAGGACTTGACTTCCCAACCTTGTAAGGACAGACCGGCTTCGAATTTCTCTTCAATAAAATAATCATGGCGAGCACGCTTGTTCTGCGCAATGGTGCCACCAGTATTTTTTTTAACTACGATTGATTTCGACATAATACGCATATTCCAATATTGACTCTATTTTGCCTCAAACTCGCGCTGAGGTGAAGTTTTTTCAAAATTAAGGAGATTGTTCACTAAAAAAATAAGTTTTTGTTAAAATAGGGCTCTACTAAAAACTAGAGTAAAAATGGATGACTAAATCTCGCGTCATTTATCCAGGCACTTTCGATCCAATTACCAATGGACATATCGACTTAGTGTCACGTGCAGCGAAAATGTTTGATGAAGTTGTAGTGGCGATTGCCATCGGTCATCATAAAAATCCAGTCTTTAGTTTGGAAGAGCGAGTGGAGTTGGCGAAGAAATCGCTCAGTCATTTGCCTAATGTAGAATTTGTGGGTTTTGATGGTCTGTTAGTCAATTTTTTCCGTGAACAGAAAGCAACAGCTGTGCTGCGTGGATTACGTGCCGTATCGGATTTTGAGTACGAATTTCAACTGGCCAACATGAACCGCCGCCTGGATTCAGGTTTTGAAGCGGTATTTTTAACCCCTTCAGAGCAATATTCTTTTATTTCATCTACTTTGGTACGTGAAATTGCCCGCTTAAATGGTGATGTGGCACAGTTTGTCCCTCAAGCTGTGGTGGAGGCCTTTAAGCGGAAACAACAGCAAGGTTGGTAGCGTGTCTTTATATATTACCGATGAATGCATCAATTGTGATGTGTGTGAGCCGGTGTGCCCGAATGAGGCGATATACATGGGTGAAGTCATTTATGAAATTCACCCGGACTTATGTACCGAATGTGTGGGGCACTTTGATGAACCGCAGTGTCAATTGTTCTGTCCAGTCGACTGTATTCCGCATGATCCCAAGCATGTGGAATCGGCAGATGAACTGATGGAAAAATATAAAAAGCTGATTGCACAAAAAAGCACCAGTAATTAGTGCTGAAATTTGTTAGCATACGCCCCGAAGTGAGCCAGACGATCGCTGCTGTGGAGATCTCCGTGATTGAAGCAGGGGAGGAAAGTCCGGGCTTCGTAGGGCAGGGTGCCAGGTAACGCCTGGGCGGTGAAAGCCGACGGCAAGTGCAGCAGAGAGTAGACCGCCATCTTTGCAATCTCCTTTCGGGGAGACCAAGAGAGATGGTAAGGGTGAAAGGGTGCGGTAAGAGCGCACCGCGTGTCTGGTAACAGTTCACGGCAAGGTAAACCCCACCAGAAGCAAGACCAAATAGGAATCCTTCAGGCACGGCCCGTGCTGGATTCGGGTAGGTCGCTTGAGCGTATGAGTGATTGTACGCCTAGAGGAATGATCGTTCACGACAGAACCCGGCTTATCGGCTCACTTCACTAATTTTTTTACAATTATTGCGTGATATTTCTTGACATCAAGCTGCCTGAAATAGATAATACGCGCACAGTTTTGGCTATGTAGCTCAGTTGGTTAGAGCACCGCACTCATAATGCGGGGGTCACAGGTTCAAGTCCCGTCATAGCCACCATTTTCATAGACCACGCTTCTAAAAGCGTGGTCTTTTTTTATGGGTAAAATTTGTCTTTAAAATAGATTATTCACATTGAATTGCACTGGCATCGAGTTTTACTTTAGGAAATTCTTCAGCGTATTTTTGCAAAATAGCGACTTTTTCATTTTCCCCCAAAATAATGTTTTGCAACTGACTGATTTTATTTTCAGTAAGATGTAACCGGGCACAATGTAGGGCAATCTGGTTTTGCGTGGCAATGGCTAATTTCTGGTCTTGCGGAATCTGTTCAATTCGATAAAGTTTTTGTTGTGCTTTGCTGAGCTGGGCAAGGCTACGCTTTTGCTGCATGCTCAAAAGCTGTTGATTGTTGATCCATCGTGCCACATCCATGCGAACCCCATTATAGTCAACGAATATGGGTGAAATCAGCTGGCACGAGCTACTCAGGAGTGTCATTAAGCCGATAGCGAGGAATTTGAATGGATGCATTTTATCTCAATATTTCAGTACCTTAATTTTAAGCTTAAAACAGAAAAGAGCCTGAATAAATAGCCGTTTTGTTTAAATATTAACTGAAAAAAAATAAAACGCTCAAACTCTGAACACTCGTAAAATAAAGGGCTTGACGCTAGTTGTCGAAATTTAGATAATGCGCACACAGTTTACGGCTATGTAGCTCAGTTGGTTAGAGCACCGCACTCATAATGCGGGGGTCACAGGTTCAAGTCCCGTCATAGCCACCATTTTTATAGACCATGCTCTCAGCATGGTCTCTTTTTTTGTGGATCAAAAAAGTCAGACTGAGTTTCAGAAGCAAAAAAGTCTGTTGACCTCCATTTATAAAATGCCAACAGACCTGTATAAAAAATTAAACCTTTTCTTGAAGATATTGATTAATGAATTGATGGGTAGTTTCACTTGAGTAGAAGGGTGAAATCAATTCCTCAATAATGCCATCCAATAAACCTTGCTGTTCCAAGACCTGAAGGGTGTAGGGCAGGAAGCGTCGTGCTTCTTGATGTAAATCTGCTTCATTCAGTCCTACAGATTGCAACAGTTCCTGTAAGTTGTAGTTGGTAAAATAATTATAGAAACCGGCAACCACGTCCAAAACCACCTGTTGCAAGTATTCAGACTGCCTTAACTGACGCCAGGTTTCGTAAACTAGAATAAAAAAGTCTTCAAAGTCGATCGCTTGGAACTGTGAGTAGGTTTCTTTAAGCGATCTTTTCTTTACATCTTCCCACAAATGCAGCGCAATATCGGCAATTTCTTCATTAGGAAGCAAGATGATATGACCAAGTTGTTTGACCAGTGCCTGAGCGAGTTGCTGTTCAAGTTTAAGTTCAATATGCTGCTGCTGGTCTTGAATAAAACCCAGAATTTTAGAACCCAAACCATGCTGATGGGTATTCAGCTTGCGCAGATGATCCAGCCATGGGGTATTGCTTTCAAGAATCTGGTTTGCTAGCTGTAAACTGACATGTTTGACTTGCGGATTGTGCTGCAAGTTGTCATGGATGTAATGACGTAATTGATCCAGTTCGAGGATTTTATACATCCATAATTCAAATGATTCATCAGACAGTAGCTCATTAATTTGAGTGTGGCTGTTAATAGCAAAATGATGAATTCTCTGTGAAACCACCCCGATGAATTCTAAAATTTCGGCGCCTAAATTCAGTTCAAAGGCATATTTTTGAACGACATCTTGTAGCGCTTCAAGTTGAATAATCTGTTTTAAAAGAATCTGATCTGAAGAGGTATAAATATGATGAACAAATTTTTCGATATAGGGATTATGTTGTTCTGCTAATAATTGTTTTTTAATAAAGCGGGTTTGCTCAAGCATAAGCGCTTGAGCAAACTGTTGGGCCAAGTCCTGCTTAGACACCTGGTGCCCATCCATTCATGATTGGATAACGACGTTCACGGGTAAAGGCACGTGAACTGATACGCGGGCCAATCGCGCCTTGACGGCGTTTATATTCATTGCGATCTACCAGACGAATGACTTTTTCAACCACTGCTTTATCAAAGCCTTTGGCGATAATGTCATCCTGACTCATATCTTCTTCAATATAAGCATACAGAATCGCATCCAGTACTTCATAGGCAGGTAAAGAGTCCTGGTCTTTCTGATCTGGACGCAGTTCTGCAGAAGGTGGGCGGGTAATGACACGCTCTGGAATGACCGGAGTTTCTGAAATGCTGTTACGGTATTTCGCCAGTTCAAACACAATGGTTTTATACACGTCTTTCAGCACGGCATAACCGCCAACCATATCGCCATACAGGGTGCAGTAACCTACAGAAAGTTCAGACTTGTTGCCGGTAGATAAAACCAGATTACCGAACTTGTTCGACAAGCCCATCAGTAAGGTACCGCGAGCACGGGCTTGCAGGTTTTCTTCAGTGGCATCTGCAGGACTGTTGCCGAAGAATGGATACAGGGTTTGCATGAAGCTGTTCACGATTGGATTGATTTCAGCAATACCAAAAGTTACACCCATGGTTTTGGCTTGTGCGGCCGCATCTTCTACACTGATTTGCGCGGTGTAGGTATAAGGCATCATCACTGCCTGGACTTTATCTGCACCAATGGCATCAACTGCGATTGCCAGTGTTAACGCCGAGTCAATGCCACCCGATAAGCCCAGAATTACGCCAGGAAAACCAGAGCGTTGAACATAATCGCGAGTCGCTAAAACCAGACCCTGATAGATTTCAGCCAGTGTATCTAAAGCAGGAATCACTGTTCCGACTTTATAGGCTTTTTGTTCCGCTTCATATTCGGCGTAATAAAGATCTTCTTTAAAGCTTGCTGCCTGTACAGCAATGCCGCCATCTTTATTGATCACAAAACTGGTGCCATCAAAAATCAGGTCATCTTGACCACCGATCTGGTTGGTATACACCAGATTAATATTCAACTGTTTCGCCAGTTCACTCATGGTGGTGACACGATGTTGCGGTTTGCCCACTTCATAAGGTGAAGCATTTAACACCAAAGCAGTTTCAACATTCAGTTGTGATAATTGATGAACGGTATTAAGTGACCAGATATCTTCACAAATCAGCACGCCAAATTTATGACCTAAATATTCAAAAACAAGGTGTTGATGGCCTTCGCTGAAATAACGCTTTTCATCAAATACACTATAATTTGGCAAGTTCTGTTTATTGTAAACGCCCAACACTTGTCCATCTTTCATTACGGCTGCAGCGTTATAACGCTGACCATCTTCGGTTTGATTGACAAAACCAAAGACCATCACAATATCTTTGACTTGGCTGAGCTGCTCAAATGCTTTCTGTGTGCGTTTTGCCAAGCTAGGACGGAGTAATAAATCTTCAGCAGGGTAGCCTACAGTGGAAAGCTCCGGGAAGAGAATTAAATCAGCTTTTTGTTTTTTGGCTTCATTTATCTGTTCAAGCATCTTTTGAGTGTTTGCTTCGATATTGCCAATATGCGGAGAGAATTGTGCAAGGGCAATTTTAAAACTTTTCATTCCAACTTAATCCTATTACCTATAGGGATGTATACACAGACCTAGATTTATTATGGTTATGGGTTCAATGCTGTGTACGTGACGACAAATAAAATAGAAGTATTAATCAATAATTAGCAATTCGATACTATATACGAATTGCATCGTTTGTAGAGAAAAAAACAAAAAAAAATCTGAATTTAGACAAAAAAATACAGCATGGCTGCAAAAATGGCCATGTTACTAATGAATTAGCATGATTGAATGAAATGATTCTGGAGTGAAATTCTTTTTAAATGTTCTAAATCAATTAATTGAAGTAAAACTTATATCTTGACTACGGGGGTAACTGCCAGGCGGTTTAAGGCTGGATAGGTAGATGTGGCTAAGAGTTATACACAAAATTATACATATTAAAGCTTGTAGAGGGGTGGCTAAAAATCAGGCTATTCACCTCAAGTCGTTATGAATACCCAGCAATTTCGTAAATAGCTTTTAGTTGGATCAAATAGCGCTATAACCCGACATTTTTAGAGATCATGATCTCGCTCGTTCTTAAAGCAATCAGCTGGCTGGACGATGAAATTACCTCCTTAGAAAATCAAACAAGATGATGGGTGCGATGAGAGGTGCAAAGAAGGATAAAATGAGTAATCAAATATATAAATATAAAAAGATTAAAAGTTGAGCAGAAAAAATCAATGCATTATGTGCTGATTATTTAAAATAATGTTAGGAATATTCTTAAAAAATATGTCTCTTGCAATTTCGCCCTGTTGTTCAATGTTATAGGTATGAAATGGTTTAGTTTCAATAAAGTCATATTGATAAGGATTATATTTTTTAAAACTCAAAAAATATCCGGACTGTAATAGAGCACCTTGCAAGAGAACATTGATATTGGACTGGTATTGATAAACGTGAGTCATCTCATGTATGAACAGACCTTGCATTGCTTTGGATCGCTGGGAAAAGTCTTCACAAAAATTTTCGTTGTTCATAAAGATATTGCCATTCGGTGCCATATACATGTTTACGGGTTGCCAGGGAAGATATTTGATATTAAATATTTTAACGTCATTGTAATTGATTAAATTACCGAAAACTTGACGTGCAAGATTGATCTCACCCGTGGTCAAATTCCGAAAACGAAAGTTATAAATATCAAACATTAAAGAAAGTTTGAACCATAACAAGAGTCTAAATTTCTGGAACATAATATTTTGCTTTGCCGTTTATATTTAGAATTCTATTCACAAAATAAAGCTTGAGTAAATGTGAAGGGGGAAAAATTTTGAATCTGTTAATTCAATATTGTAACGATGCTTAAGAAAAGAAGCTTTAATTTATCTCCTCAATATAACAAGAACACATGTTTAATTTTTCTTTGCATGGTTTTCATTAAGTTGGAATTTAAAATACTTCTTGAATGTATATATTTAATTTTTTTAAAAAGAGTTCTTTCTTAATCTTAAAAATTCAGAAGCTAAACATGAATTTCCTGTAGGTAAGATATGCCTTATATTTTAGAAAAATCTATAAAGCATCAGATAGAATTTCATTGCCTGGTTATTATGCCTTTTATATTTTGCTGTATTTATTTTTGTCAAACTTTAAAGAATAAATGTTAAGCACGTAACATTCTTCTAATATAGATCAACCACATAAAATAAAAGGATTTACATTGAAGAGAATTGAAACAGATATAAGCTTGGTCAGTGAAATATAAAGAGTAGAGTGAATAAAGCTGTAGGTGTGCAGTAATTCAGACCATAGGAGATAAATAAAATGGCTACACAAGAAAATACTCAAAAGATTCAGCATAAACAACAGAATCAGTAAGTTAAAAATCCGCAAAGACCACAGAAATAAGACTTGGATTTTCTGATCGGAGTATTGATTAATACTCAGGTAGTGTTCTTTGTGAAAAGTTTTTCCAGATTTATAGTCTCATTATTTCTATTCATCCACATTAATCAAAAGTGAAGAATAATATGAACTCAAAAGATGTGAAAATCATAATCGCTGTAATTGTCATGGTCATCATTGCAGTCATTCTTTATTCCATATATGAAAGAAATAAAGATGAAAATATGGGAAATTTAAAGAATGAGCAAGGTAGTACATGGGTGAGTCATGTGCATAAGATAAGCTCAAACGTCTAGATCAATACCCCAATACCAATGATGATCGTGATTAAAGAACCGAACCTGGACGTTTTTTTAAATAGAAACACTCTAGGTGAAAATGGCTATAACCAGCTTATTTTCCTCAATACCCTATTGTTATAAGGAGAAAAAAATGGCCGATCCAAATGATGTAAGAAAGGATGTAGATAATGATCCAGATACAGATGAATCACATCCAGTAGGAACAGGTGTAGGTGCTGCGGGTGCTGCTGCCGCAGGTGCCGCAATCGGTAGTGCAGGTGGTCCAATCGGAGCTATTGTCGGAGGAACAGTGGGTGCAATTGTTGGCGGTGTGGCCGGCCATGCAGTAGGCGAGGCGATTGATCCCACTGTTGAAGATGCGTATTGGCGTGAAAACAGTGTTAATCAACCTTATTATAAGTCCAGCCAAAATACTTATCCTGATTTGGACTATGATCGGGATTATCATCACGCCTATCGGGTAGGTTATGAAGATGTATCTGCGTATGATTCAAGCAAGCGGTTTGAAGACGTAGAGCCGGATCTTCGTGCCAAGTGGGAAGGATCAAAAGCGCAGTCCCGTCTAACCTGGGAAGAGGCTAAACATGCCTCACGTGATGCCTGGAACCGTTTACGTCCTTAGCTTAACTCCATCATCTCAATAGCTTTAAACCAATCTTTTTAATTTTAAAAGGATTGGTTTTTTGTTTTGCATGGTTCAAAAGCGATACCATTTTTCTTGTCTTTTAATTCTTGTCATTTAAGGGGAAGAAATTTTTTAGGGTTCTTCTTGTATTTTTATTGTTTGCATAAAAAAGCGTAGATTAATCTACGCTTGATAGGATGTGATTGAATTAGAATTATATTTATTTGAGTTGTTAAGTTTTCTTAAATGAAGCAGGTCGCGATTAGCCAGATGTAAATCGGCCATATTCATCGCGTCTTTGCGTAGTATTTCTACTACGACCACTGCCTGAACGGCCACCGCGATCATCATCGTCATCATAACGGCTACGACCACGGCCTGAGCGACCGCCACGATCATCATCATCGTCATAACGGCTTCGGCCTGAGCGACCGCCGCGATCATCATCGTCATCA
>NZ_SJOC01000010.1:0-167410 GCF_004331195.1 Acinetobacter sp. ANC 4216 | reverse complement strand
CCTGTTGAGCTCTATATCCACGTTGCCCAGTATTTCTTTTTAATTCACGGTAGATGGTTGATCGTGAACGCCCTAACTCCCGAGCAAGGGTAGCGATTGAACTTTTACTTTTCAAAGTAGCATAAATTTCGTATCTTTCATCTTGAGAAAGTTGGGTGTATTTCTTCATTGTGTGCTTTCCAATTGCGAGTTGAAAAAGTCCAATGATTCTACGAATACACCTAACTTTTTCAACTAACTACAAATGTGTCGCACTTGGGATTTGAATCTGCGATTTATTATCGAGCCTGTAAATTATTTTAATTAATTTTCTAAACCATCTATGCAATAGCAAACCATCTTGTGTGTTTTATTATTAGGTGGTTTAAGTGGAACTATCATTATGGGTTTGGCGTATATTCAGCTTAAAATTTAATGAGATTCATAGATAAAAAAAAGCCCAGATCAATTGATCTGGGCTTTTCGTATTCTGGAGCGGGAAAGGAGACTCGAACTCCCGACCCCAACCTTGGCAAGGTTATGCTCTACCAACTGAGCTATTCCCGCAATATGGAAGTGAATTATAGAGAGTTTCTTTTAACTGTCAACTCTTTATGCTTCCAAATGATTAATTAATCAGCACGACGCCAAATGGTGCCTTGACGTGTATCTTCCAGAACCACGCCTTGGTCCAGTAAAGACTGGCGAATTTCATCAGCCTTGGCAAATTCTTTGGCCTTTTTCGCATCTTTACGCTGCTGAATCAAATCTTCAATCTGTTCTTCAGATAAACCTAATGCTTCCTGACCAATATCAGACTTCAAGAAGTCATCAACATTGTGCTGAACCAGACCCAGAATATTGGTAAGGTGACGTAAAGTTGAATAATAAACCGCTGCCTGCTCCTGGTTTTCGTCTTTCACTGCACGGTTGAGTTCTTTGTTGATTTCAAACAGTACAGCAATGGCTTCTGCTGTATTGAAGTCATCACGCATAGCAGTATTAAAACGTTCAACCAATGCTTCATCCAGAGTTTCTACGGTTTTTTCACAGTAGACCTGCTGATAAGCCTTAAATGAATGGTAGAAACGAGAAAGGGCTGTTTTGGCTTCTTTTAATGCCACATCCGAGAAGTTCACCGGACTACGGTAATGTGAAGACACAATAAAGTAACGGATCACTTCAGGGTGGAATTTTTCCATCACATCACGGATGGTAAAGAAATTGCCTAAAGACTTCGACATTTTCTCGCCATCAACATTAATGAAACCGACATGCATCCAGTAATTTACATACTGTTCATCCGTAGATGCTTCAGACTGTGCAATTTCATTTTCATGGTGCGGGAACATCAGGTCTGAACCGCCACCGTGAATGTCAAAATGATTGCCTAGGCAGCAAGTTGACATTGCCGAACATTCGATATGCCAGCCTGGACGGCCATTGCCCCAAGGTGAAGCCCAAGACGGTTCATTTTCTTTGGCATGTTTCCACAGCACAAAGTCAAATGGATGTTTTTTCTCTACTTCAACATCAACGCGTTCAGAAGCACCGGCCTGCATATCTTCCAGTTTACGGCCTGAAAGACGGCCATATTTGGCAAATTTTTCCACTTCAAAATAGACATCGCCATTTGATGATGGATAAGCAGTACCTTTATTGACCAGGTTACCAATCATGCTTTGCATCTGGTCAATGTAATCTGTCGCACGTGGAGCTTCATCTGGATGTAGGCAACCCAAGTTTTCAGCATCTTCATTCATCGCTTTGATAAAACGATCCGTTAAAGCTGTAATGCTTTCCCCATTTTCATTGGCACGTTTAATAATTTTGTCGTCAATATCGGTAATGTTACGTACGTATTTTACATTCCAGCCCTGACTGCGCAGGAAACGGATAATGTAGTCAAATGCAACCATCACTCGAGCATGCCCAATATGACAGTAGTCATATACGGTCATACCGCAGACATACATGTCGATATGACCTTCTTTACGAGGTAAGAATTCTACTTTTTTACGTTGCTCTGAGTTATATAGAACAAATGGCTGCATAGGTCTTCTAAGATGCTTTTACAAAAGATGGCTCATCTTAACCTAAGCATTTTTTTTCATAAAGTTAAAACGAAAAAATGCAGAAGTTTTTTAGGGAATATAAAACTCGATATGAAAATTTAATGTCATTACTTATGGCTTAAGAAAGCTCACTGCTCATGAAAATAATCAGTGATACCTGAGAAATAACAATTGAGCAAGCAAAACGGTTGTATAGCGGGAATGTGAGTTCATACGGACCGATCTGTCCCGTTCCTCTAGAGCATTTAAGAAGAGCATTGAATAGATAGATGTAACATCCAGATTTTATAGCTCAAGTGAGCTCTCTATCTCATCAATATTTAACAGATCACGAGAAGTCTATATTCACCCGCTTCAGCAGGCGCTCTATGCACACAAGGCAAAACGGGCTGCGTTGGATGATCGACAGCCAAACGCCAAAGATGTCCCTGGCCTAAATTGATCGGTGTTGCATCCGCTTTGGGTGCATAATGCAAATCAAAGAAATATTCTTCCAGGAAATTTTCGAACTCGGCTTCTGGACCATCATGTAAGTCTTTCAGCTTTGCTCTTATTTCGGGAATCAAAATCTTTTGCTCAACCTGATCATTTGGCAAAATATCACTGGCACAACCAGCATAAGTACATAAAAAAGTATCGGTTTCTATGGGTGAGCGGTCCACGTGATAGGAATACACATCTGTTGCAATGAAATCCAGCTCTTCATCCCGTTCATAACTTTTAAGTAAGTTAAGAGATGGGGAGGCTCCGAAATCGGTTAATAGCTGGATATCTTTTAAGATCACTTCCCGAGCCAGATGACCTTGTTCTGAAAGTTGCAGCGCTAAAAGATCTTCCACAGAAACTTCTGTAATATTCTCTTTTAATTCAAGTTTACTCACGATCTCTTTAAAATCACCAGCCAGATTTCTATACCAGCACATGGCATTTATATTTCCTTGAAACTTGGAATTGACCAGTTCAGGAAAAGTGGCAACCACACCAATTTGTTTGTGATCAGAAAGCGTATTTTTCATATGAGAATTAAATAATCAACCAAGTCTAATAATATACACTCAGCTTTACATAAATGCAGAATGATTCATGACACATGACCTGAAGAAAGTAAGGATGAAGTTCGCGATAAACCTAGGTTCACTCACCATAATTTCTGCACAATTATTGAAATCTTGTAATTTAGAAACGTGACATTTGCATAGATATGATAAAATTGCGAAAATTATTTTTTGCTTGATTGAATCAACTCTGTATAGAGTAAAGGTAAACCTATTTTGAACCCACCAAATATGCCAAATCAAATAGACTTTCAAAAAGTTGCATTAGAAACTTTGCGTATAGAAGAACAAGCACTGGAAATATTGGCAACACAAATTGATGATCGTTTTAGTCGTGCCTGTGAAATCATCTTGAAGTGTCGAGGGCGTTTAGTCATTACCGGTATGGGTAAGTCAGGGCATATCGGCCGTAAAATGGCAGCAACCTTTGCTTCTACAGGTACACCGTCATTCTTTATGCATCCAGGTGAAGCGGGACATGGCGATTTAGGCATGCTGGTTCCTGGCGATGTGCTGATTGCCATTTCTAACTCGGGCAAGAGTGATGAAATCATGATGCTTATGCCATTAATCAAGCGTCTGGAAATTCCTCTAATTACCATTAGTGGCGACAACAAAGGCCCTATGCCGCAAAATGCCGATGTGGCCTTAACTTTGGGGAATATTCAGGAAGCCTGTCCACTGGGTCTGGCACCGACATCAAGCACCACGGCAACTCTGGCTTTAGGCGATGCCTTGGCAGTTGCCTTGCTGGATGCACGTGGCTTTACTGCCGATGATTTTGCGCTGTCTCATCCTGCCGGCGCCTTGGGTAAACGCTTGTTGTTGCATGTCGAACACCTCATGCACACAGGTACAGAATTGCCAAAAGTTTCTCCAGATACACCAATGAACCAGGTTTTATACGAAATTTCAAACAAACGCCTAGGTTTAACCACAATTGTCGACCAAAATGACGTTCTATTGGGTATTTTTACTGATGGTGATTTACGTCGTTTAATTGATAAACAACAAGGCTTTGATGTGAACTTGCCGGTTTCTGAGGTCATGACTAAAAGTCCATTGACCATTTCGCAAGAGGCACGTGCCGTTGAAGCCCTAGAGCGCATGCACGAAAAGAAAATCAATCAATTTGTTGTAGTAGATAGTGCAAACAAGGTTATTGGCGTGATTAGCATGCATGACCTGATTCAAGCCGGGGTAAATTAATAAATGGCATCTTATATTTTATTGGAACAGGCGCGCCATGTTGAAGCTTTGGTTCTTGATGTCGATGGAATTCTGAGTGATGGTTTTGTCACCCTGACCAATACCGGGGATGAAATCAAGTCCTTTGATATCCGTGATGGTTTAGGTATGAAACTCGTACAGAAAGCCGGTGTAAAAGTCATTATTATTACTGGACGTAAAAGCAATATTGTGGAAAAGCGCATGTCTGACTTGGGCGTAGACCTGGTTTTTCAGGGTCGTGAAGATAAAGGCACTGCATTACGCGAAGCCTGTGCCCAATTGAATGTTGCTCCAGAAGACTGTTTATATATGGGCGATGACTGGCCTGATCTTTCGGCATTTGCCATTGCCGGTATGAAAGTGACTGTTCCGAATGGTCATGTCGAAGTTCGACGCCGTGCTGACCTTGTCACTCAGGCTATGGGTGGCCGTGGTGCAGTGCGTGAAATCTGCGACATGATTCTGACGGCCAAAGGGGCTTATGAACAGCTGCTTGAAACCTATACCGCTGCCCCACATTAATTGTTAAACAATTCATTGAATTTGAGTTAAGTGCCACACTTATGGATACAAAAGTTTTATACCTGACTGCTATAGCAATTGCAGCTATAAGTGGTGGTTACTACTATTACAGTGGTAAGGGCAACAAGCTTGAGGTTGATTCAGCCAGAAGCATGACCTATTCCGCTGAAAAAATTAATCTGACTCAAACCGATGACAACGGTAATTTGTATGCCCGTGCTCAGGTCGACCGTATGGAACAGGACATGCAAAAGGAAACGGCCAAACTGGAAAACCTGAATGCCTCGCTGTATAAAAATGGCGCAGTTGATGCCACTTTTTATGCCAAAGTGGCGAACAGTTATGATGACAATCAACGGGTGGTTCTGTCGGGAAATGTCGTGGCGACCAAGTTGATGCCACAGGGCAAAATGCAGTTTCAGACCCAGGAATTAACCGGATATCCCGAAACCCGGGAAATTGAGACAGATAAACAGGTCAATGTGCAATCTCCGCAAGCTGAATTTGTAAGCCAGGGTCTGAAAGCCAATCTAAATGACGGTCAATACGAATTTTTTAATATTCGAGGAAAATATGAACCACAATCTTAAGCTTACATTGTCTAAAACTTTGCTTAAACAGGCAGCTTTAGCCGGTTTGGTTGTATTCTCGTCGGCAGCGGCGTTTGCCATTCCATCTGACCGAAATCAGCCTATTTCACTGGTTGCTGACCGTGCTACCTATAATGAAAAATCCGGGGTGACGACCTATAGCGGAAATGTCATCATCGAACAGGGCACCATGAGATTGCAAGCCAACTCTATTGTTGCCAATCTGAACAGTCAAAAACAGATCAGTAGCATTACGGCGACAGGCGGTCCGGCACGTTTTCAACAACAAACCGAGGTGAATAAGGGTTTGGCAAAAGGTCAGGCGCAGAAAATTGTTTATAATGCCCAAACTGGCATTATCACCTTGTCTGGCAATGCATTTTTACAGCAGGATGGGGCAAGTATCCGCGGTAATACTTTGAAATACAGCATGAATAAGGGTGATGTTGAGGCAACGGGCACACCAAACAGTACCGGTTCATCTTCAGGTCGCGTACAAATCGTTATTCCGCCATCTAGTTCAAAATCATTCCCGGGAGCACGTGATTAATGGATCAATCGCTAAATCAACCCCAAACCTTGTGTATTAAACATCTGGCAAAAAACTATAGTAAAAGATGGGTGGTCAAGGATGTTTCTTTCCAGATGCAGAGTGGGCAGATTGTAGGCCTACTTGGTCCAAATGGTGCAGGTAAAACCACAAGTTTCTATATGGTGGTGGGTTTGGTTCGAATGGACAAGGGCGAGATTCACTTGGATGATCTTGATTTGTCCGACTTGGCCATGCATGAGCGTGCGCGTAAGGGCATTGGTTACTTGCCGCAAGAAGCTTCCATTTTTAGAAAACTGACGATTTCTGAAAATATTATGGCGATTCTTGAAACCCGTAAGGATTTGAACAAACAGCAGCGTCAACAGCGTTTAAATGAATTGCTGGCTGACTTTAAAATCAGTCATATCAAGGATTCACTGGGGATGAGTGTGTCTGGTGGTGAACGCCGCCGTGCAGAAATTGCCCGTGCTTTGGCTGCCGATCCTAAGTTTATGCTGCTGGATGAACCTTTCGCCGGGGTCGATCCTATTTCTGTCGGGGACATCAAAGATATTATTCGTAATCTTAAAGACCGTGGAATTGGGGTGCTGATTACCGATCATAACGTCCGTGAAACTTTGGCGATTTGTGAGCATGCCTATATTGTTAGTGAAGGTGCGGTAATTGCAGAGGGTACACCGCAAGAAGTGCTTGCAAATGATACTGTGCGTAAAGTCTATTTGGGTGAAGACTTTACCGTTTAATTAAAGTTTAATCAGAATGATCTAATCTTATAAATTACAGTATCATTTAACTTACAATACTTTTTTAATTTAAAAACCTTCTTTTATAGAAGGTTTTTTTGTATCTGCAAGCCATTCAAAACAGGCTATACTGCCGTTGTGTTGTTATTTATTCCAGATTTATGCCATTTACCATTGCCTCATCCGTTACTTTTGAAGAAGACATTAAGAAAAGTCGCTTTCAGGCGATTGCTGCTCCTGTAGAAAATGAACAGGCAGTAAAAGATTTTTTAGAACTGCATAAAGATATCACCACCACACATCAGTGCTGGGCATGGAAAATTGGCCACAATGTCCGTTTTAATGATGCTGGAGAGCCGTCCGGCACAGCAGGCCGACCGATTCTGGCCACGATTGAAGGCAATGAATTGACCAATGTCATTGTTCTGGTCAACCGCTGGTATGGTGGTATTAAACTGGGAACTGGCGGTCTGGTTCGCGCCTATGGCGGTTGTGCCGGGCAGTGCCTGTTACTGGCGGAAAAAATTGAGCTGATTGAAAAGAAAAAAATCAGTTTTGCCTGCCAGTTTAATGAGTGGGCTATTTTTCAATATGAGCTGAACCAGCAACACATCGAATTTCAGGAACAATATACCGCCACAGGCGTACAGGTCGAAGCCCTATTACAAGTCCACCAGATTCAGCCTTTGGCACTGAAAATACAGGATGTGACCCGCGGGCGCGAACAACTCAAAATTATAGAAGAGCCTGAACATGACTGAGCAAGACCCGCTTTTAAAATATCGTGAACAGCATAAGCACCGTTTGAATTACATGCCTTGGCTGTACTGGTCATTAAAACCGAAAAATCGCGGCTGGGCAGAACAGTGGCAAAAAGAATATCAAGCTTATTTGATGGAAATGGAAACTGTCGAAATTGGTGAAAATTGTTTTATTTCACCGCTGGCCCATATTTTTGCCGAGCCGGGCCGGAAAATAACGATTGGCGATAATACCTTTATTGCCGCAGACTGTACCTTGCATGGCCCTTTAGAAATTGGCAATGAAGTGGCCATCAACCATCACTGCATTCTGGATGGTGGACGTATGGGCATCAAGCTGCATGACCAGGTGCGTATGGCGGCATACTGTCATTTATATGCCTTTGACCACGGCATGGAGCTTGCACAGCCCATTTACCAGCAACCGGTACGTTCTCAGGGTATCGAGATTGGGCAGGATGTGTGGCTGGGCGCGCATGTCGGTGTCAAAGATGGAGTAAAAATTGATGCTCATGCCATTGTGGGCATGAATAGCATGGTCACAAAAAATGTTGAAAAGGCGACTATTGTTGCCGGGAATCCGGCGAAGTTTATTCGTCATCGGGATTAAAAAATCCAATAAAATGAATATGAATCAGCCAGTAAGTTTAATTACATAAAAGCATGCACAGTGGTGAAGAGTTATGCTAAGTTAAAAATAACAATTAGACTTAAAGCCTGTATAGGCGAAAAGCGAGGCGAAAATGAAACGTGTAATCGCTTGTATTGATTCTTCTCCATGCGTAAATGCAGTTGCCGAAGCTGCAGCATGGGTCGCAAAGCAGACACAACGTGAATTGGTATTATTACAGGTTTTAGACTATTACCCAGCAAGTTATCATTTGGGTGAAATCAGTGGGGTGATTGGTTTTGAAAGTAATGCAATGTTACTGAAAGAACTGGCAGAACTTGAACAGAAACAAAGTGAACTGGCACTGGATTACAGCAACAATCTTTTAAATCATATTTCTGACATGATTCAGCAGAAGTATCAGATTAACGCCTCGCATCTTCAGGAAAAAGGCGATTTCCTGGAGCAAAGTTTTCATGTGCTTAAAGAAGATGACATTGCCATTATTGGCCGGGTCGGAGAGCGTTCTGCGGAACGCAACAAACCAATAGGCAGTAATGTGGAAAATTTTATCCGTGGCGCAAAATGTACCATCATGACTGTGGGGGAACAGTTTAAGCCACCCACACGATTCATTTTTGCCTATGAATATTCACCGACCTGCGTTAATCTGATGAAACGTGTCGCGCAAAGTGATTTACTCAGATTATTGCAATGTCACCTGTTATATGTAGGTGATCATCCGGAAATACTGAATGAGCCTTCACAGTATTTACGTGATGCCGGAATGGATGTGGTGACGGAATACCGTTATGGCGATGTCTCGGAAAATATACTGGAATACCAAAGCGAACACGGCATACAACTGATATTGCTCGGTGCATTTAGTCACAGTAAAATTCGCCAGTTCTTTTTGGGAAGCGTGGCAACCAGTATCTTCCGAAATTCAACCGTACCCTTACTGGTGGTGAAATAAGTTCATCCGCACCTGATCGGTATGATGAATAATTGTACATAGTTATCCGCATAACTTGTGGATAACTATATGGACAGTATTTGTAAGTTATTAATAAAAAAATAGAAAAACAAAAAGACTGTTTTTTAACCTTTGTGTCATATTATTTCACTATGGCCAGGGCAAATCCATCATGGCCTTTGCTGCCAACTGTTTGTAATGCGGTACAAGAGAGAATTCGAGGATGGTCTTGCAAGGCTGCAAACATATCGCGAATGCCCTCAATACTTGGTTTGTGATTGTCAGGATTAATGATCTCACCAGCGCGAATCACATTATCCAGCACAATAATGGTCCCTGAATGGGACAGGTTTAAGCTGAGTTCTAGATACTCTGCATAGCTTTGTTTGTCGGCATCAATAAACACAAAGTCAAAGGGCTCAAAATCGGCAGGTAATGCCTTTAATACGTCTGCAGCACGACCGACTTTAAGATCAATGGTCTGCGGAAGTTTGGCACGATCAATGTTTTCCTGACCCAAAGCCGCATGGGTATCACGACCTTCAATGGTCAGGATGTAGCCATCTTCTGGCAGGGCACGAGCCAGCCACATGGTGCTGTAGGCAGCAAAAGTACCCAGTTCAAGCACGCGCTTGCATTTGTTCATCTGAATCAGCATTTGCAGCAGCATGCCCTGATTGGGCGCGACGGCGAGGTGATCTGGAAAACCTTTATCTTCAGTGTTTTTTAATGTCTGTAGCAGAATGGGGTCTTCTGGAATTAAATGTGCATCGATGTAAGCATCAATCTCTGTCCACATTTGTTGCATAGTCTGGTCACCTGTGTTGCGATGCATGCATTTTAAACCTTTCCATTCAGAGTGCAATTTATCGTTTTGATTTATTGAAAAGAGGACAATAAAAAAGAGATCAGCAAGATCTCTTTTTTACTGCAATACACGGTTTTAAAAATTACACATCGAGCTGTGGCGTGACAGGTCTGGCCCCCAGGTACGGTAACCTTGGGTATCAATATGGATTTGACCAGAAGCATACAAGCCCAACCCCATATTCAGGCTTTGTCCGTACTGGGCCCAAAACTGGCACAATTTAAATTTGGTGTTTTCAATAAAAGCAAAATCTTCAGCTTGGGGAACTGCAGGTCCAATGCGAAAATCGATTGCCGAATTGAATAAGTGACGTGATGAATTTGCACCACCGGCACACTGGTTAAGCGGCAAATCCCGATAAACGGAGGTCACTTCAAAGTCGGTAAGCACTTTGGCGGCAACCAGATATTTAAAGACGCGTAAGGTTGCAATTTGATTGCTCCACAATTCACGATTTGGAATCATGTATTGGGCACGGCCACATTTTTGCCAGTCACGAGCAGAACGCAACAATTCGAAACTCGGAATAATATTGCCGACCCCATTGCGTTCCAGAAAACTTTCATATTCACGGACACGATGTAAATTATCGCCGATGGCAATCCATGAATTATAAACATAAGGTACTGTTTTAGGTGGAATTGGGCGCTCAAGGCTAATACGTTCTTGAGGAATGAAGATCCGTTTTCCATCGGGTATTTGCCCTTGTTTATGAGGAGATGTGCTACATCCAATCATGACAAGTGGGACTAGGCTTATGCCCAGTAAGCCCTTTAAAACATGCTTCATTATAGAAATCAAATATTTATAAATACGAGCTATTTTAATCCAATTTGAAGGATAAAATTTGAAAATATTGCAATCAAATGTTTTTTTAAGTATAAAAAAAGATCAGCATTTGCTGATCTTTTTTGCAAGTCCAAGAACAGTCTTATTTTTCCAGATACTGTAACTTGTCTGTTTTACCGTTCCATTCTTCACGATCGGCAGGCTGATCACCAATTTGAGTGATATTTGGCCATTTTTGCGACAGTTCAGCATTCAGTTCAATAAAGACTTCCTGACCTTCAGGTAACTCATCTTCCGAGAAAATAGCATTTGCCGGGCATTCAGGTTCGCATAATGCACAGTCAATACATTCATCTGGATTAATCACGAGGAAATTTGGACCTTCGTAGAAACAATCTACCGGACAAACTTCTACGCAGTCTTGGTATTTACATTTAATACAATTTTCAGTGACAACAAAGGTCATGGCGACAGCTACCTAAAAAATATGGTTCTAGTTACTCTTGCTGTATTTTAGGCAAAAATGCTGCTAACTAACAATTGCTTTTATTGATATTTATTATATATAAGGCTGTTAATTTTAATAAAAATTGAATATTTATTTAAATATATGTAGTAAATGAAAAAGACTTCTATTTAGAAGTCTTTTTCTGGCGCAGATTTAAACTAGCTTTCCAGGGCATCTTTTAAGGCATAAATCTGTTGCAAGGCTTCCCGCGGAGAAAGATTGTCCACATCCAGCGATCTTAACAGATTCAGTGCAGGCACATCTTTTTCAATTTCCACTACACGTTCTATAACTTCTACAGCCGGTTCATCGATTGCGCTAAACAGATCATTTTGTACTACCTTATTGACCTGTTGATGCTGCTGCTTTTCCAGAATCTTCAAGCGGTTTTGCGCCTCTTTGATCACGCTGGCAGGAATGCCGGCCAGTTTTGCCACCTGTAAGCCATGGCTTTGACTGGCAGGGCCATGCTGAACCTTGTGCAGCAGTATTAGATTACCGTTCAGTTCCTTGGCCGTGACATGATAGTTATCAATTCCCGATTCCTTGCCCAGTTCAGTGAGTTCAAAATAATGGGTGGCAAACAGGCACAGGCATTTAATCCGTTTGCTCAGGTCGATCACACAGGCCCAAGCCAAAGACAGGCCATCGTAAGTACTGGTTCCGCGTCCGACTTCATCCATCAGCACCAAAGACTGGTTGGTGGCATGATGCAGAATTTGTGAGGTTTCGGTCATCTCCACCATAAAGGTCGATTTACCGGTGGATAAGTCATCTGCTGAACCGATACGGGTAAACACCCGATCAATAGGCCCTAATACTGCGGACTGGGCAGGCACATAGGAACCGCAATAGGCCAGTAAACTGATCAGCGCGGTTTGGCGCATAAAGGTCGATTTACCACCCATATTCGGCCCGGTTACAATGGCCATACGGTGATTGTAATCTAAGCTGGTGTCATTCGGAGTAAAGGCGGTTTTGCTTAAGGCTTCCACCACCGGGTGCCGGCCTGCCACAATTTTGACCCCAATTTCAGGGCTGAATTCTGGACGGGACCAGTTGCGTAAACGCGCCTGATGGGCAAAATTGGCCAGCATGTCTATCTGTGCAATCGCGCTGCTCATCATTTGTAAATTGCCGATGTCCTGACGTAATTCATCCAGCAGCATTTCAAACAGCATTTTTTCACGCGCAAGGGCACGTGATTCACTCGACAAGACTTTATCTTCAAAAGATTTCAGTTCGGGCGTGATATAGCGTTCGGCATTTTTCAAGGTCTGACGACGGATGTAATGATCCGGTGCCTGCTCGGCTTGGGCGCGGGTCAGTTCAATATAGTAGCCACTGACCCGGTTATAGCCAATTTTCAGGGTTGAAATGCCGGTGTTGGCACGCTCTTGAGCTTCCAGATCAATCAGGAACTGGCCCGCATGATCGCGGATTTTACGCAGCTCATCCAGTTCACTGTCAAAGTCTTCTGCAATGACATTGCCATCACGGAGTAATACTGGTGGATTTTCGACAATCGCAGACATCAGGCGTTGATGCAGGCCATGAAAATCTCCCAGCTCATCTGTCAGTTGCTGAATCAGAACGGATTGCTTGGCTTGTACCATTGGCTGAAGGGCATGACGCAAGAAAGGAATTTGCGCACAGGCCTGACGTAGCTGTACCAGATCACGTGGACGTGCACTGCCTAAAGCGACACGACTCAGTACACGTTCAATATCACTGATCTCTTTAAGGACTAGACGAATCGGTGCTTCATGATAACCACCCAACATGGCGGCAATAGCATCCAGACGGGCATCAAGTATTTTGGTATCACGCAAGGGCTGCATCAGGGTACGGCTCAGCAGTCGAGCGCCCATGGCAGTCTGGCAGTCATTAATGAGCTGGAACAGGGAGGTTCCATGTTCGAATAAGGGTTCCACCAGTTCCAGATTACGTCGTGTGACCGGATCTAAAGCAATAAAGTCACTGCTTTGTTCCAGCTGAATGGAGCGGATATGCGGTAAAGCGGTTTTCTGGGTTTCTTTGGCATAATGGATCAGTGCCGCTGCCGCAGCCTTGGCCAGCGGTAAATGATCAATTCCAAAACCGGAAAGGGTAGCGACTGCAAACTGGTCACATAAGGTTTTTTGCGCATTATTTAAGTTGAAGTCGACATTGGGACGACGGGTCACAGGGCAGTCGAGCTGCTTTTTTATCTGCTCGATAATATTCGGATCGACAATATCTTCATCTACCACAATTTCACTTGGCATTAAGCGTGAAAGTTCAATTGCCAGTTGCTCTTGTTGAAATTCCTGTTGCTGCACCTTGAAAATACCGGCACTCAAATCCAGCAGTGCGATACCAATCTGCCCCTGATGTAAGCAAAGTGCAACCAGATTGGAAGACTGATGACTGTTCAATAACGCATCATCGGTCAGGGTGCCAGGCGTAATGATACGTACCACACCGCGTTCAACCGGACCTTTACCAGTCACTTCGCCCAGCTGCTCGCAAATGACCACGGTTTCGCCTTTTTTCACCAGGCGGGCCAAATAGCCTTCAGCGGCATGATAGGGAACGCCTGCCATGGGAATCGGTTCACCATTGGCCTTTCCGCGGTGGGTTAAGGTAATCCCCAATAATTTGGCGGCTTTATGGGCATCGTCAAAAAACAGTTCATAAAAGTCACCCATACGATAGAACATCAGGGAGTGCGGATGCTGCATTTTGACGCTCATGTACTGCTGCATCATCGGGGTTAAAGTGGAAAGATCAGCCATGATTTCCGGGTAACTCATTGAGGTAAAATCCTTAAATATTTAAATACATCGAATCTTTAAAAAACTTGGCTGTCTCACCAATTTCAAATTTATGCATGAAACGCTCATCGTAAAATCCTAGACGCTGGCTTGAGCATTATTGTTATTTTCAAGCCAAACCGAGCTATGAAAAAACGGCGTTTCAGTCGCTCAGACATCTTACCAAATTTGCATGAATTGCGAAAAATGCTTTGCAGTAAATGGATAAAAATTAGAAGAACAGTGTTATGCGGGCATAGCAGGGGCATCGGACCGGCAATGAACATGACGCTGCCGGTCGATGTGGCTGGAAAACTCAAGCGGACATTAGGGCTGATGCAGGCCCAGCCTGGTCAGATGCAGACGCAAGATACGGCGCAATTCTAAAACGGCTTCCGGTGTTTCCTGAATGGAATGCCCCCCCTTAATAATTTTTTCCGAAACGGCACCCTCCAGATGGGCACTCTTATAACGCACCACGTCATCCGTGATCACATTGATATCGCGACTATCGGTGATATTGCCAATAATGGAATGAAAGGCCAATCCTTTACGCGGGCTAATGTCTTTGCTCAGTTCAATAAACT
The DNA here is from genome assembly GCF_004331195.1 of Acinetobacter sp. ANC 4216. Classification (NCBI taxonomy): domain Bacteria; kingdom Pseudomonadati; phylum Pseudomonadota; class Gammaproteobacteria; order Moraxellales; family Moraxellaceae; genus Acinetobacter; species Acinetobacter sp. ANC 4216. The sequence continues at coordinate 152,769 of NZ_SJOC01000010.1, read as the reverse complement.
TGGACTGATAACTTAAATCACTCGGCCCATTTTGAATCAGGCCATGATCGATCTGCTGTAACAGTTCTTTGAGGTCCAGGTCCTGAGTTTGTATGCTATCGCTAATCGCAGAGAGGAAGGCACCGGGAATACGGATGATTTTACGTGCTGCCTTGGTAAACCAGCGATCGGCATAATCGGTTCCCCGATGCGGAGTGGCCAGAAAAATCGCACGGGAGAAATTAGGAATGTCCTTGATGACCAGACGCTGCGAAATAATCGGTAATTTCTGAAACTTGTTTAACTGACGATTATTCATCATCGATAACGCTTTTTTGGTCACGTCTGCATCACTGACCAAAAGCCGGGCAATAATGCCGCCCATGCTATGTCCAACCAGCACTGCATCTTTTTTGGCCGGGGCATTGGCATCGACCTGCGCAAAGGCTTGGGTCAATAGGGCATAAATCTGGAAGCGGCTTTCCATAATCGGCATATTGGTTGAATAGAACACCTGCCAGACCTGAAAATTTTCCCGCAGTACCGTGTCACCCATAATGTCGTTCGTCAGACGAATCCATGCTTCGGGACTACTGGCCAGACCGTGGATTAAGACAATCACTTTTTTATTCGGATTATACGGTTCCAGCATATATAAATGCGGCATGGTGAGATGGTCATCTCGGTCAATCAGGGTTAAATAGGCTGCCCGGCCGAGATTGTTCTGTGCCAGCCATAAGCCATAAGGCGTAGAAAAGTTTCCAGCCAGCGGATAGGTCTTGCCTGCCATATTGACCTGATCATATTTGTACGGATCAAAGGCTTTTATTTCAAATTCTGCATTGTTTAAAATGTCTTCTACATTGCTGGCCGCTTTGGGCTGTGCGGTCAGGGTTGCAGCCAAATAGCGGGCCTGATGAATATTCGGATTGACGCCGTTTTTGTAGCTGAAATTCATCGGGTCGATAATATATTTATTTTTCCCTTCGCCGATATCATCCTTGACCTGCGGTAGAACCAGGACAAATTCTGAACCAAAACCATCACGACGGTTAATGGAGCGTAAACCTGAAAAATTCAGGTTATAACTGGAAAGCAGCTGCTCGATTTTCTGATTTTTGAGCTGTGGATAGTAATCAAAGTTGATCTGATAAATACTTTTGCCGACCTTGACCTGCGGCTCAACTACAGTAGGTTTATGCCGCAAGGCATAAGCAGTTACCAGTTTGGCCAGTGCCAGATTATAAAAATCACGTATTTGCACCTGCCGGTTGTCAAAAATCCGGTCTTTGGGCTGACGTTTGGTTTTAAACATGTAGGCATAGCTGTAGCGGATGCTTTTATCCAGCATATACAGTTGCTGATCCAGACATTTATCATAGGTCAGTTGTTGCTGTTTCTGTTTTTCTTCGGATCGGGTACTGGTTAAGGTACTGGTTTTACACTCAGAAGAATTTTCAAATTCCAAGGCTTTGGCCAGGTAGATTTCGCTGGAGGTAGAGAGCAGCTGTTCGTCCTGAATTTGCGGAATCTGTTGCAGTTCCTGAATACACTGGTCGGGTTGGTCGGAACAGATTTTAGCTTCACGACCGGTCATGGACAGTACATTTAAACTGGCTTCACTCAATTTATTGCGGGTAAGAATACTTTCACGTTCATTGGCAATCGTGACATTAATGCCTTGGCTTTTGACGCTCACAATTTGGCACCCGGTGAGCAGGTAACTACTCAGCAGCGAGGCAAATAAAACTTTATATATTTGTTTTGGCATAAAGATGGTCTACGTGAGTATTTGTTTGAGTTTTTCTTCATCATACGATATTTGTTTTAATTTTCAATTCGTGCATAAAAAATAGACCGTTTTGAACGGTCTATTTAAAAGGCTCATTAAAAAAGCAAAAATTAAGGTGCCTTGGCTGGATTAAGCACCTGCCATACATTCCAGCGACCTTGCTTTTCAATTTCGGCAATTAAACGGTCAGCAACTTCAGCTTCCTGCGGATATTTCACCTTGTAATTTTTCAAGACCTGAATCGCATTTTTCTTCTGCTCCATGGCAATGTAATTGTTTGCCGCAGATAAATACGCTTCCTGCACACCTGCCTTCATGGCTTTGTCCAAATAAGGAATGGCTTCACGTTGACCACCGCCTTCAGACAGGCCAAAACCGAACCAGAAGTTTGCCTCGGCATCTTCTTTGTTAATTTTTAAAATGCGCTGTGCGTAAGTTAAAGACTTGGTGGTATAGACTGAACCCAGGTCCAGGTTACGCGCCATAACACTGGCTTTAAATGCGCGAATCAATACATCAAAAGAAGCATTGTCTCTAGCAGCCAGGGTATCAAGCTGCTGAGTCACTTGTTTGAGCTTGGCTTCAAAGCCTTTACGTTCCTGACGTTCAGTAAAACGAGGCGGGTAATGGCGTGCCTTGCCTTCGACCAACTGCAAGAAATCATCAATTTCGGTGACATCAAATTCATTTTCACCCGCCATGACTGCATATTTTACATTACGCTGCTTGCTGTTGACGGTAGGAATAATCAGCTTGTTGACATCCAGGGTCACTTTTTTACTCGGGTCACCTGGAAGTGTAACTTCCATTTTGGTTACAGGCTGTGCAGCAGCTTTTTGTAAGGCAATTTCAAATGGAGGCGGTGCATCATAGTTAAATGGATTTAGCGCATAAAATGGAGCAGTCAATTCAGGTTCAGTGAAAACGATCGGTGCATTCGATTTTTTATCTTTTGTCGGTGTCGAGCTACACGCTGAGAGTAAAGCAACAGCAATTAATGTACATGCCAAAGGCTTAAGGGTCATAGAGATCATCCGTTCATTTAATTTTAAAATTGGGAAATAGGTATGTTCCTCAGTCTAAAAAAACTCTCAGGAACATACAAGTAAGGGCTTGTTAATATTCAGAACAGCCAATTAGGCTTTGGATTGACTGCTTTGCGCTTCGCATTCACGGCGCACATCTTCAATAATTTTAAGTTCTTCAACACTATAAGGCTGTTCTTTTTGCTGCTGTTTTTTAAAGGTCGGGTCGAGCAGGGATAAACGCTGACATAAGGTGTTCATGCGTTTTTCATTGAGCTGAATCCGGTCAAGCAGCACACGCATGCCATCCAGAATCGGGTCTGACTGGTCCTGTGTGGCTGCATACGGCTGGAAGCCAATACTTTCTGCATAATCACGACGGCGGGCTTCTTCTGCATCTTTCGGCTGGTCTTTGGTAATGAAGCGGGCCGGGTTTCCTACAGCAGTTGTATTTGGAGGCACTGCTTTGGTGACAACGGCATTGGAACCGACTTTGGCATTTTTACCGACAGTAAATGGTCCCAGAATTTTGGCACCTGCACCAACCACCACGCCATCTTCCAGGGTAGGATGACGTTTACCCTTGTTCCAGGTGGTACCGCCCAGGGTGACGCCGTGATAAAGCGTAACATCGTCTCCGATTTCAGCCGTTTCGCCAATCACCACACCCATGCCATGATCGATAAAGAAACGGCGACCGATTTTGGCACCCGGATGGATTTCAATGCCGGTTGCAAAACGGCTAAAAGAAGACAGCAGGCGGGCAGAGCCTTTACACTCTTTTTGCCAAAGTTCATGGGCAATACGGTGCATGATCAGCGCATGAATGCCGGGATAGGTGGTGAGAACTTCTAAAGTGTTTCGTGCTGCAGGATCGCGCGCGAATACAGCTTGGATGTCTTCTTTGAGCTGTTTAAGCATTAGATTGATCCTCTGAGGAACCGGTTGTTTTGTCTGTAGATTTTTTCCATGTACCATTGTTCAATGCCTGTACACGGCTAAAGATGCCACGCAGTAAATGATATTCCATACGATCTAATTGTATACGTCCAAATAAACGACGCAAGCGTAAAGGCAATAATCGTGGGTTTTTCGGGTCCATAAACTCAATTTCGGCCAGCATTTTTTCAATATGCGGGTAAAACTGTTCCATCTGTTCATGGGTGACCAAAGGCTCATCCCACTGCATGTCAATTTCATCGGTGACATGCATGGCGGCTTCCGGATCTTTCTTCTGTTCAGTCAATGCCATGGCAGCCATGCGCATTTCATAGCAAATCACCTGAATGGCTTGGGCGACATTCAGTACGCCATAATCGCTATTGACCGGAATGGTCACATGATAGTTGGCCATTGCCAGTTCTTCATTGGTCAGGCCACGATCCTCACGGCCAAAAATCACCGCAACTTCCTGCTGGTTTTGTACTACAGCCTGCAATGATTTTTCCGCAGCCGGACGGGCATCCAGTAAAGGCCAGGGAATGGTGCGGCTACGTGCACTGGTGCCAAACACCAGATGGCAATCCTTAATCGCTTCTTGCAACGTCGGTACAATTTCAATCTGTTCAATCAGATCGGTTGCACCTGCAGCCAGGGCATCAATATCCGGATGCGGATAGGTTTTAGGCTGCACCAGTACCAGCCTGGATAGGCCCATGGTTTTCATGGCGCGTAATGCACTGCCGATATTGGCAGGCAAGGTAGTATTGACCATGACAATACGCACATGAGAGAGATGTGCGGAAACCACAGCATTGTCAACTTGACTCATAAGGTGTCCGATTTGAATTTAAATATTTAAAAAATTAGGAATATTGGGTGGCTTCAGCCTGATACATGTCCATTGCTTCATCCATGCTCACATTGGCTGGCGGCGGCGGGACATTTGCAGGCATGGCCTGCTCGTAACTGACGGCCTTGGCTGCTTTGGATTTGACCTGATATTCAATGTGAATCACGTCTTTACCAAAATAGTCACGTAGTTTCGCCAGCAATTCATCCAGTGGAGCCACGTTCCAGTTTAAGCCCAGGTTGATATCGGCAGAGGCATAAGGATAATCGATGTGTAATTGCATCGGGATATGATTGCACATATCGACATTGCAGAATGGCGTTAAGATTTTGCGTAAATCCTGACTGAGTGAAGCATTCAGGTGTTCCGCGTTCAGCTTGATTTGAATGCTGTTGGCACGTTTCTGACGTATTTCATTCAGGCTAAAGGCTTTGGTCAGTCGTCCCATAGGGCGGTCAAAACCTTCACGTTCGTAAATTTCCCCTTCAATCACCACCACTTTTTCATTTTGAATGATGTCTTTAAAACGCTGGAAACGCTCGTGATTGGCTGATACTTCTATACGTGCGGTGCCGTCATCCAGAGTCACCATCATGCGGTTCGGGAAGTTGGCGACATCCACCACCAGACCGGCGAATACGGTAGTCACGCCACGGCGTGTAGGCGTGAGTTCATTAATCCGTGCAGGAATAAAAGACTTGAGTTCCGGGCGATACACATCAATCGGATGTCCGGTTAAATACAGTCCCAAGGTGTCTTTTTCACCTTTGAGGCGAACTTCATCTGACCACGGTTTGACCGGTTTGGCGGGTTTGCGCTGAACTTCCTCAACTTCACCAAACAGGTCCATCATGCCGGTTTCACGGTTAGAACGGGCCTGTTCTGCGGCTTGAACCGCTTCAGGCAGTTGTGCCATTAGGCTGGCACGTTCAATGCCCAAACAGTCCATCGCACCTGCACGGATGAGTGCTTCAAGGGTGCGTTTATTGATTTTTTTCAAATCTACACGGTGGCAGAAATCAAACAAGTCTTTATAAGGACCATCCTGTATGCGTGAATCAATTACCGACTGCATTGCAGCTTCACCTACGCCTTTAATTGCGCCTAAACCATAGACAATAGTATTTGGACTGCTGGCATGGAAGTTATATAAGGACATATTGATGGATGGGGGAAGAACTTCCAGACCATTGATACGGCAGTCATCAATCAGGAACACGATGTTGTCGGTGTTCTGCATTTCCGAGGTCATCACCGCGGACATAAACTCTGCAGGATAATGCGCTTTTAGCCATGCGGTCTGATAAGCCACCAGGGCATAGGCGGCAGCATGCGATTTGTTGAAACCATAACCGGCAAATTTTTCCATATAGTCGAAGATATGGTTGGCGGTCGCTTCATCAATATCTTTTTCAGCAGCACCTTTAATAAAGATCTGGCGCTGCTTGACCATTTCCTCAGGTTTTTTCTTACCCATGGCACGGCGCAGCAAATCCGCACCGCCCAGACTATAACCGGCACAGAACTGTGCAGCCTGCATCACCTGCTCCTGGTACACCATAATGCCGTAGGTCGGTTCCAGAACTTTTTCCAGTAAGGGATGCAGGTATTCAAATTCACCGCCATGCATACGATGAATAAAGTCAGGAATCAGGTCCATTGGACCCGGACGGTACAGGGACACGAAAGCAATAATTTCTTCAAACTTGCTTGGACGTGCCTCTTTCAGCATCTTTTTCATGCCGACGGATTCAAACTGGAATACCGCAGTGGTGTTGGCGTTGGCAAAGATTTCGTAGGCCGGTTTATCGTCCAGCGGAATATAGGAAATATTGACCGGTTCAGTGACATCCGCACGTGCGTTGATATGCTTAATCGCATCTTCAATTACGGTCAGGTTACGCAGACCCAGGAAGTCGAACTTGACCAGACCGGCCGCTTCGACATCGTCCTTATCGAACTGGGCAACACGGTTGGTCCCATCGGCATCACACATCACGGCTGAGTAGTCGGTCAGCTTGGTCGGTGCAATCACCACACCACCGGCATGCTTTCCGGTATTTCGGGTAATGCCTTCAAGTTTGAGTGCCATTTCCCAGATTTCAGCGGCATCGTCATTGTCCGGGTTGGACGGATTGGTGACAATATCCTTGAGCTGCGGCTCAGCTTCCAGCGATTCTTCCAGGCTCAAACCCAAGGGCTTGGTTGGAATCATTTTGGAAATACGGTCCGCCAGACCATAGGATTTACCTAAAACACGTGCCACGTCCCGAATTGCACCTTTGGCCGCCATGGTCCCGAAAGTGGCAATCTGCGATACCGCGTCCCGGCCATAAGTCCGTGCCACATAGTCAATTACGCGGTCACGGCCGGCAATACAGAAATCGACGTCAAAGTCGGGCATCGACACACGTTCCGGGTTCAAGAAACGTTCGAACAGCAGGTCGTAACGCAGGGGATCCAGATCGGTAATCTTCAAGCTATATGCCACCAGTGAGCCGGCACCTGAACCACGGCCTGGACCGACAGGGACGCCGTTGCCTTTGGACCACTGAATAAAGTCCATCACGATCAGGAAGTAACCCGGGAAACCCATGTCGAGAATAATCTTCACTTCGAAGGCTAAACGCTCGTCATAGGGTTTACGGATTTCCGGCCAGTCTTCACCGCGCTTTTCAGGTGGATACAGGAAGTTGAGTCGTTCTTCCAGACCTTGTTCGGATAAATGCGCAAAGTAGGTATCAATGGTATGACCTTCCGGAATCGGATAGTCCGGCAAGTCATTAAAGCCTAAACGCAGGCTGACGTTGCAGCGTTTGGCAATATGGTAGGTATTTTCAATGGCGGTCGGAATGTCTGAAAATAGTTCCGTCATTTCCACCGCAGTTTTAAAGTACTGTTCAGGACTGTAATTTTTCGGGCGACGGTCATCGCCTAGTACATAACCATCGGCAATACAGACCCGGGCTTCATGCGCTTCAAAATCATCCCGTGTAATGAAGTGCACGTCGTTATGCGCCACCACGCCTATATTGTATTTTTTCGCAAGTTTGACCGCTTCCTGAATGAAGTCTTCTTCACCTGGGCGGTTGGTACGGGTTAAGGCCAAATAAACACGGTTGCCGAATTTCTCAATCCACTCCTGCAATAGCGGTTCTGCTTTTTGCGGGTTGGAAGTCAGCAGCATTTTGCCGACATCACTGTGCTGGCCGAGTAGAACGATTAAATCTTCCTGCTGATTTAAAATCCATTCTTTTTGCACACAGGGAATATCCAGCTGTTGCCCGCTGATATAGCCTTCAGAAACCAGTTCGGTTAAGCTGCGCCATCCCTTTTTGCTCATGGCAAGCAAAGTAACTTTGTGCTCTGCATCATTCAGACGCAGGGTAGAACCAAAAATCGGTTTAATGCCTTTATCCAGACATTTTTTATAGAATTTTACCGCAGCATGCAGGTTGGACAAGTCGGTAATGGCCAATGCTGGCATTTCGTCATTTGCAGCAGCTTTAATAAGATCAGATACACGTACGATAGATTCTGTAATTGAAAATTCTGTATGTATACCAAGATGAACAAAGTGCATAAATGAGTCCCTGCAAAAACCACTGGATAGTTTAGCACGGGATTTATTGTTTCAGTTTGAAATTGAGGGGAAATGGCTAACTTTTAGGTCAAGTCTGGATTTGATTTTTTGGACTGATCATTTGGCTATAAGTGAGGAGACAGGGTCTTTTACTTTTAAAAGATGAGCCGTACTGCTGTGCAAGGCAACAAAAATCTTTTATTGGCTTGATGATAGATCCTGAAAAAACTTTAGGCACAGCGTTACAGCTGAAGGCAAGACAAGCCAACGGATGACATCCAGATGTCATTCTGTATAGCGCATGACAAGATGGATTCTATGGGAAGCTTTCTGGAAAAATCCGTAAATTTCGAATCTTTTCTTTATTCACTAAAATAAAACCCTCCGAAGAGGGTTTAAGTGTATTTTTATCTTAATCGTGACAGCCATTCGCCAAAGGTCTGAACAAATTGCACCAGCAATAACAGCACAATCACGGTCAAAATGACTACACTGGTGTCAAAACGCTGATAACCATAAGAAATGGCGAGGTCACCAATACCGCCTGCACCCACAGCACCTGCCATCGCCGTTGCACCAATCAGGCTAATGGTGGCAGTGGTCAGGTTTAAAATGAGAGAACTGCGTGCTTCAGGCAAAATAAACCTGAAAATGATTTGCATGGGCGAAGCACCCATCGCTTGTGCTGATTCAATAATGCCTTCATTCACTTCAAGCAATGAAGTCTCAATCAATCGGCCCATATACGGACCAATATAAATGGTTAGTGGCACAATTGCCGCCCATGTCCCAATCGATGTCCCTACAAGCAATTTTGTCAGGGGAATAAAGGCAATCAGCAAGATAATAAACGGCAATGAACGCAGCGCATTTACAATCGGGTTTAAGCCATGATAAATCACCCGGTTTGGCAGAATGCCCTCAGGACGGGTCACCAATAAAATGATGGCCTGGATAAAGCCCCAGATACAACCGAACAGCAGGGCAAAAAACACCATGTGGAAGGTTTCTTGCAGCGCGGTAACAAACTGGTCAATCGACAGGGAGCTTTTCCAGTAAGGTGCGGTGATTTCTGTTAGCCACTGAACAATTAAATCTCTCATGCACTGACTCCAGACTGTTCAACTTTGACGCCGTTTTGCTTGAAAAACGCAACGGTTTGCTCAATCACTGCAGGGTCACCGAGAAGCTGGACAAACATTTGTCCAATCACAGAGCCATTAATTTCAGTCATATTGGCAAACAGAATATTCAGGCTGATATCGAACTGCTTAATGGCCGCCTGTACCACAGTCTCTTGTGCAGAAGTACCCAGGAATTGCAGACTATAAATGCTGTTATGATTTTTGTTTTCCAGGCTATTTAAAATATTCACCGGTAACTGTTGTTGCAGCACGGTTTGAATAAAGCTTTTGGTGGTAGGATGCTGGGGCTGACTGAAAATTTCCAGCGTCGAACCGGTTTCGATCACTTTACCCTGTTCCATTACCGCAACATAATCACACACAGATTCAATCACGTCCATTTCATGGGTCACCATGACAATGGTAATGCCTTGTTCTTTATTAATCTTTTTAAGCAAATCTAACACAGACTTGGTGGTTTGCGGATCCAGTGCCGAGGTCGCTTCATCACAGAGTAAAATTTTAGGATGATTGGCGAGGGCACGGGCAATCCCCACACGCTGTTTTTGCCCACCAGACAGTTCATCCGGAAAAGCGTCTTTTTTATGCTTAAGATCAATAAACTCGAGCAATTCCCTCAAACGTTTTTCACGCTCGGCTTTGCTCCAGCCCAATAATTTCATTGGCATTTCGATATTGGCTGCGACAGTTTTGCTCTGCAACAAATTAAAATGCTGAAAGATCATCCCGATGTTGGCACGTTCCTGACGTAACGAGCGTGCATCCAATGCAGTAAAATCTTTTTGATGAATGATGACTTGACCATCATTTGGCCGTTCGAGCAGATTAATCAGGCGGATTAAGGTACTTTTACCTGCACCACTATAGCCAATAATGCCAAAAATACTGCCATCCGGAATCTGTAAATTAATCTGATCCAGGGCACGAATTGTTTGACCTTTAAGCTGATAGTGTTTTGAAATATTTTTAAATTCAATCATATGGTCAAAAACTATCTATAAAAAGAAAAACAGGCAAAGAGACTTTGCCTGTTTAGATGAACCAATTATATTACTATTTTGCTTCAGTGAGATAGCTAATCGGTTTATTTACGTCAACTTTAGTACCGCCAAATTTTTCCTGAACAAATTTGTTCACGGCTTCAGTGTGGTACAACGCGCCGACTTTTTTCAACACTGGGTCATTTTGGCGACCCTCGGCAACTGCAAGAATGTTGACATTCATTTTGGTGCTTTGGTCGATTGGCTCATAATAAATAGAATCTTTAAGCACATTCAAGCCGCCTTCCATTGCCAGGGTATTGCCTAGGACAATCGCATCAACTTCGTCTTTAACACGTACAGCAGTGGCCATCTGAATCGGTTTGATTACAATTTTTTTGTTGTTTTCAACAACATCGGCAGGGGTGCCTTTTACGTTGTCAAAATTAGGTTTTAATTTGAGCAGACCGGCAGATTGAAGCAGCAATAACGCACGTGATTCATTTGCGCCATCATTAGGAATGGCAATGGTCGCACCGGTTTTGAACTCATCCAGTTTCTTCACTTTACTTGAGTAAATGCCCATGGGTTCCAGGTAAGTGGTAGAAAGCGGAGCAATCTTATCTTTATTGGATTCATTGAAAGCAACCAGATAGGCATAAGACTGGAATGCATTCACATCAATTTCTTTATTCGCTACCGCTGTGTTCATGGACACATAATCGGTGAAGTTTTTCACTTCAAGTTTAATGCCGGCAGCTTTGGTTTCTGGAAGCGTGGCAATATAACGCCAGACTTCGGCATCCGAACCTGTTGAGGCCATAGTGACAGTCTGAAGACCGTTTGCGTCTTTCGTTTGAGCTGCATCATTTGCAGGCGCTTCTTGTTTACCACAGCCAGACAAGCCAACTGAAAGACCTAAAACAAGACCAAGGAGCTTTTTCATGTATATGTCCTAGTAAATCTAATTTGGCGATAAATTTACGAATATGTCATTGGAGAGATTAAATCAAGTGTGAATCAGATCAACTGATTGATGCAGATGACTTTAAAATGTCCCGCTCATCAATGCAATTAGAGATCGGTAGCATCATGAAGATGTTTTATGTTTGAATAAGGCAAATTACTGTAATCAAACAATTTTCATGATGACTTATTCCTAAAAATTGGACACATCATAACAATTTTTTTTTATACATAATAGTGATTATAAATCTGATATTTAGCTTAATTTTGCATAAGAAAGTGAGCTGTTTTTATAAATTAACTCATAAAACAATAGATTAAATTTATTGAAATGAATAAAACGGATAATTAAAAGAATTTTGTTTCTATATAAATTTTTTTAAAATACAAAGCTGAAAAAGGGATATTGATAAAAATACTCATTGTTTGGTATTGATTCATTCTCTAAAAGATAAGGTTCATTAATTAGCATAAATTCGCGTATTTGCATTTTATGGTGTTTATTGATTTCTCCGTGGGCGCGTTCGTTTATTTCTATATGCTGTAAAAATGTTGGTAAACAAGCATCCTATAGCAAGCAAAAAAACCGCACTCGGCGTAATGCTGATCAGTTAAGGAGTTTAGAAATAAACTCCTTAATTTTTTAGTGATTCATGGCGGAGGCTTACCGTTTTAAATCAAACTCTTGTAGCTCATTTGTTACTTTGGTTTCGCCCAAAGTAACCAAAGGCATTTGTCATCCGCAAAACTCGTCAGCCACTATCAACTAGCAAATTTATCGCAGAAACAATCATTTTTTAATGGAGTCCGGCCTCAAACAGTTGCGGATGACTTTCCCACATATCAAATACAGGCATGAATTTAAAAAAGAAAATGCCAGTCAATTTCTTAACTGACTGGCATTACGCACTCGTCGGGTTTTTTGCTGAATTAAATCAATCAAGCATTTTCGCGTGCAATCGCGCGGTAACCAATATCCTTACGGTATTGAACGCCGTCGAATGTCACTTTCTGGCAAAGTTCCAAAGCTTTGGTTTGTGCTTCACCAATGGTATTGCCGAGTGCAGTCACACAAAGTACACGACCGCCAGCAGTCACAATCTCGCCATTTTCATTGGCTTTTGTGCCTGCATGGAATACTTTGGTATCTGTCATTTCAGTGTCTAGGCCAGAAATTACATCACCATTGCTAGACGTTTCAGGGTAACCACGTGAAGCAAGCACGATGCCTACAGTCTTACGCTCATCCCATTCAGCTTCCGCAGGCAAGTTACCCGCAATACCCGCTTCAACTAAATCAACCAGTGATGATTTTAAACGCATCATGATCGGCTGGGTTTCAGGGTCACCAAAACGGCAGTTGAATTCGATCACTTTCGGTTGATCTTGTTCATCAATCATCAGGCCAGCATACAAGAAACCTGTATAGACATGACCATCCGCTTTCATGCCATCAACGGTAGGACGCATCACTTCTTTCATGACTTTGTCGAACACGTCAGGGGTTACCACCGGAGCAGGAGAGTAAGCACCCATACCGCCAGTGTTTGGACCTTGGTCACCTTCAAAGATACGTTTGTGATCTTGTGAAGTTGCCATTGGCAGAATGTTGTCGCCATCAATCATGCAAATGAACGATGCTTCTTCACCAGCAAGGAATTCTTCAATCACCACGCGAGAACCGGCATCACCAAATTTGTTGCCTGCAAGCATGTCATCAATGGCATCGAAAGCTTCCTGATTGGTCATCGCAACAATAACACCTTTGCCCGCAGCAAGACCGTCGGCCTTGATCACGATTGGTGCGCCATTTTTCTCAACAAAAGCTTTGGCTGCATCGACTTCAGTAAATACGTCATAGAAAGCTGTTGGAATGTTATGGCGTTTCAAGAAGTGCTTTGCAAATGCTTTAGAGCCTTCAAGCTGTGCAGCAAATTGGGTTGGACCCCAGATTTTAAGATCAGCCGCGCGACAAGCATCAACCACACCATTAACCAGTGGTGCTTCAGGACCCACCACGATCAAGTCAACTGCATTGTTTTTTGCAAACTCGATAATTGCCGCATTGTCTAAAATATTTAAGGCAACATTTTCGCATTTATTTTCTGTTGCAGTACCTGCATTACCCGGTGCTACAAATACTTTTGCGACTTTGTCATCTTGTGCGATTTTCCATGCAAGTGCATGTTCACGACCGCCATTACCCAAAACTAAAATATTCATCGGTTCATACTCCATGAATCGAAAATGACATAAAGTCCTCAGCCTAAAAATAGGAGAGGACTTTATGCAAGATTAGAAATCTATTTGTCTAAATGTAGATGACTTTGTCATTACATTAATATCCAATCACTTAGTGACGGAAGTGACGCATGCCAGTGAACACCATTGCAATACCGGCTTCATCAGCAGCAGCAATGGTTTCTTCATCGCGCATAGAACCGCCCGGCTGGATAATGCACTTGATACCCGCTTTCGCAGCGTTATCAATACCGTCACGGAATGGGAAGAATGCATCAGATGCCATGACTGCACCTTCAACCACTAAACCTGCATGTTCAGCTTTGATCGCAGCAATACGAGCAGAGTTCACGCGGCTCATTTGACCTGCACCGACACCAATGGTTTGACGGTTTTTCGCATAAACAATCGCGTTAGACTTCACATATTTCGCAACTTTCCAGGCAAAGATCATGTCGTCGATTTCCTGTTCAGTTGGAGCACGTTTAGTCACAACTTTAAGGTCATCTTTAGTGATCATGCCCAAGTCTTGATCTTGAACCAGTAAACCACCGTTTACACGTTTGTAGTCAAGCTGTGCTTTACGCTCATCAATTGCTGGCAATTCGCCACATACAAGAACACGAACGTTTTTCTTCGCGCCAGTCACTTCAAGCACGCCTTCAGCAACGCTTGGTGCAATGATTACTTCAACGAACTGACGGTCAACAATCGCTTGTGCAGTTGCAACGTCCAATTCACGGTTGAATGCAATGATGCCACCGAACGCAGATTCAGGGTCAGTTGCATAAGCAAGGTCATAAGCAGCTTTAATGCCGTCTAAAGATACTGCAACGCCACAAGGGTTGGCATGTTTTACGATGACACAAGCAGACTTCGCAAATGATTTCACACATTCAAGTGCTGCATCAGTATCTGCGATATTGTTATAAGAAAGCTCTTTACCTTGAAGCTGTTTAGCAGTTGAAACAGATGCTTCGGTTGCATCAGCTTCTACATAGAATGCAGCAGATTGATGCGGATTTTCACCGTAACGAAGGTCTTGCGCTTTGTTCAATTGCGTATTGAAGGTACGTGCAAATTTGTCTGCTTGGCCTTCTTCCTTACCTACGCGAGCGCCTAAATAAGATGCGATCATGCCGTCGTATTGTGCAGTGTGTTCAAATGCTTTAACCGCCAGGTCAAAACGTGTTGCATAAGACAAGCCGCCTTCAGCTTTAAGCTCGGCAATTACAGTGGCATAATCAGAAGCATTCACAACGATACCTACAGACGCATGGTTTTTCGCCGCAGCACGAACCATTGTCGGACCACCAATGTCAATATTTTCAATTGCATCAGCAAGTGAACAGTTCGGTTTTGCAACAGTAGCAGCAAATGGGTAAAGGTTAACCACAACCAGATCGATTGCATCGATGTTGTGTTCAGCCATGACAGCTTCGTCTAGACCACGACGAGCCAGGATACCACCATGGATTTTCGGGTGAAGTGTTTTTACACGTCCGTCCATCATCTCTGGGAAACCGGTGTGCTCTGAAACTTCAACTACAGCGATATTGTTGTCTTTTAACAACTTGTAAGTACCACCAGTAGATAAAATTTCTACCCCAAGAGCAGCAAGGTCTTTTGCAAATTCGACAATGCCAGTTTTGTCAGAAACAGAGATTAAAGCGCGTTTAATAGTCATGATGTCGTCACAGTTATCAAGAATTAAATCAAAAAGCTAAATAGCAGGCCAAAAAAAATGCCTGCGGAAACCGCAAGCATTTTATCACTTATTCACTCATTAAACCGTGAGCTTTTAACTTTTTGCGCAAAGTACCGCGGTTAAGGCCTAGAATTTCAGCAGCGCGGGTCTGGTTGCCACGAGTGTATTCTAAAACAACAGATAAAAGAGGTTTCTCCATTTCTGCCAGCACCATGTCATACACCTGAGAGGGTTGCTCGCCTTGCAATTGTGCAAAGTAGTGGCGAACTGCGCGATCTACGTGAATACGAAGAGCGACATCAGATTGTGCAGTAAAAATAGGAGACTTGCTATTCATGCGAATTAATCCGAAAAATCAAATATCACTTGGGTAAAGAGATATATAAAAGTGGTCTATAGAAATTCAATGAACCCCGTTTTAGATCCTAAAACGGAAGTTCTAAAACTTGATCATTTAGCTTGCCACAACTCGACGTTTCTGATCGAAATTTAAGCGTAACAATAGATTAATATTTGTTACCACCCAAAATCAAAACAAAAAAATCTACTCTATACGCTATATTTAATAAAGCGCATTTCAATTAGACGATTTTGTTGTAAAAATTTTCGAGGAGTTTGCAGCACTAAGCTTTTGTGGCGCGTATCATAGCATTGTCTAAGAAAAAGTGAGCAAGAAAACTGCATTTTTTTTACATTTTTTTGTATTTTTTAATAGTTTTTTTCAATATTACGGACGAATTATTTCTAAACTATAAGTGTCAAAGCTTTTGCGTGGCATAGGAATGCTAAATTTGAATTTAAAAGGACTATTCTGAGGGATTCGTTGAATTCCTTGGAGACTGGTAATCAAATATTCAGAAGGTTTAAATAAATAAGTTGATACGGTTTCCCCATTTGCTTTCAGATTTACCTTGATCATTGGAAGAGCCAGGCTTTCGGTATGATAGTTAATCAGTTCTCCAGTAAACTGGGTTTCTTGTCTGGAAATCTGTTTAACCTTTAACTTGTTGGTGGAGATCAGGCGATAATTTTCTTCCATCACCGAACAATTAAAGGCCTGACATGCCGTATTAAATAAAGCACTGAATACCGGACTGTTATTTAAAATTTTCGGGTTAAACCAAAAAAATTGCAAAATCAGCAAGCTGGCCAGACATAAGTTAATGGTTCCCCATAAAACATAATGCCGCGTACCATATGTTTTCTCTTGTTCAGCTTTTTCTGACCAGTTCAGTGCAGGGTAGTTGCCAATGGGTTCTGTACTAAAATAATTCAGGTTATTGAGATAGGTCTTTAAATCGATATTCGAGTTTTCAACTTTACGATCGAAAATCTCCAATAAATGTTGTACCGGTTTCTGTTCCGTAATCAACTGCTCTTTAACGAGTGCATTGGATACAAAAGTTTGCTGGGATGGAACTGAAGAAGAAGCCGTTTGAGCGGGAGAGAAAGTTTCTTCTTTCTCTACGACCAGATGGGTCAATGCATTAAAATTGGTTGAGCATTTTGCACAACAAACCATACCGCGAGCAACTGTAAGTTGAGCCACAGAGACTTTGTACTTGGTCAAACAGTTAGGGCAGTAGGTTTGTTTTTCGCTCATAGTCTATTCAAGATTTTTAGGGGGTAGTTTGGCGTTTACCCGAAATTCGACACCAATGTTCGTCACGTTTTTCGATTTGCAGTATATCAAAAAATTCAGAATAAACACTAGAAACATCAGCAACTTGCTCTTCTAAAATACCAGCAAGTGCGAACTTACCCTCAGATTTGACCAAAGTTGCGAATTCTGGCGCAAGTGCCATTAAAGGGCCTGCCAGAATGTTTGCGACAAATACATCGGCTTTCTGGTTTTTCAGCTCTTTATTGAACTCATCTGGTAGACCTACGTACAGATTTTCAAGCACACCATTCAGTTCAGCATTTTGTTGGGTCGCCAACACAGCTTGCGGATCAATATCCGTGGCATAAACTTTTTTTGCACCCAGCAATAAAGCGGCAACCCCTAAAATGCCTGAACCACAACCGTAGTCGATCACAATTTTATCTTTAAGATCGGTTTTGCCGAGCCATTGCAGGCAAAGGAAAGTTGAAGCATGGTTACCGGTACCAAAAGCCAGACCTGGATCAAGCTTAATATTGACCGCATCGGCTTCTGGAGCATCCATCCATTCAGGGACAATCCAATATTTATCAGCAATTTGAATAGGCTCGTAAGCATCCATCCAGGTGCGTTCCCATTCCTGGTCTTCAAGAAATTCATAACGTAATGGTGCTTCAGGCATCTGTGCAGTAATAAAGGTAATTAACGCATCTACATCAATTTCTTCTTCATCTTCCTGCGCATAGATACCGGTTACAATGACTTTATTCCACAGCGGAGTTTCACCTGGAAGCGGTTCAAGCAGATCCTGATTTTCAGCATCATCTAAAGTTACGCTTACTGCACCTAATGAATTTAAGAGTGTTTCAGTAAAATCGACTTGAGCCTGCTCGACAGTAATATGAATTTGTAACCACTTCACGGAGATAACCTAAATTTGTTTTATAAAAACGCCATTGTAACGGAACTCAGGTGGAAACCACTACATATTGATAAAAACTATCTTGAAAAAGGACGTGCAGCCCCGTCCTCTATTTATTTAAGCTGTATCAGGTGGCTATGGCTGCTGGGTGAGCGGCGAATTTATTTAAAAGCATGCCAAATAGCGCGGCAAAGATATACATAAAAATAGAATATACCGCAGCTGGCATGGCGATGGTGGAGTTAGCCATAACGGTAAGTGCAATGGTCATGGCCAAGGTGCTGTTGTGGATGCTAATTTCAAAAGCACAGGCACGCGCCTGGGCACTAGGAATACCGAGTAGCCGAGGCACGAAATAGCCGATACACAGGCTAAACATACAGAACAGTGCTGTAGCTGCTCCCACTTGAGTCAAGTACTCGGCAATATTCTGACGTTCACTCACAATTGCGCCAATAATAATCAGTATTAAAAATATAACCGCGAATATATGTAGCGGTTTATTTAACTTTTCTGTGAACTGTGGGGCATAGTGTCGAATCAGCATGCCTATGCAGACCGGGATAATAATAATGGCAAAGACTTGTAATATCTTACTGAACTGTAAGCTAATCTGTTGTCCGTCATTGATAAAATGCTGGATGGCAAAGTTGGCAATTAAAGGTAGCGTAAAAGCAGCAATGACAGAATTAATTGCGGTTAGGGTGATATTCAGTGCAATATCACCCTTGAACAGATAGCTAAACAAGTTGGCTGTGCTGCCACCAGGTGAAGCTGCAAGCAGCATTAATCCTACCGCAAGTAATGGTGGAAGCGCCAAAACCTTACAGATAACAAATGCAATACTGACCAAAACAACCAGTTGACAAAATAGCGCAATTAAAACGGCTTTAGGGTGTTTGGTGAGTCTGGCAAAGTCTTTGGGGGTTAACTCCAGACCCAGGCCCACCATAATAATAGCAAGTGCCGAAGGTAGTAAAATGGTAATGATTCCTGAATCCATTTCAAGTCTCCTACATTTATTCTTGTTGAGCTGAGTTTTTAGTGTTTTTTATCATGCAACTTTACTGGCAATATAGATGTATGAATAGACTTTTTTCAGCAGTCATTTTTTAAACAGTGAATCAATCGTGAAAATCCCTTTATCCTTTTCTTCTTTCAAAGAGAGAAGGAGCTTTTAATCCCAAGTTTATTGACACTTAATGATCACTTTGTGACTTATGCATGAGATTTTTTTTGTATAACTGCTTTTTATATAACTATTTTTGTATAAGTATGTTCTCAACAGGGCAGTTGTATCTTAGCCATTTAGCGTGCGTACCTTGTCTTTATTGAGCAGTTGTGGATTTCTGCTCAGGATATAACCAAATGCAAAGGCAAAAATATACATAAAAATAGTATAAATTCCTGCGGGAATGGCAATTGTGGTATTCGATAACACGGAAAGCGCAATAGTCAGTGCAATGCTTGTATTGTGAATGCCGACTTCAAATGTGCATGCACGAGCCTGCCGATCGGAAATTCCAGATAAATGTGGAACCAGATAACCCACTAAAAAACTGATGAAGCAAAACAGCGCGATGGCAACGCCAATCTCGGCAAAGTATTCAGTGACATTAAATCGTTCTCTATAGAGTGCGTACGAGAAAAGCGCAACTAAAAAAATCACAGAAAATAACCGCATAGGTCTGTTCAGTTGCAATGCTATTTGCGGGACAATCGAACGAATCAGCATACCTAAACCAACCGGAACCAAAATAATTAAAAACACCTGAATGATTTTTTCAACAGGCATGGTAATGCTTTGCGACTCGCCTAAAAAATAATGCATGGATAAATTGACAATAAAAGGCAGGGTAAAAGTGCAAATAATAGAATTAAGGGCTGTAAGGGTAAGGTTTAAGACCACATCTCCCTTAAAAATATAGCTAATCAAATTTGCTGTAGGGCCACCAGGAGAAGCGGCAAGCAACATTAAGCCAACCGCTAAAAGTGGAGAAGGCTTAAATAAAATGCAAATAAAAAATGCGACACCCACCAAAATGACTTGTTGTGAAAATAAAGCTAAAAAAATGGCTTTAGGATGATGACGGATACGAAGAAAATCTTTAACTGTAAGTTCAAGCCCTAAACCAATCATCATAAAAGCAAGTATAAGAGGTAAAAAAAGGGTAAAGAGTCCTGAATCCATGGAATATCCTTTATTGTTTTTATCCTTTGATATTCTTAGAGTTTAAACAAGATTTTTAAATAAGCAATATATGAAACGGGTAAAAACCAAGTATTTTACCCGTTAATTATTTGAATAAAATTAACTTTTTATGGAGATTGTTGTGGCTGCATCTCAGGTTGTGGCTGCATTTGAGGCTGAGTTTGCATTTCCGGTTGAGGCTGCTGCATGTGCATTTGATGTTGTGGCTGCATTTGATTTTGTGGTTGCATTTGTGGTTGGGATTGTTGCATTTGCATTTGTGATTGAGAAGGACGAGGAGCCATAAAACCTAAAGCACATTTACCTTTAACTTCAGTCCCGTTGATGCTTACAGATGTCGCGCCAGTATCTCCACTACATGCGCTGGTTAACTCGGGTTCATCTCCGGCAATGGATGAATTTTTTGCTGAAGGAAAGAATTGAGGTTCGCAGGTACCATTCCAGATAATGCCTCGATATGCAAAACTGACCGGTGCACCCTGACTTTTACCTTTACACACCTTTTGGTATCTTTGAGAATCATATACTTTTTCGACTTTATCATTTGCGGAAGCTGCAAATGGTGCGAAACATAAACCGCAGAGCATGGATGAGAGGAAAATATTCTTATTCATCTTTTATACCTTTGTTCGTAATGTACTCAACCTATAGCTTAAAAAGTAATCAAATTTAAACAATGCTAATCAAGTAAAAAAATTTACTTAAATGTTTAATTTCTATAGCGAGTCTGAAAAGCCGGATTACATTGCAACATTAAAACGCTGAAAATCGTTTCAATCTTCCTCATGAAATTCGACTCATTTTGTCAACTTATTTTGCTTAGTTTTGATATAATGCTCCGTCATCATTTTTTATCTCTCAAACCATTATGCATTATCCTAAAGTTTACGATGTCATTGTTATCGGTGGCGGTCACGCAGGTACCGAAGCAGCCCTTGCTGCAGCGCGTATGGGTCGACAGACTCTGCTCTTGACTCACAACATTGAGACTTTAGGGCAGATGAGCTGTAACCCGGCTATTGGTGGTATTGGGAAATCACATCTGGTCCGTGAAATTGATGCCCTGGGTGGTGCAATGGCATTGGCTGCCGATAAGGGCGGTATCCAGTTCCGTATCCTGAATTCACGTAAAGGTGCAGCAGTACGTGCAACACGTGCCCAGGCTGACCGTGTACGCTTTAAGGCAGCAATTCGTCATACCCTGGAAAACCAGGCAAATCTGGATATTTTCCAGCAGGCGGCAGACGACCTGATTGTTGAAGGTGATACCGTTAAAGGTGTAGTCACCCAGATGGGCATCCGCTTTGATGCGAAAACTGTCGTGTTGACGACCGGTACCTTCTTGGGCGGGGTGATTCACATCGGCTTGAATAATGCCTCTGGTGGTCGTGCCGGTGATCCACCTTCAATTTCACTGGCTGCGCGCCTTCGTGAACTGAAACTTCCTGTAGGTCGTTTAAAAACAGGTACACCACCGCGTATTGATGCGCGTTCAGTAGATTTTTCTGTCATGACTCCGCAGCCCGGTGATTTCCCGTCTCCGACCATGTCATTCATGGGTGATGCATCCATGCATCCGGAACAGATCAACTGCTATATCACGCATACCAATGAAAAAACTCACGACATTATCCGTGGCGGACTCGACCGTTCACCAATGTATACTGGTGTGATTGAAGGTGTGGGTCCACGTTACTGCCCGTCAATTGAAGATAAAATTCACAAATTTGCCGATAAAGATTCGCACCAGGTATTCCTTGAGCCAGAAGGTCTGGATACGCATGAGCTTTATCCAAACGGTATTTCGACTTCATTGCCTTTCGATGTGCAGTTTGAGCTGGTTCGCTCAATCCGTGGTATGGAGAATGCACACATTCTTCGTCCGGGTTATGCCATTGAATACGACTATTTCAACCCACAGGCGTTGAAATTCTCTTTAGAAACCAAGGCTATTAATAACCTGTACTTTGCAGGTCAGATTAACGGTACAACCGGTTATGAAGAAGCAGGTGCACAAGGTTTATTGGCGGGCTTGAATGCTGCCCGCCGTGCATGGGATCAGGAGCAATGGACACCGAAACGCGATGAAGCGTACATGGGTGTATTGGTGGATGACCTGATTACCCTGGGAACCAAAGAACCGTACCGCATGTTTACTTCACGTGCCGAATACCGCTTGATGCTGCGTGAAGACAATGCGGATCAGCGTTTAACTCCAATTGGCCGTGAAATGGGTCTGGTGGATGATGCGCGCTGGGCATCTTACTGTGAAAAAATGGAAGCGGTAGAAACTGAGAAAGGCCGCTTGCAACACCTCTGGGCTGCGCCAAACAATCCAATGGGCAAAAAATTCGTTGAAATGACCGGTGCAGATCTGTCTAAAGAATGTTCTGCTATTGATTTGCTCAAACGTCCTAACATCAGCTTCGCGCAAATTGCTGAACTTACGGGTTCAGAAGTTTCTGCATTTGTTGGTGAACAAATTGAAATTGCGGTGAAATACGAAGGTTATATCAACCGTCAGCAAGAAGACGTGGCGCAAATGAAGCGTCTGGAAGAAACCCGTATTCCTGCAGACTTTGATTATGATGTAGTTTCTGGTTTATCGCGTGAAATTACACTTAAACTGAAAGATGTTCGTCCTGAAACCCTTGCTCAGGCAAGCCGTATTCCGGGTGTGACACCAGCGGCAGTTCAACTGGTGATGATTACCATTCGTAAGAATAATCAGGCGAAAAAATCTGCTTAATACAATGTGAGTTAAGTTGGTAAAAAGCCCGCTAAATGCGGGCTTTTTATCGTTTAATTTTAAACCATTGCTTTTGACTATGGTTTAATCATAAATAACTACCGAAAATATAAGTTTTTGAAAATATTATTGAATTTATATTTGTAAGATTTAAAAAGTCTATTTATGTAATCTTTTACGTCTAATTCAATCGCTGTTTACTAGGCGGATGCTCAATAAACCCGACCATTGTAGTGGTATTTATTTCAACAGATTGATCTGAAAATAGTGAAGCAAATTGCTGCAGGCTAATTTGCTTACTATGGACGGAGTTCAATCATGGCACAAATACAAACAGGTAAAATGCAAAAATTCTTAACAGTGTTCTTGTGTTTTTGGGTCGCATTTTTTGAGGGTTTTGATCTCCAAGCCCCGGGTATTGCAGCAAAAGGAATTGCTGAAACATTTGCTCTCGACCAGGTGCAAATGGGCTATGTATTTAGTTTGGGTGTTTTTGGGATGTTGTTTGGTGCGTTCTTTGGGGGACGTGTTGCCGACTATTTGGGACAGAAGAAAGTTTTAATGCTTTCAATTGCAATTTTCGGCCTATTTATGTCGCTTACCGCAATCGCACCGAGCGTTGAAATTTTATACGCAGCACGTTTCTTTACCGGCTTAGGTCTGGGTGCGGCAATGCCAACTATGATTTCCGTGGTGGGAGATGAGGCGACAGAAGCCAACCGCGGCAAGCTGAACAGCTTGATGTATTGCGGATTACCGGTAGGGGCTATCTTTGTTGCAGGCTTGGCCATCTTATTTAAAGATATTTCTTGGCATACCTTGTTTTTAATTGGTGGTTTAACCCCTTTGGTTCTGTTGCCATTTATGGCGATTATTCTTAAAGACAAGCCTAAGAAAATCGCTGTTGAGCAAGTTGCAACTGAAGCTGTTCCATCTATGGTGCAGGTATTATTTAAGCATCAGCAATATAAATATACGATGCCGCTTTGGGTGGGTTTCTTCTTTACCCTGATGATCAATTATATTCTGATTAGCTGGTTACCTAATCTGCTGATGGAACAAGGCTTGGAAAAGCCACAGGCTTTCATGGTGATGCTGGTATTCCAGGTAGGCGCTGTCATTGGTACGCTGGCTTTGGGTTATTTGCTGGACCGTTTAAAATTGTGGCAGATGGCGGCAATTATCTATACTGGTTTATTTATTGCCCTTGTATTGTTATTTACCTCTACCTCTATTCCAGTACTTATTCTGGCAGGGTTTATGGGCGGGATTTTCTCGACAGGCGGACAATCAATTCTATATGGCATTTCCCCAATTTTCTATTCGGGTACAGGTAAAGTCACAGGCGTAGGCAGTGCGATTTCTTTGGGCCGATTAGGTGCAATGACAGGACCATTATTGACAGGAAAAATCTTGGCCATCGGTTTGGGAACCACGGGGATTTTAATGGCAAGTTTACCTGCCGTGGCTATCTCGGCAGTAGCAGTAACTGCACTCTCGCGTTATAAAGCCGCACATAAATAAAAGCATAACGCTTTAAAAAAGGGGGAATCTTGAGGATTCCCTTTTTTGTTGATTATTTTTAAGGATTCACTTTTGAGTTTGTTAATATAGTCGGATAGAAGACTGAATTTATAATGTTATGAGCTATCAACTGATCGAACTCGATATTCAAGCCACAGATAATATCCAATGTCCACATTGTCAGCAGCACGTGATCAATTGGGCAGAAGAACAATATATACAACCCTGCGAGCATGTATTGTTTATTGCTATGGATATTGGCTTTGAATATATGACTGATGAATTTGAGCAGACTATGCCGCGTTCTGTGGATGATCTGCATGCCCATGATGATCAGGTGAATATGTTTGCCGAAATTGTCAAATCAACTTATCCCGATTATTTGATTTTTAAATCTGATCTGGGGATTGAGGGATATTTCCGCTATGTAGGTTTTACCGCATAAGTATATTGACCCCTTGAAAACCCAATAATGAAAAAGCGCCCTGAGGCGCTTTTTTATGGACAGAAAAGTTTAGCTTTCTATTTCTTCTTCTACATCATCATCGGCAGTATCCATGCCTAGTTCTTTCAGTTTGCGCGTCAGGGTGTTGCGTCCCCAGCCGAGCAATTCCGCAGCATGGCGTTTACGCCCGCGGGTTTGCTGTAAAGCTGCGGTAATTAAAGTGCGTTCGAACATTGGTGTGGCAATGTCCAAAATCTTCATCTCACCATTTTTCAGTTTCTGGATGGCCCATTGACCCAATAACTCATCCCAGTGATGCAGTGAAATGCGGTCAAAGGTATTGTGTGACTGTGCATCTTCACCTGAACGCTGAATTGGAATCTGTTTTAGTTCCGAAGGCAGGTCTTCTGGATAAACTTCACGGCCGGTAATCATCACCGTAAGCCAGCGGCAGGTATTTTCGAGCTGACGCACGTTGCCTTGCCACGGTAGCTGTTGCATGTATTCCTGGGTTTCTGGACGCAAGATTTTAGGATTTACGCCCAGTTCTTTACCCGCACGGGCCAAGAAGTGCTGCGCCAGCATAGGGATGTCTTCACTGCGATGGGCTAGTTTGGGAATATGGATACGGATCACATTCAGGCGATGATACAAGTCTTCGCGGAAGCGTCCGTCATGTACCAGTTTTTCCAGATCCTGATGCGTTGCCGCGACAATACGCACATCGACCTTAACTGGGATATGTCCACCAACACGATAAAACTCGCCATCTGCCAGAACACGCAGTAAACGGGTCTGGGTTTCAAAGGGCATGTCACCAATTTCATCTAGAAATAACGTGCCGCCATTGGCCTGTTCAAAACGGCCTTGACGCTGCGAGTTGGCACCGGTGAATGCACCTTTTTCATGACCGAAAAGTTCGGTTTCAATCAGGTCTTTCGGAATGGCTGCCATATTCAGGGCAATAAAAGGTTTGCTGCTGCGTGGCGAATGACGGTGCAGCGCATGTGCCACCAGCTCTTTACCTGTGCCCGATTCACCGTTGATCAGGACCGTAATGTGCGACTGCGATAAACGGCCAATGGCACGGAATACTTCCTGCATGGCAGGCGATTCGCCAATAATTTCAGTCGACTGAATGGCCGGGGTGACTTTGGCAGATTCCTGCTGCTGCAATTTGGCAATATGCAGGATGGCGCGGTTGACCAGTGCCAGGGCTTCATCAATATCAAACGGTTTAGGTAAATATTCAAAAGCACCGGTTTGATAGCTGGAAACAGCAGATTCCAGATCTGAATGCGCAGTCATGATAATGACCGGTAAATCAGGATGCGTGCCTTTGACTTTGCCCAGGAAAGTCAGACCATCGATGCCTGGCATGCGAATGTCGGTGAGAATCACATCGGGGGCATCTATGCTGAGCTGATCCAGTGCAGACTGTGCCTCTTCAAAGCTGGTTACGTCAAAGCCTTCTTCTTTGAAGGTTTTTTCCAAAACCCAGCGCATGGCACGATCATCATCAATGACCCATATTTTATTTCGCGACATGGTTAGACTCCCAAGGTAAATATAAGCTAAATACTGTTTTTCCCGGAACGGATTGGCATTCAATCATTCCGCTATGTTGATGCATGATGTTTTGTGCAATGCTCAAACCGAGCCCGGTGCCTTTAGCACGTCCTGTGACTAATGGATAAAATACCGATTCCAGGATTTCTTCAGGCACACCCGGACCATTGTCTTCAATATCAATACGAACTGCCGAACGCTTTAACACCCCATTAATGGTGACAAGGCGCTGAATCCGGGTTCTTAAAATCAGTTCCGGCTGATGATCAACAAAGAATTCCTTATTTTCCATCATGGCTTGTACGGCATTGACACTGATATTGAGCATGACTTGAATGAGCTGGTCACGATCCGCTAAGACTTCGGGCAAGGACAGATCATAATCCCGGGTAATTTTGATTTTCTTTTTGGTCTGATTGGTAATCAGTGAACGCACACGTTCTAAAGGTTCATGCACATTGACCAGTTCATAACTTGGTAGCTGGCGGGAACCCAGCATGGTGTCGGCCAGATTACGTAAACGGTCTACTTCACTGATAATAATGTCGGTAAATTCTTCATATTGCGGATCATTCAGGCTGCGTGCCAAGAGCTGGGTGGCGCCGCGGATGCCGCCTAAAGGGTTTTTAATTTCATGGGCGACGCCACGAATCAGCTGCCTGGCGACCTGATGCTGCTGAATCAGGTTTTCTTCTTTGGATATTTTCAGCATCCGGTCAATCTGGTTCAATTCAATCAAGAGCAGCGGATGATAGGGTTTCTGTGAATTAATCAGAGATACGGTGTAATCGACATGAATATCTTTAAAGTTGACGCTAATGGCTGCTTCACGACGCGTATAAGGTTGTCCGGTTTTAAAGGTATTGAGTAAGGCTTCTTCTGTATTAAACTCATCATCTGGCATATGCAGCAAATTTAACACCGGCTGCCCCGCCGCACGCAGTAAACTGATGTCGAACAAAGATTCACAAGAAGAATTCAAATAAAAAATGTTCAGATGACTGTCGACCAATAAAATCGCAGTGGTTAAATTATCCACTAAAAGGCGGTAGTCGATAGCGACGGGTTGATCCATTTGCGAAAGCATCCTGTGTTAAAATAGCGCAATGGCATCTGCACTTCTTGTCATTTCTCCCTGTTATGGGACATTCAACGAGTTAAACGTTGTCGAAATAAAGCAAAATGCACGCCAACTTTGAGCATGGGTAAAAATATAAATTCTGTCGCTATAAAAGTGTGCTTTTTTGTTTTTGATAACAGAATTTCAATTCCATAGTAATAGAAATGGAATTATTAGTGAACCAAAATGGTGCGTTTGAATTATTTGCTAAAAATATAGCCGTATTTTGGTGCGCAATGTAAAGAGTCCGGATTCCACCTGTTTTTATGATTCGAAAAGACATACAATACGCGCATTATAGTGGAGCGCAGATTCATGAAATCCCCCAAAGTCGGTTTTGTTTCTTTAGGTTGTCCTAAGGCATTGGTAGATTCCGAACGAATTTTAACTCAGTTAAAGACTGAAGGTTATGATGTGGCATCGGATTATGACGGTGCCGATTTAGTTGTTGTGAATACCTGTGGTTTTATTGAATCTGCAGTACAAGAATCTTTAGATGCGATTGGCGAAGCCATGAGCGCAAACGGTCGTGTGATTGTGACTGGCTGTTTGGGTAAAGATGAAGACAAAATTCGCCAGATGCACCCGAATGTCCTCAAAGTGACGGGTGCTGCAGCATATCAGGAAGTGATGGAAGCTGTACACCAGTACGTGCCTGAACCACCAAAGCATAATCCGTTTATTGATCTTGTGCCTGAACAGGGTATCCGCTTAACCCCAAAACATTATGCCTATTTAAAGATATCCGAAGGCTGCAACCATCGTTGTACTTTCTGTATTATTCCAAGCATGCGGGGTGACCTGGTTTCGCGTCCTGTGGGTTCGGTGTTGAATGAAGCCCAAGCGCTGAAAAAAGCCGGGGTAAAAGAAGTACTGGTTATTTCACAAGATACCTCTGCTTATGGTGTAGATACCAAATACAAGCTGGATTTCTGGAACGGCCAACCGGTAAAAACCAAATTCTATGACATGTGTGAAGCATTGGGTCAGTTAGGCATTTGGGTGCGTCTGCACTATGTTTATCCTTATCCGCATGTGGATGCCGTAATTGATTTGATGGCACAAGGTAAAATCCTGCCTTACCTGGATATTCCATTCCAGCATGCCAGCCCTAAAATTTTGAAACTGATGAAACGTCCGGCGCACAGTGAAAATACACTGGAACGCCTTAAACTTTGGCGTGAAAAATGTCCGGATCTGGTGATTCGTTCAACCTTCGTGGTGGGTTTCCCGGGGGAAACCGAAGAAGATTTCCAAATTTTGTTGGAGTGGCTCAAAGAAGCCCAGCTTGATCGCGTCGGCTGCTTTACTTATTCACCAGTTGAGGGCGCGACAGCAAATGACTTGCCGGATCATGTGCCGGAAGAAATCAAGCAAGACCGCTATGAACGTTTCATGCAGGTTCAGCAGGAAATTTCTGCAGCCAAACTGCAAAAACGCATTGGCCAAACCATGACTGTACTGGTGGATGATCTGGAAGAAGAATTCCCGGTAGCCGTTGCACGTTCTTATGCCGATGCGCCTGAAATTGATGGCAATGTCTTTGTTGAAGATATTGATAAAAGTCAGATTAAAGCAGGTGATTTGCTTGAAGTCGAAATTACCGATGCAGATGAATATGATTTATATGCAAAGTTAATTCGGATTAAATCAGCCTGATTTTTAATTTAACGACACGAATAAAATTTTAGATATTGAAAGATTCGGAGATTTCCTGATGTTGGACTCAAAAAAGCCCCGTTATGCACGTATTTTATTGAAACTTTCTGGTGAAGCATTGGCTGGAAATAAAGATATGGGCATTGACGCAACCGTGCTTGATCAAATGTCCCTGGCGATTGCGCACTTGGTCGGTTTGGGTGTGCAGGTGGGTATTGTGGTAGGTGGCGGTAACTTGTACCGCGGTAGCCAATTGCAAAAAGATGGTCTGGTTGGCCGTGTAACCGGTGACCAGATGGGTATGCTGGCTACAGTAATGAATGGTCTGGCATTACGCGATGCTTTGGTGCGCCGTAACATTAAAACCCGTTTAATGTCAGCATTACCGATTGGTGCTGTGGTTGAGTCTTATTCTAGCCGTGATGCGATTCGTCATCTGACTCAAGGTGAAGTCTGCGTATTCGTTGCGGGTACAGGTAATCCGTTCTTTACCACAGATACGGCAGCCTGCTTGCGTGGTATTGAAATTGAAGCCAACCTGATCTTGAAAGCAACCAAAGTGGACGGTGTTTATAATAAAGACCCAAGCAAATACGATGATGCAGTGAAATATGAAACCCTGACTTTCGATCAGGTGCTTGATGAAAAATTAGGTGTGATGGACTTGACTGCAATCTGTCTGTGCCGTGACCATAATGTGCCACTTCAAGTTTTCGACATGAACAAAGCAGGTTCATTGCTTTCAGTCGTGATGGGTGAAAAAGAAGGGACTCACGTTACGAATTAATGTACGTGAGCCTGAAAGCTCTTTATACTACACGCTATTTAGTTATTACATCTCTTAGAATTAAGTAAGGAAGATCACATGATTAACGATCTTAAAAAAGACGCTGAAGACCGTATGAACAAGACGCTTGAGTCTTTGGAGCATGGTTTTGCCAAGGTTCGTACAGGACGCGCGCATCCATCAATCTTAAACGGTGTTATGGTTCCTTACTATGGCTCGGATGTGCCATTAAACCAGGTGGCGAACGTGGGTGTTGAAGATTCACGTACCTTGTTGGTTCAACCTTTTGAACGTAACATGGTCTCTGCAATTGATAAAGCGATCCGTGAATCGGACTTGGGTCTTAACCCGATTACCGCTGACGCGATTCGTGTACCGATGGCGGCACTGACTGAAGAAACACGTCGTGACATGCAGAAAGTGGCACGTAATGAAGCGGAAAATGCCAAAGTCGCCATTCGTAACATTCGTCGTGATGTATTGGGTGACATCAAGGCATTGTTGAAAGAAAAAGAAATTTCTGAAGATGATGAGCGCCGTGCAGGTGATGACATCCAAAAAATCACGGATAAATTTGTTGCTGAAGTTGAAAAGCGCCTGGCTGCTAAAGAAGCTGAATTGATGAAGGTCTAAGATTTAATGACCGTATCAGAAGACAGTATGCTTCTTCCAAAACATGTTGCCATCATCATGGATGGCAACAATCGTTTTGCAAAAAAAAAGCAAATGCAAAAAGGTGCAGGGCATCGTGAAGGGAAGAATGTCCTGGATCCGATTGTTGAGCACTGTAGAAAAAATCACATTCAAGCATTAACCGTTTTTGCATTTTCCAGTGAAAACTGGAATCGTCCTCAGTTTGAGGTCGATTTACTCATGGCATTGTTGGAAGAAACCATACATGAGCAATTGCCACGGATGGAAAAATTCAATATCGCCTTGCGTTTTATTGGCGACCGTTCACGTTTGTCTGACCGTTTACGCGAGTTAATGTTGCAAGCTGAACAAAGGACTGCTAAGTTCGACAGCATGACTTTAACCATTGCCATCAGTTATGGTGGTATGTGGGATATGGCTCAGGCTGCAAAACAGATTGCGGCAGACGTGCTGGCGAAAAAAGTTGCGCTTGAAGATATTGATGCTGAACTGTTTGGGCAGCATGTCTGCATGGCCGATTTACCTGCTGTGGATTTACTGATCCGTACAGGGGGTGATTATCGCTTGTCGAATTTCTTGCTGTGGCAAGCGGCATATGCTGAACTATATTTTACCCCAACCTTGTGGCCTGAATTTACCGTAGAAGAATTAGATGATGCATTCGCGGTCTTTGCTGGGCGTGAACGTCGTTTTGGTAAAACTTCAGAGCAAATCCAACAAGAGAAACTTGAGAATTAATAAATGTTAGAGCGGATTATAACCGCATTGGTATTGGTAGCAGTCGTACTGAGTTGTATGTTTGCTACACAGTCTCAGTATCCAATGTTTATGCTGATGATTGTTGCAGCAGGGGTTGCAGGGTATGAGTGGTTTAAGCTTATGCCAAGAAAAAATAAAAATCTTGTTAAACCGCTAGCGTGGGTTTATGGACTTGCCACTGCTGCTTTAGCAACTTTAGCATTGTATTTTAATGATATCGCTCTGCTGCTTTGGGCTGCTTCCATTCTTTGCTGGATCTGCAGTATCTTTTGGGTTAAATCATATCCAGACTATGATGGGTGGTACAATCCTAGCTTAAAGATTATTGGATTTATTCTGGTTTCTGCTGCAGTCACTGCAATTTTCTCTGTATGGCATAGCTCGCCATGGTGGCTCATGTACCTGTTTTTACTGGTATGGGGGGCAGACAGCGGTGCCTATTTTGTTGGGCGTAAACTGGGCAGGAAAAAACTTGCTCCGGATGTCAGTCCCAATAAATCGGTAGAAGGTTTGTACGGGGGTATTTTTACCGCCATGCTGATTGTTGTGGCAGTAGAAATCCTATATTTGGATTTAACCCTGGCACAACATATTTTATTTTTAATTTTATCTGTGATTACGGTATTCAGTTCGGTTCTGGGCGACCTGTTCGAATCCATGATCAAACGTCGTGCTGGAATTAAAGATTCAGGTCGCATTCTGCCAGGGCATGGTGGGGTGCTTGACCGTATTGATTCATTGCTTGCTGCTGCTCCAATTTTTGCCGCAGGCATGTATATTTTAAAATTTATTGGTGTAGATCTATAGATGTCACAATCTGTTTGTATATTAGGTGTAACGGGTTCAATTGGTCAAAGTACCTTAAAAGTTCTGCAACAGCATCCTGAAAAGTATTCTGTTTTTGCAGTCACGGCGCATAGCCGAATTTTAGAGCTTGTTGAAATATGCAAACAGTACCGACCAAAAGTCGTGGTTGTTCCTTCCAGTCGGGTTAAGGAATTACAGCAATATTTTCATGATCAGTGCTTAACTGATATTGAAATTTTAACCGATGAAGCTGGCTTGATTGCTGTTGCCGAACATGCAGATGTGGATGTGGTGATGGCGGCAATCGTCGGTGCTGCGGGCTTATTGCCGACCTTGGCTGCGGTTAAAGCCGGTAAGCGTGTCTTGCTGGCCAATAAAGAAGCCCTGGTAATGTCGGGTGACATCATGATGCAGGCAGCACATGATTATCAGGCTGAATTGTTACCTGTTGACTCTGAACACAATGCTATTTTCCAGTGCTTGCCTGCGGGTTATTTTCAGGCAGAGCGCAATGGACAGCCGAAACAGGGTGTGTCGCGCATTCTGCTGACTGCATCTGGCGGACCATTTTTAAACCATAGTCTGGAGCAACTGCAAAGCGTGACGCCTGCACAGGCCTGCAAGCATCCGAACTGGTCTATGGGGCAGAAAATTTCTGTTGATTCAGCAACTTTAATGAATAAAGGCTTGGAGCTGATTGAAGCCTGTCATCTTTTTGCAATTTCAGAACAGTTTGTAACAGTGGTGGTACATCCACAGAGTATTATTCATTCTATGGTTCAATATGTGGATGGGTCGACTTTGGCACAAATGGGCAATCCTGATATGTGTACGCCAATTGCGCATGCACTTGCATGGCCAGAGCGTATTCAAACCCAAGTGCCCGCACTCAACCTGTTTGCCAATCAGCAACTGGATTTTCAGGAACCTGATACACTGCGTTTTCCGGCATTAAAGCTTGCGCGTCAAGCCATGCAAACGGGTGGCTTGGCTCCTGCAATTCTAAATGCTGCCAATGAGATTGCTGTAGCTGCCTTTTTGAAAAATGACATTGGCTTTACAGAAATTTCTCAAGTGGTGGAACAGACTCTAAATCAGGTTGAAGGTGGCGCTGCAGAATCGATTGAACGTATTTTACAGGTCGATCAAATGGCCCGTTCTGCTGCCCAGCAAATTGTCATCAATAAAGGAAGCTAAAATATGAGTGCCTTGTTTATTATTGTGGCAGCAATTTTACTTCTTGGACCGCTCATTGCGATTCATGAGTTTGGACATTATATTGTTGCCCGTAAACTGGGTGTTAAAGTTTTAGTTTATTCCATTGGCTTTGGTCCTACATTACTCAAGTGGACCTCAAAAAAATCGGGCATTCAATATCAGCTTTCAGCCTTGCCATTAGGTGGCTATGTAAAAATGCTGGATGAACGGGAAGGTCAGGTTGCCGAGGAAGATTTACCTAAAGCATTTAACCGTCAGCATCCCTGGAAACGGATTGCGATTGTTGCTGCAGGGCCGTTAATCAATCTGGTTTTTGCAGTGTTATTGTTCTGGGTTTTGTTTATTCCATCGCAAGAACAATTGAATACC
The DNA here is from genome assembly GCF_004331195.1 of Acinetobacter sp. ANC 4216. Taxonomy (NCBI): domain Bacteria; kingdom Pseudomonadati; phylum Pseudomonadota; class Gammaproteobacteria; order Moraxellales; family Moraxellaceae; genus Acinetobacter; species Acinetobacter sp. ANC 4216. The sequence goes on along the minus strand of NZ_SJOC01000010.1, from coordinate 119,161 downwards.
CGTGTAGGTAAAGTGTTACCAGATACACCGGCTGCGACAGTTCAAATGCAGGTTGGTGACAAAATTACAACAGTTGACGGAACGCCAGTCACAACCTGGGAAAAGTTAAATTTTGCCTTGGTGGACCGTGTTGGTGAAACCGGTTCGATTGAGATTCAGGCAGACCGTCATGGTCAGTTGCAAACCTTTCACTTGCCTATCCAGAACTTCCTCAAAAATCAGAACCAGTCTGCATTAGATAGTTTAGGCTTCTTGCCATACCGTCCATATATTGCTCCCGTGGTCAGCCAGCTGAGTGAAGATGGCGCGGCCATTCGTCAAGGAATGAAAGAAGGCGATAAAATTGTGGCCATTGATGGCGTGAAAATGAATGACTGGTTCGATGTGGTGAATGTTGTCCAGGCTTCTCCAGAAAAATTATTAAAAATAGATGTATTACGTCAAAATCAACTGGTACATTTAGAGGTGATGCCACAAGCCAAACGTGACAGCATGGGTAATGTTTCAGGCATGTTAGGTGTACAAAATACCCCTGGAAAAATAACCATTCCGGAAGAATATAAGCAAACCATTCAATACAGCCCGACTGAAGCACTGGTGATGGCTGTTGATAAAACGGGTCAAATTTCAGGTATGATCTTGAATTCGATCGTCAAAATGGTACGTGGTTTAATTGGGCTGGACAATTTATCTGGACCAATCACTATTGCTAAAGTCGCAGGGCAAAGTGCAGAAATGGGTTGGCAAACCTTTATCTCATTTATGGCTTTAATGAGCGTAAGTTTGGGTATCTTAAATTTATTGCCTATACCAATGCTGGATGGTGGACATTTAGTTTACTATGTAATTGAGTTAATTCGTGGTAAACCTGTTTCTGAACAAATACAATTGGTTGGTTTAAAAATTGGTATGGTACTGCTCGGTAGCATGATGCTCCTTGCATTATTCAATGACTTCATGCGTTTATAACAACGTAGATATGTAATAAATTAACATCGGAAAAGACTGGCATGCAGCACACACATTTATTTATGCCTTTGGCACTCGTTAGTGCAATGGCAGCAGTACAACAAGTATATGCAGCAGATGAATTCATTGTCCGCGATATCAAAATTGACGGACTTGTTCGCTTAACGCCAGAAAATGTTTATGGGATGTTGCCTGTCAATGCTGGCGATCGTGTCAATGATGCGACCATTGCAAATGCCATTCGTGCTTTGTATGCCACAGGCCTGTTTGATGATATCAAGGCATCACAACAAGCAGATACGCTTGTTTTTACCGTGGTAGAACGTCCGGTTATTTCCAAGGTCGAGTTTAAGGGAAATAAACTTATTCCTAAAGAAGCCCTGGAAGAAGGGCTTAAAAAGATGGGGATTGCAGAAGGGGAGGTTTTGAAAAAATCTGCTTTGCAAACCATCGAAACTGAACTTGAACAGCAGTATATGCAGCAAGGTCGTTACGATGCCGATGTTAAGGTAATCACGACTGCCAGACCGAATAATCGTGTTGTTTTAACCATTGATTTTGTTGAAGGTAAGGCAGCCAAAGTTGTTGATATCAACATTATTGGCAATACTGTTTTTAAAGAAAGCGAAATCAAGCAGGCTTTTGCGGTTAAAGAAAGCGGCTGGAGTTCAATTGTTACCCGAAATGACCGTTATGCGCGTGAAAAGATGGCGGCCAGCCTTGAAGCTTTGCGTGCCTTATATTTAAACAAGGGTTATATCAATTTCAATATCACCAACTCAAGTTTGAACTTGAGTGAAGATAAAAAGAATATCTTTGTTGAAGTGTCTGTAGATGAAGGCGAGCAATTCAAATTTGGCCAAAGCAAGTTCCTGGGTGATGCACTTTACCAGCCTGAAGAATTAAAAACGCTGCAAATTTATAAAGATGGCGAGATTTATTCGCAAGAAAAAGTCAATGCAGTCAAACAACTATTACTGCGCAAGTATGGTAATGCCGGTTATTACTATGCTGAAGTCAATATTGTTCCTGAAATTAATAAAGAAACTAAACTGGTTGATTTGAATTATTATATTAATCCGGGTCAACAAGTTACGGTGCGTCGTATCAATTTTACCGGTAATACCAAAACTGCCGATGAAGTATTGCGTCGTGAAATGCGCCAGATGGAAGGTGCATTGGCCAGCAACGAAAAAATTGATTTGTCTAAAGTCCGTCTGGAGCGTACAGGTTTCTTTAAAACGGTTGATATTAAACCGGCACGTATTCCGAATGTCCCTGATCAGGTAGATCTCAACGTCAATGTTGAAGAGCAGCATTCAGGTACCAGTACACTGGCAGTCGGTTTCTCGCAAAGTGGTGGTGTAACCTTCCAGGCGGGCTTAAGTCAAACCAACTTCCTGGGTACGGGTAATAGCGTTTCGATTGATTTATCCCGTTCAGAAACACAAGACTATTATAATTTAAGTGTAACCGATCCGTACTTCACCATCGATGGTGTGCGTCGCGGTTACAACATGTATTACCGTAAAACCAAACTGGATGACGACTATAACGTTAACAACTACGTGACGGACAGTTTTGGTGGCGGTATTAACTTTGGTTACCCAATTGATGAAAACCAGAGTGTGAGTGCAGGTTTAAATATCGATCAGACAGAAGTGACGACTGGTCCATACGTTTCGACTTACGTCCGCGATTATTTGTTAGCGAATGGCGGTAAAGCGACTGGTACAGGTACTGGATGTAGTGTTGCTCTAGTTCAAGATCCGGCAACAGGGCTATTTTCTTGTCCTGCAGGATCAGAACTTCCATTTGATAACAAGTTCAATGGTGATTTCTTAACCTATAATCTCAATTTAGGTTGGTCTTACAATACTTTAAACCGACCTGTCTTCCCGACATCAGGTATGTCACATCGTGTGAATGGTGAAATTGCATTGCCAGGCAGTGATGTGGAATATCAAAAAATAACTTATGATGCCCAAGCCTTCCAGCCTTTAGGCAAGGGCTTTGTACTCCGCGGTTATGGTAAGCTGGGCTATGGTAATGACCTGCCATTCTATAAAAACTTCTATGCCGGCGGTTTTGGCTCGGTTCGTGGTTATGACAACAGTACATTAGGTCCTAAATATCCTGGCGTGACCTTTAATGAAACTCAAACCCAAGATTATGATCCTGAAGAAGTGGGCGGTAATGCTCTAGTTCAATTTGGTGCCGAGCTTGCACTCCCTTTACCATTTAAAGGGGATTGGACACGTCAGGTTCGTCCAGTGCTGTTTGCTGAAGGTGCACAGGTATTTGATACTCAGTGTGATATTCCAAAAGGAAACTTATACCTGAATTCGAGTAATACTCAAGTCAATGCGAAACAGTATTGTGAAGATAACTTCGGCTTTGATGCAGGCAATATGCGTTATAGCGTAGGTGCAGGTTTTACCTGGATTACCATGATTGGGCCATTATCTCTCAGCTATGCTTATCCGTTAAATGAAAAAGACGGCGATAATACTAAAAATATCCAGTTTGAGATTGGTCGTACTTTCTAAGTGCGACCTTCAATGGGTTTAAAAAAGGATATTTGCATGAAAAAAATATTAATGAGCCTGGTTTTTGCTGGTTTGGCAAGTACCTCAGTGGTACATGCCGCTGGTTATGGTGTGGTTGATCTGGAAAGAGTGGTCGAAAACAGCACCTATTTAAAACAGCAGAACGTTTCTTTGCAGCAAAAGGTCAAGCCGCAAACCACCAAGCTGGAACAGTTGGCAAAAGAACTGGAAGCTCTACAGCAACGTGCTCAGCAAACGCCTAATTTATCCGATGCTGAAAAGCAAAAAATGTCTGCACAATTTCAGACGCAGCTAAAAGAGTTTAATACGCTGCAGCAAAGTGTACAGACAACCGTTCAATCAACAATTCAGCTGATGAACAAGACTTTGGGAGCTCGAGTCAAGCAGGTGGCAGAACAATTGCGTAAAGAAAACAACTTGGATATTGTTTTGAATAAAAATTCCGCGCTTGCGTATGACCCTAAATATGATTTAACTGATAAAATGATTCAAAAGGTTAACGTTATTAAGTAATCAATGAATCCTAAACAATTTCGCTTAGAAGATCTCGCCCGTTTAGTACAAGGCGAGCACGTAGGTCAATCTGATTTAATTTTGGAAGGATTGGCCAGCTTAGATGCGGCTCAAGCGAAACATATTGCATTTGTAAACGCTGATAAATATCTGGATCAGGCACGTGCTTCAAAAGCGGGTGCCTTGATTGTTACTCCAACTCTAAAAAATCAGTTAGATACGCACAATAATTTTATTGTAGTGGATAATCCTTATCTTGCTTTTGCCATCCTGACCCATGTATTTGAAAAGAAAAATCAGCATCAGGGAATAGAAAGCACAGCGCAAATTCATCCTTCAGCCATAATCGCCGATAGTGCCTATATCGGGCATTATGTTGTTATTGGTGAGCATTGCGTAGTGGGTGATCACACCATTATTCAGTCACACGTTAAAATTGATGATGTTGTTGAAATAGGTCAGCACTGCTTTATTGATTCACATGTCACTGTAACCGGTGATACAAAAATCGGTGACCGTGTCCGTATTCATGCCAATACCGTGATTGGCGGAGAAGGCTTTGGTTTTGCGCCTTACCAAGGTAAATGGCATCGTATTGCACAATTGGGTTCAGTTAAAATCGGTAATGATGTCCGAATTGGGTCAAATTGCAGCATAGACCGCGGTGCACTCGATGACACCATTCTGGAAGATGGGGTTATTATTGATAATCTTGTGCAAATTGCCCACAACGTAAAAATTGGTGCAAATACAGCGCTGGCTGCAAAATGTGGTATTGCTGGAAGTACCACAATTGGCAAAAACTGTGTATTGGCTGGAGCCGTTGGGGTAGTAGGCCATATTAATATCGCTGATAACGTGACGATTACCGGGATGTCAATGGTCACAAAAAGTATTTCTGAGGCGGGAAGCTATTCTTCAGGTACACCAATGCTGGAAAGTTTGCACTGGAAACGGGCTGCGGTACGCTTTAAACAATTAGCAGATGTGCCATTGACCCAATTACTCAAACGGCTTGATCATATACAGGCTCAAATCGAGTCCCTTGAATCAACTTTTAAGCGTAAATAGATTATGATGACTGAGTCGAATACTGCTGCATTTACGAAGCCTGAATTGCCAATGTACATTCAACAAATTCGTGAATATTTACCTCACCGCTATCCTTTCTTATTGGTCGACCGTATTGTTGAAGTGACTGATAATGGCATTGTGGGCTATAAGAATGTTTCAATCAACGAAGAGTTTTTACAGGGACATTTTCCGGATTATCCGATTATGCCAGGTGTTTTGATTGTTGAAGCATTAGCTCAAGTCTCTGGTATACTTGGCTTTATCATGAATAATGAAAAACCGGGTCCAGGTTCATTGTTTCTTTTTGCGGGCGCAGAAAAAGTCCGTTTTAAAAAACAGGTCGTTGCTGGTGACCAATTGGTATTAAAAGCAGAATTGGTTATGCACAAACGTGGCATTTACAAATATAATTGTATAGCCACAGTGGATGGCGTTGTAGCAACAACCGCGGAAATTATGGTTTCGCATCAGAAAATAGAGCAGGCATGAGTAATAACGATTTAATTCACCCAACCGCCATTATTGACTCATCTGCAGTCATTGCTGCAGATGTACAAATTGGTCCTTATTGTATTATTGGGCCACAAGTCACCATTGGTGAGGGCACCAAGCTGCATTCACATGTAGTGGTTGGTGGCTATACTCGTATTGGGAAGAACAACGAAATATTCCAGTTTGCGAGTGTGGGTGAAGTTTGTCAGGATTTAAAATATGCTGGCGAAGAAACCTGGCTTGAAATCGGCGATCATAACTCAATTCGCGAGCATAGCAGCTTGCATCGTGGTACTGTTCAAGATCAAGGACTTACCAAAATTGGTAGCCATAATTTATTGATGGTCAATACTCACATTGCACATGACTGTATGGTGGGCGATCATAATATTTTTGCCAATAATGTCGGTATTGCTGGACATGTACATATCGGCGATTATGTGGTGGTTGGTGGAAACTCGGGTATTCATCAATTCTGCAAAATCGATTCTTATAGCATGATTGGTGGTGCTTCGTTAATTTTAAAAGATGTGCCTGCTTATGTCATGGTATCTGGTAATCCAGCGCATGCTTTTGCAATGAATGTTGAAGGCATGCGTCGTAAAGGCTGGTCAAAAAATGTGATCCAGGCATTACGTCAAGCCTTTAAATTGATTTATAAAGAAGGGTTAACCACTGAACAGGCAATTCAGCAGATTCGTGAAGATATTTTGCCAGAAGCGCCAGAAGCACAGCTGTTGATTGATTCTTTAGAACAATCCAAACGCGGTATTGTTCGTTAATCGAATCTATTGCTATAAAAAGACACCTGTTAAGGTGTCTTTTTTTATTGTTTTAAATATCCCACCTCTTCAGATTTGGGATAATTTTTTTGCAGTTTGGTTTTAAGCTGGTTGGCAAGTATTTTATTGTGATCGACATCTTTGGCTATATTGTAGAGTTGATATAAAGAGCGTGATGCCTTTGCAGAATTGGGATATTGATTGACCACAATATTGTAGTTCTTTTTCGCTTCTGCATAATTGGTCGGTTCAATGGCCAGATTAAATTCAGCGAGCCAGAAATAGGCATTACTAATGTAGATACTATTGGGATTGTTCTTGATAAAGTTTTGCATTGGAGCAATGGCTTTTTTGGCACCACCTTGTTTATAAGCATCCAGCGCTACAGTATAGGCGGCTTTATCCAGTTCAGCTGAAGAGGGTTGAGCACTGGTAGGAGCGGCCTGTTTTGCGGGGACAGAAGCCGCTTGCTTGACGGTTGTATTAGAGGCTACTGGGGCTGGGCTGTTTGTGCTGCTGGGAGAAGTATCCTGTTGGTTATCCTCCTCTGGAGCTGCACTTTCCGGATCCACTTTCTGTTGCAGCAGTTCGAGTCGCTGATCCAGATCGGTATAGCGATTGGTCAGCTCGTGTTTCAGCTGTTCAATTTCGTTGTCCTGTTCTTCAATTTTTCCTCGCAATGTGCGAAGGTCATTTTCTAATTGCTGGTTTTTCTGCATGAGTTGCCAATTCAGATTGGTGGGTACATTGGCAACTGCTGCACCTGAATTGATGGCGACATTATTGGCGCTGAGGTCAATGCTGTTGTTTTGACTCAAGCCGCGTGATTCAATCGGGACATTGGCATAAAGTGAAGCGGAACCCAACAGGGTGAGTACACATAAAGCATGCTGTTTGAGCATCATAAAAACATCCATTTTGTATTTTTCGGTACTTTCTAAACGCAAGATTTTAGAGTGTGACCATTTAAAAGACATGACGACATTAAAAACGTCCGGCCCATGAAATGCAATATGTGTTTACAATCTTGTCATAGTTTTAAAGTAATTGATTGTGCAGATAAAAAACATCCAAAAATGCTGTTTTTAATCAAGATTGTTTTTTTAATAATCAAATAAAAGCAATGTTGCTGGAAAACAGCTTGGGGTACTTGCAAGTTAACTAAAAATCTCTATACTCTGTTCTTGCAATGGTAGCCCTGCCGGTTACTTCGCAATTGTACTCTACGAACCCCGCCAGGACCGGAAGGTAGCAACGGTAGTAGAACTATGATGTGCCGAAGCTTTGCTGGTAGGGTTGCCACCATATTTATAATTAAAAAAATAATTTAACCTGCCTTCCTTTTGTCTAATCTATCATTCTATATATTTTAAAATTACACATCGAATTTTCTATGTGATGACTTTGCTTGTCTCTATCTTAATAAGATTGTTATTTATTAAATTTCAATTACTTAAGATTGAAATCTTCATTGTATTACTGTGCAGTGTAATTTGCCGTCTATCTTCCGTTTATATCATTCATTTATGGCGTTATAGAATTCTTTGAGATGATCAACATTTAACGGTTCGTGGCTTAAAAACAATAATCATTGACTTGGCGAAAATTGACGCAATTGATGAACGCATGGTGAATGGATTTAGTCACATCAATCTTTATTTAAAAAGACAGAACAGTCCTAAAATCAGACTTTATGAATATTTGGCGCAATATGATGAGCTTCGTTGTTATTTTCTAGCGAACTATTCATCTCGTGAGCGGGATTGACCAAAATTTCGAATTTTACGAATGCAGAGGATTAATCCTCAGCTTTGCGGCTAATCGCTTGCATAATTGCATCCATTTCAAACCCGCGATACATCAAAAAGCGTATTTGTTTGGCTTTCAGTTTTGGCTCTTTTTCAACCTCCAGACCAAACTTTTTCACTTTCAGTTGATAGGCTTGTTCATTCCAGTCAGTTTCTTTCAATTCGTCCTGAATCAGACTACTATCAATTTTTTTTGATTTTAATGCCATCTTGATGCGGTTTGGACCTTTGCCTTTACGTTTCTGGCTCGACAGCAGCGTTTCAGCGACACGCTGGTCACTCTGATAATTTTCTTTTGCCAGTTCATCCACCAGTTTTATCACTTCATCGCGATCTAGGGCATAAAGTGCAAGTTTTTCGATCAAATCTGCCTTCGAGTATTCCTTACGGGTCAATACGGCAAAAGCGTAGGAGCGTAAGCGCGTGCCAGTCAGGCCTTGGAGTTTGGGCTGGGTTTCAGTTTCAAAGTGCAAAGCATCTGAGTCTTGAGATGGATTCGAACAGACGGGCAATTCGCCAGGCGACTCATCAAATTGTTGCTTGAGTGCTACGTAATCCAGCATGTTGGGGAATTTGGAATTGCTCATAAGGTGGTCTATCGCATCAAATGTAAAACGCCCCGTAGGGCGTTTTACAGTTTAACTTTAATTATGCTGGAAATTAAGCATCTAAAAAGTCTGGTTCAGCTTCGTCATGGTCTTCTGCCAGTGCTGTACCGGTAGTGAGGAGCTGTTCACGGATCAGTTTTTCAACTTCCATTGCAATTTGTGGATTTTCTTCCAGATGGCGAATGACGTTGTTTTTACCTTGGCCGATTTTATCGCCCTGATAAGAATACCATGCACCCGCTTTCTGGATGATCTCTTGCTGTACTGCCAGGTCGATCAATTCGCCTAAATGGTTCACGCCTTTACCATACAAAATCTGGAACACGGCTTCTTTAAATGGAGGAGCCATCTTGTTCTTCACGACTTTTACGCGGGTTTCGGAACCGATGATTTCATCACCTTCTTTCACCTGGCCAATACGGCGAATATCCAGACGTACAGAAGCATAGAATTTAAGTGCATTACCACCCGTTGTGGTTTCAGGGCTACCAAACATCACACCAATCTTCATACGGATCTGGTTAATGAAGATCACCATGCAGTTAGAACGTTTTGCATTACCGGTGATTTTACGCAGTGCCTGGCTCATTAAACGGGCTTGCAGACCCATGTGAGAGTCGCCCATTTCACCTTCAATTTCTGCGCGTGGGGTTAGGGCTGCAACGGAGTCGACTACGATCAGGTCAATCGCGCCAGAGCGTACCAGCATGTCGGCAATTTCCAGGGCCTGTTCACCATTGTCAGGCTGTGATACCAACAGATTGTCGATATCTACCCCTAACTTGCGGGCATATTGCGGATCAAGCGCATGTTCGGCATCGATGAAGGCACATGTACCGCCCGCTTTTTGACATTCTGCAATCGCCTGTAACGTCATGGTGGTTTTACCTGAAGATTCAGGGCCGTAGATCTCAACGATACGGCCTTTAGGCAGACCACCGATACCCAGTGCGATATCCAGGGTTAAAGAACCTGTAGAGACCGCTTCAACGGCTTGTACAGTGTTGTCACCAAGGCGCATTACTGTATTTTTACCAAACTGTTTTTCAATCTGGCTTAGGGCAGCATTCAGTGCCTTGCTTTTATTATCATCCATCTCACAACCTCAAAACGATGTCACCAAAATATTCACTTAAGTGGATGTGTTGCTTTCAAACGTGTTCCACCTAAGTATAGTGACAGATTCATTCCTTATGTACTATATCAATTCAGTCGAATGCGACAGAATGTGACGCTTAAATATCAACAGCTTCTAATCATGATATGACCAGTGCTGATCGAACTGCTGATCATTATCTTGTTTGAATTTACTGATTTGTCTTCGATCTTTTTTGCTCGGCCGATGTTCAGGTCGCGCTAGATTATGCAACTTTCTTTGGGTGGCAATCAACTCTCGTCTTGCAACGCTCACTTCGGTTTCTTCGTAAAGCTGCTGGGCAATCGGTGCGGCACCGCGAACTGCAGATAAGGCCTTGATGACGACGGTTTTACGGTCAAAACCCTGCTGAATGGTGAGTTCCATCCCAACCCGCACATCTTTGGAGACTTTAACCCGTTCGCCATTATGATGCACCTTGCCGCCTTCAATGGCAGCTTTGGATATTGAACGTGTTTTAAAAAAACGTGCTGCCCATAGCCATTTGTCAACACGCATACTTTCAACATGGTTCTGTTGAGAAGAATTAGGCATATTTTTTCAGATCCTCAGCTTGTTTTAAGATCACCATTAAATCGGTCAGCTCTTGTAAAATAGGATAGGAACTTTCAGTCCTTATTTCTTTTTGAGATGAGGGCTGGGCAATGGTAATTAAATGCTGGATACCAAATTTTTCTGCACCTTTGAGTACTTTTTCAGTGTCATCAATAAAATAGGTGTGTTCGACCTGAAAGGGGTGCAGTGAATGGAGTTTTTGCCAGAATTCGACGCACTCTTTGGCATAACCGATGGTTTCACTGCTGATAATGACATCAAAGTAATGTGCAATCCGGGTCTGTTCGAGTTTGAATTTTAAACCTTCACAATCGGCATTGGTCGCTATCCAGCAGGCATAGCCGTGGGCTTTAAGATATTCCAGCAGTTCAATACACCCTGGACGTAAAGCCACCTTGTGCTTAAATTCCTGTTGCAGCGCCAATGTATCCACCCCTACCTTTGCACTCCAGAAGCGTGTGGAATACCAATTTAAGGTATGATTGTGTTGCTGGTAAAACTGAAATAACGCTTGGGTACTCTGTTCGAGTGTAGAGTTATGCTGTTCTGCATAGCGAATAGGAAGCTGATGATTCCAGATAAAATCATCGTAAGCAAGATCAAGAAGGGTACCATCCATATCAAAGATGATGGTGGGTTTTTCTGAATAATTCGGCATATGAAGGTAATCTATGTTTAAAGCGACCACGGCACCGCAAGATGCCTTGATTTTACAGTTGGTTCCCATTGTGACACAGGCATGTGAAATTTTGCGAGCAGAATATCAGGCCTACTGTGCGGGTAAAAATTTTGATGTGGAGCATAAGCAGGACCAGTCTCCAGTCACCCAAGCGGATTATCGGGTCAATGAATTTATCACCCATGCATTAAAACAGACTTTTCCGCTCATCCCTTTATTGTCGGAAGAAGGCGACAATAGTCAACGCAAGCAATGGCAGAACTTCTGGTTGCTCGATCCCCTGGATGGCACCAAAGAATTTCTGCATAAGCGTCCTGAATTTACCATCAACCTGAGCCTGGTAGAGGGTGCCAATACCACCTTTGCGCTATTGGCTATACCGGGTGAGCAAAGCATATATTTTTGTCCCAAGCAGGGCGTACCTTTAAAATTTGAAATCCAAACCCGGCAATGGCTGCACTATGTCGATGATTTGCCGTCTAAAACTGTTCAGGTGGGTTTAAGTCAAAGTAGCCAGAACAAGCCCAGATATGCCGAATATCTGGACATCCTGAAACAGCAGGTCGATATTGTAGAGTTTAGGGCGGGAAGCGCCTATAAGTTTTGCATGATGCTGGAGGGGAAAGTCGATATGTATCCGCGTTTCCATCCGACCAGCGAGTGGGATACCAGTGCAGGGCAGTGTCTGATTGAGCGTATCGGGGGCGGTCTGGTCGATTTTAAGGGCAGACCCTTTGTATATAATCAACGGGAGAGTTTGCTGAACGGTGGTTTTATCGCATTTCGTAATGTCGAGATGAAAAAATTGGCATTCCAGACCCTAGGACTTATGGCGAACATACATTGAGCTGATGCATTAACATGCTATAGTGTGCTATGTACCCATGTTTAATTTTGGCTGCTTCATGGCGTTAAATCTACTCCCTACAAGTATGCTGAAGGCACTCGATTTGCTGCCTGATGCCAAAACCCCTGTTACCCTGTTTACCCGTCATTCTATTCGTGAGGTCGTTACAGGGCAGGGTCTGGCTGGCTATGATTTGCAGTTAACCGAACAAGGCCGTGACTTGGCACAGGCGTGGGGAAGCTATTTAATTGATAATACGGACCGTAGCATCCAGCACTGCATTTCAAGTCCGATCCAGCGCTGTGTCGATACTGCTGCTTTAATGATTCAGGGTGCCGATACGAGTACGCTGGCACAAAATACCCATCATATTGAAATTGTCCAGCAAGGCTTGCTGGTCGAGCCGGGAAGTTTTGTGCTGGATATTAAACAGGCGGGGCCTTATTTTCAGAAACAGGGTGCTTTGGGCTTTATTAACAGTTTTGTCAATAATGCCTTGCCTGGAATGAAACATCCGATTACCGGTGTGGTCGATGTGCTGGAGCTGATTTATAATACCCATCCGCAAGATCATTTTGGTTTAAGTCTGGCCGTGAGTCACGATACTATTTTGGCAGCCATTATTGCGGTGATTTCCGGTCGTAATACTGTTAGCCGGGAAGACTGGCCAAAAATGATGGAAGGCCTGTTTGTCTGGTTTGAAGGTGATGTATTTCTAGAATCCAAACTGAAATGGATTTGGCGTGGCCAAGTGAATGAGCTGTCGATTCGGGAGTTCCAGAACCTGGAAAAAATAAAATAAAACAGCATTGGCTTTAAAGAAATGCCATCTGGATTCTCTTCCTGAATAAAGTAAGGCTAAAAAACAGTTTTTAATAAGGGTTTTGAAGCACTTTATATTTTTATCACTCGCTATTTTTAGACTGAATAACTTTTTATAGGCGTAAAAAAAGCCCTAAACGGGCTTTTTTCAATGCAACAACTTAGTTAGCTAAAGCTTTAACTTGTGCATTCAAACGGCTCTTATGACGAGCAGCTTTGTTTTTATGGATGATACCTTTATCAGCCATACGGTCAATTACAGGAACCGCAGTTTTGTACGCTTCTGTAGCAGCAGCATAATCACCAGCAGCGATTGCAGCTACTGTGCGTTTAAGATAAGTACGAACCATAGAACGTAAGCTTGCGTTGTGTTTACGTGCTTTAACGTTTTGACGAGCACGTTTTTTAGCTTGAGCAGAGTTTGCCACTCGTGCACTCCTTGAATTAGATTGGTCTGGGCGGGCTGAAATTGCAACTGAAAACCTTCATCAGAAGAATTATCACCAGCCCGTAAACAAGTGCCATATTGTGATTAAACTATGGCGTTAAGTCAAGTCTTGACTTGATTCGGCAACATTTTAGATGCATAAAAAGTATAAAGAAACCGTTACATTAGTAATAACCTAAAGAGATTGCTTAAAAAATGACTAAATCGATTAAAAGTGCAATTGTGATTGGTGCAACAGGTTTGGTTGGTCGGGAACTTTTGCAGCAGCTTAACCAGATACAAGACTGTGAAAAAATTACCGCTGTGGTTCGGCATGAAGATTCAAAGCTTAACAGCCTGAAAAAAGTACAGCAGTTTATACTGGAAGATTTTCTGTTACTGAACGATGAAGATGTAAATGGCTATAGCCATGCCTTTAGCTGTTTAGGCACGACGCTAAAAAAGGCCGGTTCAAAACAGAATTTTTATACTATTGATTATGAAATCAATGCACATTTTGCCGATTTATTTGAATCGACCCAGACCCACTTTTTATTGATTAGTGCGCTAGGTGCAAATGCAAAATCCAGAATTTTTTACAATAAAGTCAAAGGTGAGCTGGAACAGCATATCCAGGGTTTAAATCTGGAATATGTGTCCATTCTGCGCCCGTCATTATTACTGGGTGAACGACCAGAACGACGTACGTTAGAAGATATGACGCAAAAGTTGTATCAAAAATTCTCGCATTGGGCTCCTGATGCATTTAAATATAAGCCAGTGACAGCAGCGCAAGTGGCTCATACTATGGTCGAGGCTGCACAAACTCAAACTGAAAAGTTTGAAATTTATGATAATTTACGCATACAAAATTCCAAACGAGGGAAATAAAAAGTGTCTAATCCAGCATTCGTAACCTGTGATTTACTTGATGACAATCCAGAAAAAGAAATTCAGGTGGTCACCCCATCAATGGATGGAAAATTCTTTAAAAGTTATGGCGCACGTAAAAGCTTTGGTGGTCAGGCAGTCACCGTAAAATGTTTTGAAGATAATTCACGTGTCAAAGAACTGCTCGCAACCGATGGTACGGGTAAAGTGCTTGTGGTGGACGGTGGAGCATCCATGCGCTGTGCCTTGATGGGCGATATGATTGCTGAATCAGCGGTTAAGAATCACTGGAATGGGGTAATTATTTACGGCTGTGTACGTGATGTGGATGCCATTGCTGAACTGGATCTGGGGGTGCATGCATTGGCTGCAATTCCACAAAAAAGCAATCGCAAAGGCATAGGCGAAGTGGATTTAACTTTGTATTTTGGTGGTGTAAGCATCAGTTCTGGCGATTACATCTATGCTGACAACAACGGCATTGTGGTGGCAAAAGAAAAATTAGTCGATTTATAAAGACAGAGATACAAGGATAAAAAATGGTGAATCATCAAATTAAAGTGATACAGGCTTTAGCTTCATCTTTGACTGAAGGTGGACGAGGCGTGAGTGGTACTGCTTTTCCCAAGCAGCCTGAAAAATTGCTGAAACTTTATGAGTTTGAAGGTTCGCCATTTTGCCGTCGTGTGCGTGAAGTCTTAACCTTGTTAAATCTGGATTATGAGGTTTATCCTTGCCCGAAGGGTGGACAGAAATACCGGAAAATTGTCAAAGAAAAAGGTGGCAAAAACCGGTTTCCATTTTTAATTGATGAAAATACCGGTACAGAAATATATGAATCACAAGCCATTATTAATCATTTATTTAAGCATTATGGCCGAACGGGAACCACACCGAAAAAATTTGCCCATTATCCTAAAATTCCTGTCGTAGCTTTAGCTGGAACTATTATTAATGGTGCACGCGGCGTCTGGATTAACCGAAAAATTAAAGATCGTGCAGCACCTGAGCAATTGTTGGAGTTATGGGGCTTTGAAGCCAGTCCCTTTACCCGTGTGGTACGAGCGCTATTAACCGAGCTCGAGCTGCCGTATGTTTACCATAATGTGGCTAAAGAGCGCTGGCAGGATATGGGACCGGCAGTACTGCGTTTAAAACCTGGAAAATATCAACCCTTAGCCGGTGGTAAACGTGAAAAGACCGTTGAAATTATGGGGCGAGATATTCAGGTTCCTTATTTGATTGATCCGAATACCGGGGTGAAAATGTTTGAGTCGGCACAAATTGTGAAATACTTAAACCAGCAATATGGTCACTAATCCAGTCCTAAATAATAAACCGCTCAAGCAGCGGTTTATTTTTGCCCTACAGCTGATTAAGTTAAGCTAAATTTATAAGTTATACCCTGTAACATAGTCAGAATATTGAATGGATCAATCATCGATTGAAACTTTAAAGTTTTTATTTTATGGTGTTTATTAAACTGCTAGACAGCAGCATCGTAAATAAAATTGATGAATTATTAATATAAAAGTCATTAAATTACCTAGTTTTAGGGATATCGCTGAGATTGTTTTTTTCGTTATAGTAAGCGGTTATAACAGGGGGGTGGTGTGTGTCAGAATTAGAAACGATTTTACCCGTTCCAGTTTTAATTGTTGAAGATGAAGGACTGATTCAAGAACGGTTAAAAAATATATTGACAGAATTGGGCTATAGCAAAGAGATGCTCATTTTTGCCAAAAACTTGCAGCAGGCGTTTACCGAAATAGAGCAGCAACCTGTTTCCCTGGCTTTGGTAGATCTGGGGCTTCCTGACGGCAATGGCATAGAGCTGATTGAAAAGCTGCGTGCACTGGATAGCAATGCCATGATTTTGGTGATATCGGCCTGGAGTACTCAGGAAAGCTTATTTTCAGCAATCAAGGCAGGTGCGACAGGTTATGTCCTGAAAGAACGTGATGATGCAGAAGTACTGTTGTCTATTCGCAGCATTTTACGCGGCGGTGCGCCAATTGACCCTTTTATTGCCCAAGAAATTTTAAAACAGATATCGGCTGCGATCATACCCCCAGCGGATGATCATAAAATCATAGATGCCGATATGGAACTGTTAACCGGCCGGGAAACGGAGATTTTGAATCTGGTGGCTCAAGGCATGAGTAACCGGGAAATTGCCGAACAGCTCTTTGTTTCTAAATATACGGTTGAAAGTCATATCAAGCATATTTACCGGAAATTGTCGGTGAGCAAAAGAACAAAGGCCGTCAGTGCAGCACGATCCTTAGGGATTTTATGAAGCGGTTGATTGTGCATTATTTTTTAATTTTTGTTCTTAGCCTGCTGAGTCAAGTCAGTTATGCGGAAAGAACTGAAAATATCAATGCACAATGTGCAGTGCACATTCATTCTATTGATACTGTTAAAACCAGTTCAGTCACAATTTTACCCCAGCAAGGCTGGAAGTCTGTGGATTTACCCGATCAATGGAATAAGCGGTGGCCAAATTATAATGGCGGAGTCTGGTATAAGATTCAATGGAGCTGGTCATGTCAGAATCAGGCCAGACTTGCCGAGCCGATTGCTTTTTTAATTCATTATATTAATTCTGCGGGTGCAGTTTATTTAAACGGCGATTTACTCTGGAAAGATAAGCATTTACAGGAACCGCTGTCAAAAAGCTGGAATATGCCGCGTTACTGGATTTTACCGATATCGGCATTAAACAGCGGTGAAAATGAAATTTTAATTTATGTGAATGGCTTGGCTTTTCAGTCTCCGGGTATTGGCCAGATTTCTTTTAATAATGTACAAAACATTTATGAGTCATATCAAAGTCAGGTATGGAATCGCCGAACTTTATTTTTAATTAATCTCATTTTATCCATTACCTTTGGTGTGATCTGTTTTGTTATTTGGCTCTTGCGTCGAAAAGAAAGCACTTTTGGGTGGTTTGCCTTAAGTTCTTTTTTATGGGTGCTCTTTATTTCCAATATACTGAGCACAGAAACATTTCCCTATCCCAATGTATTAATTGCAGCACAGGCCAATTTGGCTTTTTTTATTCTTTATGTCTTAAGTTTCTGTATTTATTTATTCAGGTTTATCCAGAAGCACTTTATTAAAGTTGAGACATTTTTTGGAGGAATGACGGGACTGATTATTGCAGGTATTTTCCTCACCCCGCAGCAGTCCGTTTACTGGGTTTTTGGACTGATATTTTTAATCTATGTCGGCGTATTTCTGGGCGGTTATTTATATGTCTGTTACCAAGCCATTCAATCAAAAAGAACAGATTATATCTTTTTGGCCATTTGCCTAAGCGCTATTGTCATTTTTATGATTTTTGACCTTTTATTATTATCCGGTGAGATTGTAACGGATATTCGACCATTATCTCCCTATACTGGACCGGTGATTACCTTTTTTATGGTGATTATATTAGGCTCAAGATTGGCACGTAACGTTAAAAAAATTGAAACATTTAATGCCCAGCTAGAAATGAAAGTTCAGCAGGTCAGTAATGATTTAAGCTCCAGTTTAAATGAAAAACATCAACTCGAGCTTAAAAATGTCAAGCTGCAAGAAAGAATCAATTTATCCCATGATTTGCATGATGGTTTGGGTGCATCATTGGTTCGCTCGATGATTTTAGTGGATCAAAGCGCGCATAATATTTCTAACAAGCAATTTTTATCGATGCTTAAATTATTAAGGGATGACCTCAGGCAAATTATTGATAGTGGTTCATCTGCAGACAATAAAATTCCAGTCAATCCCATACTGTGGGTGGCACCCGTTAGGCATCGTTTTAGTCAGCTTATGGATGAGCTGGACATTCGTTCTAAATGGATTTTCCCGCAGGAATGGCAAGCAGTGCCGAGTGCTTTGCAGTGCCTTACCTTGATACGGGTCATGGAAGAAAGCCTGACCAATATCATTAAACATAGTCAGGCCAGGCAGGTAAAGATAACGATGGTCTATGTCACAGAACGTCAGTTTATTTTAACTATAGAAGATGACGGTGTCGGTTTTGATGCAGATAGTGTAGCGCAACAGGGATTAAGTATTGGCATGCGCAGTATGAAAATGCGTTTGGAGCGCATAGGGGCGGAATTGAAGTTATCTTCTGAGCCGGGTTGCACCATCATTCAGGCGATTGTTCAGCTGAAATAAGCAATTCAATTTCCCTTGATTTTTAGATAGCATTCGCTATGCCATCATTTTATAAAATCGGCAAAAAATTAGAATTTTTTCAGCGCTTTTACTTTTGATTTTTCCCAAATTAAATTAAAAAACGGGAATATGAATAATGATTTTTCTTTTGGGAACGGTGAGAAATTTTAATCTGTATATCTGAAATGCTGCAATATAAAATAAGGGGGGAAATGAATTTCCCCCCTTATGTGCTGTTTACTCTTCTTCTGCGGCAGGTAACAGCATCAGAATGGATTCATTGAGCAAATTCACAATGTCTTCCAGCATGTCTGGATCATACAGATTTTCATCCAGCAATACTGAACCGCCATCCGCCAACTGTTTTAAAATTGGGGAAAAAGCTTCAGAAATACAAATGCCTTCACCATTGGCCCAGAACAGCAGTTCACCTTCAGCTTCAGTATAGAGCAGGCGAGATGCCGGCTCGAGCATGAGTGAATAGCCCTGATCCAACGCTTCTTCCAGGTCACCTGTACCAATGGCTTCCGCCTCTGGAATATTTTCAGGATATTTTGGTTCTGACATCAGGCTCATCAGGGCATCTTCAAGCACGGCCGGATTTTGCAATTGCGCCAAAAGTTCAGTTTTTAAGTACTCAAGTTCATTCTGTGTGATTTGACCAATCGGGCTGATTTTGTCACGCAGAATGTCTTTTAACGGGTTCTTGAGCAATTGATCAGCAGCAAATTTATCACTGACACGATCCATCATTTCTGCCACGTTCGGCATGCGGAAACCGAAAGAGAAGGTCAGGCAGTCATCTTCCGCTACGCCGTAGTGCGATAAACCCGGTGGTACGTATAGCAAATCACCCGGGGCAAGCACCTCATCAAAATTGACGTCCATGTCCGGGAGTAACTTTAAAGGTTGCCCTTCAACGAATTCAGTTTCGGCATCACACATTTGTCCCAGTTGCCAACGACGGTGGCCGTAACCCTGTACAAGGAACACATCATAAAAATCGAAGTGTTTACCGACAGAACCTCCTTTTTGTGCATATGACACCATGATGTCATCGCGACGCCACTGCGGGATAAAAGGAAATTTCTTCCACAGTTCTGCCAGATCAAATGAATAATGATCTACCGCCTGAACCAGTAGGGTCCAGAGTTTTGGCATCTTCTGGAAGTCTGCCTTAATCAAAGGTGAAGATTTGACTGACCATTGGTTTGGATCTTTATCTTTTTGCTTGATGAGGCGTGCGGTAATGTTTTCATCTAACGCCAGTTCCATGACATCGTCAGGGACTAAAATATTTTCAATTTCAGGAAGTGCGTTACGAACAAGGAGAGGTTTTTTTTGCCAATATTCGGCAAGGAATTGTTCGGCAGTGATGCCGCCGAGTACGTCTAGAGGCTGGGACATAAGATAAAAGCACCTATAAATTTATGCTTATTGTCTATGGAGTTGCAGGTGAGAGCAAGTTGTAAATCAGTTGGCAAGACTTCTTGTACTGTGTTACGGGAGTGAAATCATGGGAGAAGTTTTTATTGATAATAGCGCAATGCTAGGCATGAATCCTGGGCAGAAAAAGTTTGAACAAGGAGGGTGGAACCCTCAAATAAGCCAACCTTTCAAGTCATGGAAAGATTGGCCTAAGCAAAATTAGGGTTAAGGCACCAGCACATTCAACTGACGCAGGATATGACATAGCTGAATCATCGGCATACCCATCAAAGTGGTTTGATCTTGCCCGGTCATCTGTTCGAACAGACTAATGCCGAGGCTTTCACACTTAAAACTGCCTGCGCACATTAAAGGTTGATCGACTTCAATATAACGTTCAATTTCAGCATGACCGAGTTTACGGAACTTAACCTTGTAGTGTTCAACCAGCGTTTTTTCAAAGCCAGTGGACTGCTGTTGCACACTTAATGCGGTACTGAAATAAACGATTTTGTCCGAATTGGCCTGTAACTGCTTGATCGCTTTTTCCACGGTCAACGGTTTGCCAATAAAGATATCGGGTGCACCTTCACGCCAGGCCACCTGATCGGAACCAATCACGATTGCTTCGGGATATTGTTCGGCAATAATGTTGGCCTTTTCAAAAGCCAGTCGTTTCGCCAGTTCATCTGCATGGTCTTCACCACGAGGGGATTCATCGATATCTGGCACCATACATTGATAATCAATACGAAGACGATTCATCAAGTCTTTACGGGTTTGACTGCTTGAAGCCAAAATAATTTTGGGAGTACTCATTACACTGCATATTCCATAAGCACATCAAGCGGAACATATGAGAGCACAGCCTGATGGCAAGCTTGTATTTTAATAGGCGGAGCAATACCAGCCTGATATGCTTCAACCCAACGGGTCACACAAATGCACCAGAAATCACCTGGTTCTAGACCTGGAAAATCAACCTCCGGAAGAGGGGTGATCAGGTCATTCCCTACTTTTTGCGAAAAATTCAGAAACTCAGCGGTCATTTGTGCACACATTGTATGCTGACCGAGATCTGTGGTGGCCGTATGACAAAAGCCGTTACGAAAATAGCCGGTAATAGGAGAGTAGCAACAGCTTGCCAAGGGTTCGCCTAACACATTCAGGCGATTGATATTTGGATCTGGGTGAATAGACATAAGTTCTAAATCATTATGTGGCTTTTGACTATGATAATCAAAACTTTGTCTTTCGACAGCTTTTCTGCAAAAGATGCTAACCTTTTTCTACATAATCATTTAAAATCGGGGCGTTTTTTATATCTATAAAGTGAGCTATACATGAACTTTCAGCGTATGACTGACCTGGATTTGGCAGGTAAGCGTGTACTAATTCGTGAAGATTTAAACGTTCCTGTTAAAAACGGTGTAATTAGCAGTGATGCACGTTTACGCGCAGCATTACCAACCATTAAAGCGGCCGTGGAAAAAGGTGCAGCAGTGATGGTTTATTCACACCTTGGTCGTCCAGTTGAAGGTGAGCCAAAACCTGAACAATCTTTGGCGCCAGTTGCAGCGTACTTAACCGAAGCTTTGGGCCAGGAAGTCAAACTTTTCACTGATTATTTAGATGGTGTTGAAGTTGCAGCAGGTCAAGTGGTATTGCTTGAAAACTGCCGTTTCAATGTAGGTGAAAAGAAAAACAACCCTGAACTTGCACAAAAATATGCAGCACTTTGCGATGTATTTGTGATGGATGCCTTCGGTACTGCACACCGTGCAGAAGCTTCAACTGAAGGCGTGGCACGTTTTGCAAAAGTCGCAGCAGCGGGTCCTTTACTTGCAGCAGAACTGGATGCTTTAGGCCGTGCACTTAAAACCCCTGAAAAACCAATGGTTGCTATTGTTGCGGGTTCTAAAGTGTCAACTAAGCTTGACGTACTCACTTCACTTTCAGACATTTGCGATCAAATTATCGTAGGTGGCGGTATTGCCAATACTTTCCTGGCTGCGGCTGGTTATAACGTGGGTAAATCACTGTGCGAAAATGATTTGATTGATACTGCAAAAGCCATTGCAGCAAAAGTATCTATCCCGCTTCCAACTGACGTTGTGGTTGCAGATGCTTCTGAAATCAACTTCGACGACTTCCTGGGTTCATTGGCTGCGGCTAAAGCTGTTGTGAAAAAAGTTGAAGATGTTGCAGACAACGACATGATTTTAGACGTGGGTCCGGAAACTGCAAAAGCATTTGCTGAAATTCTGAAAACCTCTAAAACGATTCTCTGGAATGGTCCTGTTGGCGTATTTGAAGTAGATCAGTTTGGTGAAGGCACTAAGGCACTCTCTTTAGCAATTGCAGAATCTGACGGTTTCTCAATTGCAGGTGGTGGCGATACTTTAGCGGCAATTGATAAATACAACGTTGCAGACCAGATTGGCTATATCTCTACTGGTGGTGGTGCATTCCTTGAATTTGTTGAAGGTAAAACACTTCCGGCGGTTGCTGTGCTTTTAGAACGTGCTTAATACATTCTTTTAAAAATAGAAAAGGTTGGCTTCGGTCAGCCTTTTTTCATTCCTCTTTCACTTCAGTGATTCATTTTTTAGTCATAAAAATGCAATATAACTGCAATAAAATTCCGTTCATTAAATCTCCTGTGGTAGGAAAATCTGATGAATTTAAAATTAACACTTGCAGCACTTGTGATTTTACCTTTGGCTTTGACTGCCTGTGCCAAAAAAGATGAAGCACCTAAAACTGAAACTGCCGCTTCTGCAGCAGCGGATGAGCAAATCACACCAGAACAGCAAAAAGCGATTGATGCACTGGATAAGCCTGTCCTGGATGAAAAAAATACCGATGTACCTGCTGAAGTGGCAAATGCACCAGCAGATGAAGCGACTGCCGCTACCGATGAAGCTGCTTCTACAGCAACTGCACAGTAAGTTTGTGTTTTTTGATCTAAAAGTCCCTGCATAAGCAGGGATTTTTTTTGAAATAGTGTGTTTAGTTGCTGAATTGAAACCTGAGTCCATGTAGAATATGGCGCATTACCTGGGAGGATATTATGGCTCTAATCTCAATGCGCCAGCTCTTGGATCACGCTGCAGAACACAACTACGGCGTACCAGCGTTCAACGTAAACAATTTAGAACAAATGCGTGCAATTATGTTGGCCGCAGACGAAACAAATTCACCTGTCATTGTGCAAGCATCCGCGGGTGCCCGTAAATATGCAGGTGCTCCATTCTTGCGTCACCTGATTTTAGCTGCGATTGAAGAATGGCCACACATTCCAGTGGTAATGCATCAAGACCACGGTACAAGTCCTGACGTATGCCAACGTTCTATCCAATTGGGCTTCTCATCTGTCATGATGGACGGTTCTTTGGGTGAAGATGGCAAAACCCCAACTTCATACGAATACAACGTAGATGTGACTCGCCGTACTGTTCAAATGGCGCACGCTTGTGGCGTTTCGGTTGAAGGTGAAATTGGCTGCCTGGGTAGCCTTGAAACCGGTATGGCGGGTGAAGAAGATGGCGTAGGCGCAGAAGGCGTACTTGACCATTCTCAACTGCTGACTTCTGTAGAAGAAGCACGTTCGTTTGTTGCTGATACCGATGTAGATGCGTTGGCGATTGCGGTAGGTACTTCACACGGTGCTTACAAATTCACGCGTCCACCTACAGGCGACATCCTGGCGATTGACCGTATTAAAGAAATTCATGCGGCATTACCAAATACCCACCTTGTCATGCACGGTTCAAGCTCTGTGCCACAAGAATGGTTGGCTGTAATCAATCAATTTGGCGGCGACATCAAAGAAACTTATGGTGTGCCTGTTGAACAACTGGTTGAAGCAATCAAACACGGTGTTCGTAAAATCAATATCGACACGGACTTGCGTTTGGCATCGACGGGTGCAATGCGCCGTATGATGGCTGAAAAACCAAGCGAATTCGATCCACGTAAATTCTTTGCAGAAACTATTGTTGCAATGAAACAAATCTGTGTAGATCGTTATACAGCGTTCGGTACTGCAGGTCATGCAGACAAGATTCGTCCAATTTCTTTAGAGAAAATGGTCAGTCGTTATAAATAATCTTCAAGATTATCTATAATCAAAAGCCCACAATGATTGTGGGCTTTTTTGTATCTAATTCTTGATCCATTATAAATAAGGAAAATATCCAAAAGATGGAACTTATATTGGCTGCAGCGTGCTGTAGTGTCGTCATCTCTATTCTTTTAAAACTATGCAAAGCCAAAGGTTTTGATGCCTTGCAGATGATTGTCTGGAATTATGCTTCCGCGAGTCTGTTGTGTTATCTGTGGTTTAAGCCGGATTTACAGCATATCTCAGTTATAGATACGCCGTGGTGGCTGATTGTAGCGCTGGGTGTGTTACTGCCGAGTATTTTCTTGTGTCTGGCGAAATCCTTGCAATATGCTGGTATTGTAAAAACTGAAATCGCCCAGCGTTTATCTGTAGTCTTGTCGCTGTTGGCAGCATTTTTTATTTTTCAGGAACAGTTTAATACCCTGAAAATGGTCGGTATCGGTTTAGGTATTGCAGCAGTGTTGAGTATTCTATTTTCACATCATCAGGCAGAGTCGGGTCAATCCGTTGCCACCAGGCAAGGCATGTTTTATTTGGCATTGGTCTGGTGTGGATATGCCTTGATTGATGTGTTATTGAAATACACCACTGGGTTGGGTGTACAGTTTGCCGTGGCACTAAACTTGATGTTTATCTGTGCCTTTATTCTGTCATTGGCTTATATTGCCATGACCACGAAAACAGCAGGCAGTAGTCAAAATATTCTGGCTGGATTGGGGCTGGGAATCTTAAATTTTGCCAATATAGCCCTGTATGTCAAGGCACACATGTTATTAAAAGACACGCCTGCAATTGTGTTTGCAGGCATGAATATTCTGGTAGTGATCTTGGGTGCTTTCAGTGGCTTAATGCTATTTAAAGAAAAATTGAAACTTGCAACAGCATTCGGTCTGGCTTTAGGTTTGGTAAGTGTTATTTGCTTAGCTTATGCCATGTCTGTCTGATATAACTCGATACAAAAATGAAAGGATGCTGCAGAAAATCTTGCTTTTCTGCCAGACCCAATAATAAGCCATTTTGATGACAGACAGGGCAGGCAGGATAGTGATGATTTTCTTGCTGATAAAGCTGAAGATAATATTGCTGGCAATGAGGACACTCAAATTTCATTGGCATGGAGATAAATAAAGACATGCGGAACCTCTTAAAAATTTTAATCGTTATAAATAGGTTTAAAGCAAAAAGCAGACCATAAAATCGTCAGCGAAATAATGAAAATCAAAATATACAGCGCATTTCAATGCGTCGTATATTCAGGATTTTAATATTTATAAAATAAGGACATAAAATCAATCACAAGCGTTGAAAGCGCTGTAAGGTATCTTTCCAATAGTAGTTGACCAGAACAACAGGATGTTTGAATAGATCTTGCATTTCAATTGTGCCCTGCAGTTGACCGGGTTGCTGACAATCAGGGCAGGTAGGATAAGAGGTCAAAATAGCATCTGGGCTGTATTTGTGCATGTAAACCGTTTGGCAAGAAGGACATTCAAATTTTATCGGCATTTTAATAGATGGAGGCATGATCGGGGACTACCGTTTATTTTTTTGCCAATATACCTGAGTCCTGTTGCAAAAATAAGTCCCGAAATGACATGGAAGGGGCTCATAAGCCCCTTTTATTGTAATTTTTTTAATCACAGCTTGGTGAAAATTTCTTCACGGCTCAGACGTGACTTGGGTAATTGAGCGTTGAAATCATTTTCACTACGGTAGCCCAGGGTCATAATCACCGACGGAATTAAACCTTTTTCATCTAATTCCAGTTCCTGGCGGATGATCTGTTCATCAAATCCGCCAATAGGCGTGGCATCAACTCCTTCAATACCTGCGGCCAGCAGTAGTTGACCTAACGCAATAAAGGTCTGATTTTCTGCCCAGCGCTGAATATCACCTTTTTCATTACGGTAATAATCCACATATCCGCTGCGGCTGTCTTTCTGACCCTGTTTGGCTTTTTCATCTTTAAAACGGCCACTGACATCATCCTGAGTAAGCAGGGTATCTAAATGCTGTTCACTGATATCTGCTTTGGTACAGAACAGAATGGTGTGAGAAGAATCTAAGACTTTAGGGGCATTGTAAGCATATTTACCCACTAAAGCCTTGGCAATGCGCTCTTTGGCAGCTTGATGATCGGCAATAAAAAAATGCCAGGGTTGAATATTGATGGAGGATGGCGTGAGACGCAGGATTTCCAGTAAACGTTCAAATTGTTCCTGGGGAATTTTTTTGGAAGCATCATATGCTTTGGTGGTGTAACGTGTTTTTGAAATGTTTAATAAATCCATGAGTGACATTTCCACTATTAAATTTTTAATGATTTTACCTGATTCCTGGCTGAAATGGCTTGGAAGAATTTTTAGATAATTTATATCCTGAGATAAAGTATCCTAAGATAAAGAATGCCGGTATTGATGGTGGCATAGAATAAAAACTTAATAAAATGAATTATTAATAGCTATATACAATGATAAAATACGAAATCTATATTGGTACTTTTTGTTAAATCACGTTTAATCGAATAATTACATCGCCTGTAGACCGAGTCAGACAATGATAGATGATACAAACCATTTTAAAAGAAGATTAAAAACCCAACAGCAGATTGGCTTATGGGTGGGTTTGGCAGATGCTTATGGAACTGAAATTGCGGCCAATGCGGGCTATGACTGGTTGCTGATTGACGGTGAACATGCACCGAGCGATTTAAGAACCACACTCTCTCAATTGCAAAGTATTGCGGCTTATCCTTCACAAGCCGTGGTGCGTCCACCCATTGGCAGCGTACAGCTGATTAAGCAGCTTTTGGATATTGGGGCACAAACTTTATTGATTCCCATGGTGGAAACGGTTGAGCAGGCGGAGCTAATGGTGAAAGCGGTACGTTATCCGCCAGAGGGGATTCGTGGCGTGGGAGCGGCACTGGCACGTGCGACGCGCTGGAACAGCATTCCTGACTATTATGCCAAAGCGCATGAAAATATTTGCCTGCTGATTCAGATTGAATCAGTAACAGGTCTGGAAAATCTGGACGAGATTTTAAAAGTGGATGGCATTGATGGCGTGTTTATTGGCGCTGTAGATTTGTCTGCGACCATGGGTTATCAGGGTAATCCGAATCATCCGGAAGTACAAAAAGCCGTAATAGATGCCATTCAACGCATTCGGGCATCAGGTAAAGCAGCGGGAATTCTATCGACTGCGCATGAAGTGACGCAAAAATATATTGATTTGGGTACCGAGTTTGTTGCGGTGGGTGTAGATACCAGTGTCTTGATGAACTCTCTGCGTGAACTTTTAGCCAAATACAAAGATGGTACTGAAGTGGTTAAATCTGAAGGTGGGTATTAATTTTTAATATTTTATATCGCTTCAAATTGTACCTGATGGACTCCTACCAGCTGTAATTGTAAGGTCAGGAGTTCTGTGGGTGCTTTTTTGGTTTTGCCTTGAAAAGTATGGCCTCATGAAACCCAAAGCCTTTGTCATTTACAAAGCTGGTTTTACTTTTGGTCAGCTAAATTTTCTCATCGCAGAAACATTAGCTCTTAGTTCTGGACAGGTTGTGAATGACATAGTCGAGGGATAACAGCTGATTATGGAAATTTATATCTAATAAGCCCAGGTCTTTAATTCTAATTTTACATTTTTTTGTTCAGGATTAATTTCTAGAATCTGTGCCGAATGTTCGCGCCAGTCCCCCAGCACAATCCTTTTTTTAGCCTGAACATCATGTATCGCAGGGCGATGTGTATGACCATGAATTAATACGTCAACATGTTCTAAGGCAACTTTCACCGCGAATTGATTTACATCCATAATGTCATAAGATTTGACTTGCTTGGTTTCAGCACTTTTTTTACGGAAACCATTGGCCAGTTTTTGCCGAAAACTTAAAGGCATGCGTTTTAAAAAACCTAAAAGCAATGGATTGCGAATGATCTTGCGGAATTTTTGGTAGGACACATCATCGGTGCAGAGTAGGTCGCCATGTTCTAAACGGTATGTGGTGTCGGATATTTTTAAAATGGCGGGTTCAGACAGCAATCTGCCATGAAATTGTTTTAAGAATTTTTTGCCGAGTGCGAAATCACGGTTGCCAGCCTGAAAATATACCTGATTGCCGGCCTGATGAAACTTTTGCAGGGCATGTACAATGTCATCGAGCCAGGGGGCTGTATAGTCATCGCCAATCCAGGCATTAAACCAGTCACCCAAAATATAGAGCTGGGTATTTTTGTCTTTATAACTGTCTAATAAATCCAAAAACCCCCGAACGAGTCGAGGGTGTTCAGGTGACAAATGTAAATCAGAGATAAACAGATAGGTCACGTATATTCCTTTTTTAAATCTCCCTTGCGGAGCAATGCTCCTCACCCATCTTTGATAAAGAGGGACTTTCTATCTTTATAAAGAGATAGAAGTTCTTCTCTTTCTTGCGCTTCGTTTTAAAAGCAGTGCTTTAAAACTCGCTCAGGGAAGTTAGGAGGGATTTTTATTCAGCAATGATTTTTGCAGATTCAATCACAACGTTCTCAAGAGGAACGTCAGCGTGGTAGCCACGGTTACCTGTGCGAACGCCTTTGATTTCGTTTACGACATCCATACCTTCAACTACTTTACCAAATACGGCATAACCCCAGCCTTGAGCTGTTTTACCTGTGTGGTTAAGGAAAGCGTTGTTTTTCACGTTAATGAAGAACTGCGCAGAAGCAGAGTGAGGTGCTTGGGTACGCGCCATAGCGATTGTACCTTCGTCATTGCTTAGACCGTTGTCTGCTTCGTTTTCAATTGAATCACGCGTTGCTTTTTCTTTGAAATTTTCATCCATGCCACCGCCCTGGATCATGAAACCGTCAATAACACGGTGGAAAATTACGCCATCATAAAAACCATCACGAACATATTCCAAAAAGTTAGCAACAGTTTTAGGTGCTTTTTCTGAGTTAAGTTCAAGAACAATACGTCCTTTATTGGTGTTTAATTCGACTTGAGGAAAACTCATTCTATAATCTCCTGATCATGGACAAAAAAGCCATGGGTTTTTGGTTGAGAGAAGCATAAGCAAACTGTAAACTACAAGGCAAGCAAAAACGTTATTTTCTTTGTTAAAAATGGAGAAAAGCGTTTTAATTATCCTATTTTATCTTATAGAAGTGATTTATCAACTATGAAGCCGAATGATGTTGTTTCATCCCTGCCAAATAACCCGACAACAAGTACTCAACCTGTCGATGCTGCGCAGCAAGAACAACAGCCTGGCTTAGATTTTGTACGCCAGGTCATTACTGACGATTTGGCAGCAGGCCGTACCCAGCAAGTGATCACGCGTTTCCCACCGGAACCGAATGGTTATCTGCATATTGGTCATGTGAAAGCGATTTGTTTGAACTTCGGTATTGCGCAAGAATTTGACGGTTTATGTAACTTGCGTTTTGACGATACCAACCCGGACGCAGAAGAACAAGAATATGTGGATGGTATTGCCAACGATGTAAAATGGCTCGGTTTTAACTGGAATGGTGAACCTCGCTATGCATCAAGCTATTTCGATCAACTGTACACATGGGCAGTGCAACTGATTGAACAGGGCGATGCCTATGTAGATTTGCAAACACCTGAAGAAATCAAGTTAAACCGCGGTTCATTTGTAGAACCGGGCAAAAACTCTCCATTCCGTGACGCGACTGTAGAAGAAAACCTGGCGCGTTTTGAACAAATGCGTAATGGCGAACTGGGCGAAGGTCAGGCAGTACTGCGTGCCAAAATTGATATGGCTTCTCCAAACGTGCATATGCGTGATCCAATCATGTACCGGGTATTGCACTCTGAACATCATCAGACGGGTGATAAATGGAAAATGTACCCGATGTATGACTATGCGCATCCATTATCCGATGCCATTGAAGGTGTGACTCACTCTTTATGTACCCTGGAATTCCAGGATCACCGTCCATTCTATGACTGGATTGTGGAGAAGGTGAAATCTCCAGCCGTTCCGCACCAGTACGAATCGAGCCGTTTAAATGTCGATTACACCATTACCTCGAAGCGTAAGCTGCGTAAACTGGTAGAAGGCGGCTTTGTACAAGGTTGGGACGATCCACGTATGCCAACGGTTGTGGGTATGCGCCGCCGCGGTTTCACGCCTGAAGGTCTGCGTGATTTCTGTAAACGTGTGGGTGTGTCGAAGTCTGACGGTATTGTCGATGTGGCAATGCTGGAATACTGCATCCGTCAGTCTTTGGAAAATACCGCTGCACGCGGCATGGCTGTGTTGAATCCACTGAAAGTGACTTTAACCAACTTGCCTGAAGATATGGATTTGACTCATGCACGTCATCCGAACGTCGACATGGGTGACCGTATCATTCCGTTAAGCTCTGAAATTTACATTGACCGTAAAGACTTTGAAGAAGTACCGCCGAAAGGCTTTAAACGCTTGATTCCAGATGGTGAAGTACGTTTACGTCATGCTTACGTGATCAAATGCGATGAAGTGATTAAGGATGAAAACGGTGAAGTGGTTGAACTGAAATGTTCAATTGATCCGGAAACTTTAGGCAAGAACCCGGAAGGCCGTAAGGTGAAAGGCGTAATTCACTGGGTTTCTGCAACCAAGGGTGTGCCTGCTGAGGTCCGTATCTACGACCGTTTATTCACTGAATCTGACCCGGAAGTGGGCGATGACTTTCTTGCCAACTTGAATCCTGACTCATTACAGACAGTTCAAGCGGTGATTGAACCTGCACTGGCTGAAGCCAAGCCTGAAGACCGTTTCCAGTTTGAACGCGAAGGTTATTTCGTGGCAGATCAATATGATCACACAGCAGCAAAACCAGTGTTTAACCGCATTCTGGACTTAAAAGACAGCTTTAAGCCTAAGTAAGGATAAGTTACACCCTTTCATCTTGCGCCAGATAAGGCGCATTTGCCCGGCCGCAAGAGATGAAACTGTGAGTAATAAGCTAGCCGTGAAACAGCTAAAAATGAATTGAAATAAATATGCTAAAAGCTCAACTTCGGTTGGGCTTTTTCGTAAGCATAAAATGACCAGTGCTGACGGTAGCCAGTTTATTGTGTGATCTTATTAACGAGGACTGTTTATTCTGCGAAAAATAATATTCAATAAGAACGTAAGCACAGCGATCACTAAAACAACAGGCTGAGGGGAATAAAAATGAGCGTTGTCATAGAAACCCAAATGTTAATTCGTAAACCGGTTGCAGAGGTGTTTAATGCCTTTGTTGATCCCGAAATCACCAGCAAGTTCTGGTTTACTTCATCTACAGGCCCCTTGATTGAAAACACAACAGTAGACTGGTATTGGGAAAAATATGAAGTGACCAGCAGTGTGTATGTCGAACAGTTGATTAACAATGAACTGATCCAGATGATCTGGGGAGAGCCCAAGAGTACGGTAGACTTTATTTTTGAGAAATTAACCGCACAAGAAACTTATCTTCGGATTCGCAATTATGATATCTCTTTAGAAGGCTCAGACTTAATTGCTTTTGTGATTGAGCAAACAGGCGGTTTAACCACTGTGCTGGATGGCTGTAAGGCTTATCTGGAATATGGAGCGCAGTTAAATCTGGTCAATGACAAGTTTCCGCCATTTGTTGAAATGGGGGTGATCTAAACCTAAGGATCAACTGTTATTGATTGGTGGTTCGTTGCTATGCATATGGGGTATATGGAGAAGTCATCTCCTTGAAGTTGAAACTGGCTAAAAGATCTGGATGTCTATGGGCAATTTAAATTTTATCCTGCAATGAGAAACGAGCCGGTGCAATCACTGCTTGGGATTCTGTTCTTTTAGCCAGAGATAATGCGGAATCCGTTTTTTTGCCTTATCACGTAACTTTTTCTTGATGTACAACACCAATGCAAAACAGGTGGTGGTGAGGGTCAGCAGCATGCTGTTCATAAAACTCATGAGAGAGCTGACATAACCAATGGTGGTTAGACGGTTCATCATGCGGATGACTTGAGGGCTGCTTTCTACACCGGTAATGGCCCAGGTACACAAGTGTTCGCAATTGTTAATAATCAGATGATACTGGTTTTCATTCATGCGTGAACGCATACGCCGTACCACTTTACGGCCACGAAATTTAGGATTGTTATATTGCTGGATAATAATGGTTTTACCAAAACTGAATTTTTCCAGTGAGGTGATTTCAATGGGGCGTTTCTTAAATAAATGGGCAAAACCGGAATAGTGAATAACCCGGCCACGACCTGCATAAATGCCGTGATGAGAATATCCAAAGTGTTTAACGATAAGATGTGCCCCTAAAGGAAATCGTATTTTCTGCTGTTGCATGTTGACGTTTAGCCAATAAAGTTACAAATATGTTTTGTTGATGTAGTTTACTGCTTCTTTATAAAAGAATCGACTATTTCACTAAGTTGACAGGCTTTTATATATCAATTACATCGCAGTATATAATGTCTGGACTCAGCATAACTCATGAGCCACAACAACATGAAGAAAGTATTGTTAATAAAATGTGCAGTTATCGCTTTACTCAGTTTTACTAACCTCACTTATGCCGACCTCCATATCCAGCGCTGGCAAAATGAAGGGGTAGATGTTGATGTGGTCAAAATAGATCAGCCACAAAACTTGCGCCTGTTTTTAAATGATAACCAAACCCATCAACCGCTAGCTAAATTCAAGGCTTTGGCAAAGCAGCTGAAACCATGTGAAAAGCTGCTTTTTGCCATGAACGCCGGGATGTATCATGCGGACTATTCTCCGGTCGGCTTATATATTGAAGCATCTCGGCAACAGCAAAAACTCAACATGGTAAAACAGGCTTATGGAAATTTTCATCTGCAACCTAATGGGGTATTGGCCTGGAATCGGCATCACAGCCTGATTGCCAAGACCGAAGATTATCAAAAGCTCAATTTTAATGCCGAATACGCGACTCAATCGGGACCGATGCTGGTGATTGACGGGCAGATAAATCTCAATTTTCTAAAAGATTCAGACTCGTTGAAAATCCGTAATGCTGTCGGGATTAAAGATCAAAGCTTATATTTTGTGATCAGTCGCAATGCAGTCAGTTTTTATCAATTTGCACAATTTTTTCAACAACAGCTTAAGGTGCAAAATGCCTTGTATTTGGACGGTTCAATCTCAAGTGCCTATATTCCGCAGTTAAAGCGTTCCGACTCATTGTTTAATTTAGGGCCGATGGTGGCCTATATCGAGCAACAGAACTGTTCTACTGAATAATGAAATTCGCCAGCCATTAAAAAAGGGCAAATAAAAAGGCATTCAGTGAACTAAATGCCTTTATTTAGAGGGTTTAGACTCTATTGTTGAAGTGGTAGATGCTGTAATTCATTTAACTCTTTACGGCTATAACCTCTTGAAATTAAGACTTTCTTAATTCCAATGATGACTTTTTCATCTGTTGCTTTCGTTAAAGCTTCGATCAATTGTTCATTCGATTTACAAGAGCAATCATTTTCGACACAGGAAATCTGATTCTTGTGTTCGTTGTGCTGTTGATTAGCAGAAAACAGCTTTTGCCAAAAACTCATAGAGCCTTCATATGCAACCTAACATAGATCGAAATATATCCAGTTTTTTGAGGAATACAAGCCTATAACAGTGATAAAAGCAGCAATTAGACACAAATTTTTCCGATTCTGACACAATAATTTAACGGGATTATGACAGTTACTGCCAGATGAAGGTTTGTAAACATTTAATTTTCAATATCATAAAAAATGAAGCTCAGTTGAGCTTCATTTGTATATAAAACTAAAAATGAAATAAATTGTTTAAATCTTTTCCAGCAACACACCCGACTCGACGTGATGGGTGTAGGGGAACTGGTCAAACATCGCAAATTTGGTCACTTTATGCGTATGTGATAAGGTCTTTAAATTGTCCTCTAAAGTATCCGGATTACATGAGATATAAATGATCCGTTCAAAACGCTGCAGCAGTTTTAATGTTTCATCGTCAATGCCGGCACGTGGCGGATCAACAAATACCGTATCGAAGTCATAGCTGGTAATGTCGATTTCCGCTTCCTGCAAGCGGCGGAATTCACGTTCTCCATTATAGGCCTCGGTAAATTCTTCAGCCGACAAACGGGCTACCTGAATATTGTCAATCTGGTTGTGTTCAATATTCCACTGTGCCGCATAGACCGATGATTTGGCCAGTTCGGTTGCCAGTACGCGCTTGAACCTGGTGGATAGTGGCAGGGTGAAATTACCGTTACCGCAGTACAATTCCAGTAGGTCTTTATCTGACTGTTCAGCAGCATTACATGCCCATTCCAGCATTTTTTGGCAGACTTGTGCATTCGGCTGGGTAAAGCTGCTTTCGATCTGCTTGTATTGATAAGTACGCTCAAATACCTGAAGTTCTTCTACGACAAACTCATCACTTAAGACCACTTTTTGACCGCGGCTACGGCCAATAATTTTGATTTTCAGTTTTTCAGCCAGCTGTTTTGCCAAGCTTTCCCATTCGGCATCCAGCGGACAGCGATAAACCAATGAAACCAGCATTTCCCCTTTTAATGTCGCCAAAAAGTGAACTTCAAACAAGCGTTTAGACAATACCGCATTGCTTTTGAGTTCTTGCAGCAAAATTGGCATCAGCTGATTAATGCTTTTATCCGCAATCGGGAATTCGTCAATGCGAATGACCTGTTTTTGCTGATCTTCACTGCGTTCAAACATCGCATAGAACATATCGTCATCAGTATGCCAAATACGGAATTCTGCGCGCATACGGAAGTTTTGTTCAGGCGACGGAAATACTTCTAAAGAAGGAGGATTAAACTCGGCAAATTGAGCAGAAATACGTGCAATCTTGGCATCAAGTTGTAACTGATAAGCTGAAGTCATATGCAGTAAAAATCACAAACACATTGAAAACAGGGATGGTAACAAAGTTTGCATCAGATGACTAAACTTATTCCCCAATAAGCAGCAGAAATATACAGTTTGAACTTAAATTCAAATATGTTTTTTGATCTTGCGTATGAACAAGGCGGAGGTTGATTAAAAGACAAAAATCAGCAGTGTTAGAACGGTTTCGGAATCAAAAAGAAACCAAGTCAACCAGACCAGGGAGAAGTTGACTTGGCAAAGAGGAAACGACAGCTGGATCTCTTGTCCAGCGCTAAAGCTATTTAAATTTAAGTTGAAGTAGAGCTTTTAATTTAAACTTTTAATTTAAGGTCATCAGGCTGGCATTGCCTCCTGCAGCTGCGGTATTGATGCTGATCGCGCGCTCAATCACCAATCGTTCTAAAGGAATATCGTGATCCAGCGGTTTT
Source organism: Acinetobacter sp. ANC 4216 (assembly GCF_004331195.1). Lineage (NCBI taxonomy): Bacteria > Pseudomonadati > Pseudomonadota > Gammaproteobacteria > Moraxellales > Moraxellaceae > Acinetobacter > Acinetobacter sp. ANC 4216. The sequence continues at coordinate 83,911 of NZ_SJOC01000010.1, read as the reverse complement.
AAATGCGTGACGCCGATAATTGCCCCGGAACGGCCAGCAATTTGAGTTTGTAAATGTTGCAGTTGGGCTTGGGTGCCGTGATGCAGTACCGCATCAAAATCGCCGCTTTCGATGTTCCGGATTACGGCAAAACGCTGTGCAATTTCTTTGGGCATTTTAGAAAGATATTTGAGTACAAAAGTATTTTCAGCCAGCACCACTGGTTGACTGCCAACCGCAAAAATTGCCGCCAGTTGCTGAATCTGATCCTGTTCCTGCTCTGCCAGAGACAGCACGCGTTTTCTTGGCAACACCACATATTGATTGCTTTCACCGGTCGGGCCTTGCAATTCATAATGATGGCCAGAACAGAATGCAGGGCACGGTTGCAATTGATATTGCGGGAAGGTTTTTTCTGCCCAGGTGTAAAACACGTCATATAAAGGCTGATGTGCTGGCTGTGTAACCTGTGTCTGAGTCGCAAATGGTTGTGCCAGTTTTTTCGCAGAGCAGTGCTGCATCAAACGATACAGGTAAATTGGGCCGCCGGCTTTAGGACCCGTACCGGACAAGCCTTCACCGCCAAAAGGCTGAACACCGACCACCGCACCGACAATATTGCGGTTGATGTATAAATTGCCGACTTCTGCATGTGCAATCACGGTCTGAATGGTTTCATCAATACGGGTATGCAGTCCCATGGTCAGGCCATAGCCTTTGGCATTGATCTGCTCAAGCAGCTGTTCTAATTGACCATATTTGTAGCGGATGATATGTAAAACCGGGCCAAATACTTCACGCTGCAAATCGTCCAGGTTCGGCAATTCAATCAGGGTGGGCGGAATGAAAGTCCCTTGTGTCAGAGCTTGATCCTGTCCAGGATTCAACATCAGCTGATGTACGGCATGACCTTTACTCTGCATTTGATCAATATGTTTCTGAATATTGCTTTGTGCCTCAAGATCGATCACCGGTCCGATATCGGTTTTTAATAGCAACGGATTGCCTACGCGCAGTTGCTGCATCGCGCCTTTCAGCATCTGAATGATACTATCGGCATTGTCTTCCTGCACGCAGAGCACACGCAGGGCTGAACAGCGCTGACCGGCACTGTCATAAGCCGAGCTGACCACATCCAGAATCACTTGTTCGGTCAATGCGGACGAGTCCACAATCATGGCATTTTGACCGCCTGTTTCCGCAATTAAAGGAATAGGCTGGCCCGAAGTACTGAGTCGTTGAGCCAGGGTCTTTTGTAAAATTTTGGCAACCTCGGTAGAACCGGTAAACATGATGCCTTGAATACGTGAATCTGAACTTAACTGTGCACCGACGGTTTCACCCTGACCCGGAAGAAGTTGCAGCACATCTTGAGGAATGCCGGCTTGCCACAAAATTTGAACCGCTTGTGCGGCAATCAGTGGGGTTTGCTCGGCAGGCTTGGCAATCACGGTATTTCCGGCAACCAGTGCCGCTGAAATTTGCCCGGTGAAAATCGCCAAAGGGAAATTCCACGGACTGATGCATAACACCGTGCCCAGGGGCTGAATCACGGCGTCATCATCCAGATCGATGATTTGAGCGGCGTAATAACGCAGGAAGTCGATTGCTTCGCGAACCTCTGCAATGGCATTGGCATAGGTTTTACCACTTTCACGGCAGAGTAAAATCATCAATTCCTGCAAACGCGATTGCATGATATCCGCTGCACGCTGTAAGCAAGCAGCACGCGTGTCTTTCGGTGTATTGCTCCATTCAGCTTGTGCATTCACGGCATGATCCAGGGCCTGATTGACCTGATCAGCGCTTGCTTCCTGTACATGACCCACGAGATCTAGATGATCGGCAGGATTCACAATAAGGAGTGACTGTGGGCTTGTATCAGTTGAGCCATTTTCAAGACCGAGGTTTTTCCCCAAGGCTTTTGCCTGCCATTGATGCTGACTCAGGTTGTGTGCAGTCTGGTTAAGGTCGGTCAGGTCATGATCATTGGCTAAATCCAGACCCGCCGAGTTTGGACGGTTATCGCCGTATAAATCAGGGGCCAGGGGAATAGCAGGGTGCTTCTGACCCACCTGTGATTCTTTGGTTGCATTTTTCAAAATTTCTGTATGCGGATTTTCAATCAGATCTTCAATTTTTAGGCTTTTGTCGGCAATGCGATTCACGAAAGAGGTATTGGCGCCATTTTCCAGTAAACGTCGCACCAGATAAGCCAGTAAGGTTTCATGATTGCCTACAGGGGCATAGATACGGCACGGCACACCCAGTTTGTTATCCGTTTTATTGCCCACCACCTGTTCATACAGCGGTTCGCCCATGCCATGCAGGCACTGGAATTCATATTGACCGTTGTAATATTGGTCCGGATTGGCCAGATGGTAAATGGTTGCAAGAGTCTGGGCATTATGCGTCGCAAACTGCGGGTAAATCTGCTCTGGGGCAGCCAACAGTTTTTTCGCACAGGCAATATAGGAAAGATCGGTATGCACTTTACGGGTAAATACCGGATAATCGGTCATGCCCTCAATTTGGGCCTTCTTGATTTCACTATCCCAGTAAGCGCCTTTGACCAGGCGGATCATCAGGCGTTTTTGACTGCGTTTTGCTAAGTCCACCACATAGTCCACTACGTAGAAGCAGCGTTTCTGATAGGCCTGAATCACAAAGCCAATGCCTTTCCAGTCGGCAAGGCCAGGCTCAAAACACAGTCGCTCGAGTAATTCTAAAGAAATTTCCAGACGTTCAGATTCTTCGGCATCAATGTTCAGGCCAATATTGTAGCGTTTTGCCAGTTCTGCCAATTGCAGTACTTTAGGATACAGCTCGTCATGCACACGGTCTATCTGCGCGCGCTGATAACGTGGATGCAGGGCGGAAAGCTTGATGGAAATGCCCGGACCATCATAAACATCTTTGTCTTTGGAAGCCTGACCAATGGCATGAATGGCATTGCTATAATCCTGAAAATAACGTTCAGCATCATGTTCGGTCAGCGCGGCTTCACCGAGCATGTCATAGGAATAGCGGAAACCTTTATCTTCTAAAGGTTCTGCATGTTCTAGCGCTTCCTGAATGGTTTCACCGGTAACAAACTGCTCGCCCATCATACGCATGGCGACATCCACAGCCTTGCGGATAATCCCGCGGCCACTACGTGCCAAAAGACCGGTCAGGATGCCAGATAAACTTTTTTGTTTAGGCGTTTCCATCAGTTTGCCGGTCAGCATGAGGCCCCAGGCAGCCGCATTGACAAACATCAGGCTGCTTTGCCCCACATGCTCTTTCCAGTTACCCTGATTGATTTTGTCACGAATCAGCAAGTCACGAGTGGCACTGTCCGGAATTCGCAGCAAGGCTTCCGCCAGACACATCAGGGCAATGCCTTCCTGAGAGGAAAGTGAAAACTCCTGCAATAATCCCTGTACGATCCCGGCTTTACCATTCGAGCTTTTGCGTTCGCGCAGGGTGTGGGCAAGGTCGAATGCCAGATCATAAATGCGCTGGTTCAGCTGTTCAGAAATCTGGCTATGTTCGAGCAAATGTTCAACACAGTCAGGTTCAGCACGGCGCCAGGCAGTATTTAACTCAACTTCATAATCATTTTTTTCTTTGAATTCGGTAATATATCCAAAGTGAGGTTTTGCCTGGTCAAAGCGGGTTTCAGTGTCCATCATATTCATGCCAACATCCTGTGACTGCCAAATTTTTGTTGAGTAAAATGCTTTATATAATTTATGATTACAGAAAGAATGCCGAATAATTCACTATAATTTTGGTTTATTTTAGAGAATAATGCTGATGCGCAGCCCGATTTTTACCCTGGACCGAACAGATATCAAAATTTTAGATATTCTGCAAAATGATGGCCGGATTTCGAATATCAAACTGGCCGAAGCGGTGAATTTGTCCCCGACTGCGGCCTTGGCCAGGGTGCAGAAACTGGCCAAAGATGGGTTTATTCTGGGCTATGAAGCCAAACTGAATCCTGACATGCTGAATGCCAGTTTTGTGGTTTTTGTCGAGATTTTACTGGACAAAACCACCCCCAATGTTTTGGAAGAATTTTCTGATGCGATCATGCAATATCCTGAAATTGTGGAATGTCACATGATCAGTGGCGGATTCGACTTTGTGGTGAAAATCCGCTGTGCCAATATGGAAGAATTTCGGAAAATTTCAGGGCAGGTGCTGTGGCAGCTTCCCGGAATTAAGGAAACACGAAGCTATCCGGTGATGGAAGTGATTAAGGAAAGTTCTAAAATTTATTTGAAAACCAAAGGATAAAAAATAAAACAAAGGGGCTTAATGCCCCTTGACGTTTATCTGGTGAAAGAAATTATCCTGCAATACTTATCTAGCATTCTCGGATTGGGCAGGCAGTTCATTTTGCAATTCTGCCATTTCTTTCTTGTACAGTTCGTCGGCCTGTTCAAAACGCTGAACCACTTCTTGCGAAGGTGCTTTTTCTAATAAGCTGACCACGACAATGCTTGCAAATGAGAGAATAAAACCGGGAATAATTTCATACAAACCGGTGCTGGCCATGGTGTTTTTCCAGACAATCACGGTAATTGCACCGACAATAATCCCCATAATCGCGCCGTTTAAGGTCATGCGTTTCCAGAACAAGGACAGGATAATCAGCGGGCCAAATGCAGCACCGAAACCGGCCCAGGCATAGGCAACCAGTCCTAATACCTTACTGTTTGGATTGCTTGCCAGAATAATGGCAAGGACTGCAATCGCCAGTACCATCAGGCGTCCAACCCAAACCAGTTCCTTTTGCGAAGCATTTTTGCGCAGGAATGCCTTATACAAATCTTCCGTCAGGGTGCTGGAGCAGACTAGAAGCTGACAGCTCAGTGTACTCATCACCGCAGCTAGAATGGCGGCCAAAATCACGCCTGCAATCCAGGGATTAAACAGGATTTTGGTCAGTTCCATAAAGATGGTTTCAGGATTCTGGGAAACCGCACCGGCAAGTTCTGCATGATGCTGGAAGTAGGCAATGCCAATAAAACCGGCACCGACTGCACCTCCTAAACATAGAATCATCCAGCTCATGCCAATACGACGTGCCGCCGGAATGGTCTTGACCGAATCCGCTGCCATAAAACGCACCAGAATATGCGGCTGTCCAAAATAGCCTAAGCCCCACGCCAAAGATGATAAAATGGCGACCGTACTTAAGCCTGAAAGCATATTGGTGGCATGCGGGCGAGCTGTTTCAATCATTGTGGCAAACTGCTGGCTATGATCACCGATGGCCATATAGGCCATGATCGGCGTAAGCAGCAGCGCGAAAATCATCAGTCCTGCCTGAAAGGTATCGGTCCAGCTAATCGCTAAAAAACCGCCAATGCATACATAGCTGATGGTGGCGATTGCACTGATCCAGAGTGCCGTCGTGTAAGACATGCCAAAAATACTTTCGAATAGTCGTGCACCAGCCACCATGCCTGACGCGCAGTAAATGGAGAAAAACACCAGAATCACCAGAGCCGAGATCATCCGTAATATACGCTTGCGATCCCCAAAACGACTGGTGAAATAGTCCGGCAGGGTTAAGGCTTTGTTCTGTACTTCGGTATGCACCCGTAAGCGGCCGGCGACCAGCAGCCAGTTCAGCCATGCGCCAATAATCAGGCCAATTGCAATCCAGGCTTCCGACAAGCCTGAAAGATAGATTGCACCGGGTAAGCCCATGAGCAGCCATCCACTCATATCGGAAGCGCCTGCGGAAAGGGCGGTGACCACGCTGCCCAGACTGCGTCCGCCCAGAATGTAATCTGAAAAGTCGGAGGTGGCTTTATAGGCATACAGTCCTATACCGACCATGGCAATAATATAAAAAATAAATGTGATGAGGGTGGGGTTCAGTTGACTCATGGGCGCATCCTTATGTCCTTATGAATACCATCTTTCCGAGATGAATTTTTGTGCAGGTTCAGTCAGGCGCTGATTCAAACATAAAATTGAAATTACCTTCTGTAACATTTCTAAGGGATTTCATGACGTGTTATGTAGCGGAATGTATTTTTAGATACAATTGATAAAAATTTAAGAAAATAAATAATTTATAAGCATGGTACTTAATGTCATTCATCTTGTTCAGATAATTGTCTACTGTGAATTGAAAATGACGCTGAAAGATTTTTATGCCTGATTTTTTAATGATGCAAATTGGAACCGCTAAGCTAGTTTCATGCGATAGTTACAAGTGCTTACACTCGCTACAGAGTCGATGTATTTGGTTAAAGAGCATTGCCAAATAAATATCTTTTTACAATATTTAAAATAAGGCAAAGCCTTAATACTTTTTCAATTGCACAATTCTGGTGCATACATGTGAGTATATTTAAAGTGACAACAGTTCAACCCGACAATACAAGAATAGAACGTGATTTGCTGGGAGCAAAGGAAGTTCCGGCCGCATCTTATTACGGTATTCATACTTTACGTGCTCTGGAGAATTTTCAGATCTCGAATCAAAAAGTGGGAAGTCAGTCCCATTTTATTCGGGCCCTGGCTCAAGTCAAAAAAGCCTCAGCACAAACCAATCTTAAATTTAATAAAATTTCAGAACAGGTCAGTCTGGCTATTCAGCATGCCTGCAATAGCTTAATTGCAGAACCTGAAAAATGGAGTCAGGCTTTTCCCTTAGATGTCTATCAGGGCGGAGCAGGCACTTCCATCAATATGAACACCAATGAAGTCCTGGCCAACATTGCCCTGGAACATTTAGGTTTTCATAAGGGGCAATATGAACATGTCCATCCCAACGATCATGTCAATAAGTCGCAATCCACCAATGATGTCTATCCTACGGCTTTACGTTTAGCCACATATTATAGTCTGGATGATTTATTGCTTCCGATCCAGAAACTGGTGGATAGCCTGCATATCAAGGCCGCCGAATTTCAATTTGTGTTAAAAATGGGACGTACCCAGCTGCAGGATGCGGTTCCGATGACTTTGGGACAAGAGTTTCGTGCATTTGCTACCTTATTAAAGGAAGATATACGTCTGATTCAGCGTACCCGTGAGCTTTTGCTGGAAGTGAATCTGGGGGCAACAGCCATTGGCACTGGCGTGAATACCCCCCAAGGCTATGCCCATGCTGCAATTCAGTCTTTAAATAAAATTACCGGGCTGAATTTAACGGGTGCAGAAGACTATGTCGAAGCCACCAGCGATTGCGGCGTATTCATTATTTTATCCAGCACCCTGAAACGGCTGGCAGTCAAGCTTTCAAAAATCTGTAACGATTTACGCCTCTTAAGTTCGGGACCGCGTACCGGTCTGGTCGAAATTCGCTTACCTGAATTACAGGCGGGTTCGTCCATTATGCCGGCCAAAATCAATCCAGTGATTCCCGAAGTGGTGAACCAGATTGCCTTTAAGGTCATTGGCAACGATTTAACCGTGACCATGGCAGCAGAAGCGGGACAATTGCAACTCAATGTCATGGAGCCGGTAATTGCGGTTGCAATTAATGAGTCGATTGAACTGCTCACCCAAGCGGTTGTCAGCCTTGACCGTAAATGTATTCAAGGTATTCAGGCCAATGAGCAGGTGTGTTACGACGCTGTAATGCGTAGTGTCGGCATTGTCACTTTACTGGATCCGATTTTGGGACACGCCAAATGCGATGAAATTGGGAAACAGTGCATTGCCGAAAATAAAACCATTCAGCAGGTGGTTTTAGAGCAGAAATTACTGACTCAAGAACAACTGGATGAAATTTTTGCTTTTAGCAATCTGGTTTCAGAAGTCACTTTACAGCATGAAGCTTTGGCACAGGTCGGCTAATTGCTAGCTACAAAAATTTAATCATGACAGCAACAGAAAAGGGAGCTGTTTAAACAGCTCCCTTTTTATATGAAAAATAGTCGTGAATATGCTGCAGCACAGGGTTAAAATATTCAGGATTTTTTTCGATGTGTCATGCCCATGCTGAACAAACTTGCCGGACTATTTACAGGTTCAGGACTGCTTAAAAGTTCAAAACCTTCTCCTGAACAGCTGTATCTTCAAGAAAACAATATCCTGTTTGATCCGGAGCAGGGTTATATTGTGGACGGAATTGTGGTCAATCAGCTGTCTGAGCGTTTGGCTTATTTTTCCAATCGTAAACTGAACAACTTTGATGATTTAAAAACTTTATATTTTACTGCCATCCTGATTAATGAAAAAATTGACCTGGAAATTGCCAGTCAGCGTTTTGTTGCACGTTTGGGCAACACCGAAGAAAACCTGTTACAGTTCAAGCAGATCATTCAGAAACTGAATGACTATTATCGCAATTTTCTGCGTGAAAAATAATCGCATCAACAGCTGCATATTCGGCATCTAAAAGGATTTAGATGCACTCCTGTGCTGTATATAAAAATAACCCAACCAAGAAAAAACCCATGTTAATATACGGTCCATGTCATTTAGACCAAAAGCTATATACATGTTCCAACAAGAAATTTCCCAATTAAATCTGCAACAGTTTAAGGCAGGCGAAAAACGCTGGGTCGGCAATTTGCAAGGCTCTTCGGCCGCTTTATTGTTCAAAGAAATTGCCACACAAAGTAAGCAATTGTTCATTGTTGTTGCCAGAAATAATCAGCATTTGGGACAGTTGGAAAGTGAACTGGAATTTTACGGGATTAAACCCACCATTTTCCCCGATTGGGAAATTCTGCCTTATGACCGTTTATCTCCGCATCAGGATATCGTGTCTGAACGGCTTTCCATTTTATCCAATATGCCGAAGCAGGGGGTGCTGCTTGTATCTGCGTCCACTTTAGTACAGCGTGTCGCACCGACTTCATGGCTGCTGGGTGAACATTTTGATATTCAGGTGGGACAGAAATTTGAACTGGAACAGCAGAAACTGCGTTTGGTTCAGGCCGGTTATCATCTGGTCGATACCGTTTATGATCATGGTGAATTTGCCATGCGTGGCAGCATTATGGATATTTACGCGTCTGGTCAAAGCGCGCCCATCCGTATCGATTTATTTGATGATGAAATTGAAAGCTTAAAATTTTTTGATCCTGAAACCCAAAGAACCACTCAAAACTTACCACAGTTTTCTGTATTGCCCGCCAAGGAATTTCCGCTTAAAGAAGGACGGGCAACCTTCCGTGACCGCTATGCTGAAAGTTTTCCTCATGCAAATCCCAAAAAGAATCCGCTTTATCAAGATGTACTCGATGGCATTGCATCGCCGGGACTGGAGTTTTATTTCCCTTTATTCTTCAGCAAAGAAGCGATGCAAACCCAAAGCACGCTCATGGCGTACTTACCCAAGAATGGCATTGTCATTACAGACAAGCATCTGGATGAAGGTTTAAGCAATTTTTGGAATGATGTACTGCGCCGTTATGAAGATCGTCGTCATAATGTCGACCACCCCATTTTACCGCCGGAAGACCTTTTCCTGATGCCCAATCAGGTATTGGAACAGCTGAATCACTTTGCACGAATAATCGCTTCATCTGAAGAGTTTGTCGAAAAAGCCGGGGTGATTAATCTTAATACCGAAGCACCTCCTCGTTTACCGGTTGAGCCTAAACAGGAAAAGCCTTTTTCTGCTGTCAAAAAGTATATTGAGGCTGCCAATCATCCAGTCCTGCTGGTCGCTGAAAGTGCAGGTCGGCGTGAAACCTTAAAAGATGCTTTACGTCCAGCTTTGGGTGATATTCCGAATATAGAAAATTTTGCAGAGTTTAGAAAATCCTTATATGTAATCGCGATTACCAGTGCACCACTTGATCGTGGTCTGGTGATTCCCGGTCATCTCAGCGTCATTTCGGAAAACCAGCTTTATGAACATCGTGTGGTACAGCGCCGCCGCAAGCGTCAGCAGGAAGTTTCAGAAGAGTTCCTGATCCGTAGCCTTACTGAACTCAGTATTGGTGCGCCGGTGGTCCATATCGATTACGGTGTGGGGCGTTATGCTGGTCTGATTACCCTGAATATTGATGATCAGGAACATGAGTTTTTACAGCTGGATTATGCCGACGCTGCCAAGGTCTATGTTCCGGTCACCAACTTGCATCTGATCAGCCGTTATAGTGGTGGTGATCCTGATCTGGCGCCATTACATAAATTGGGCACCGATGCCTGGAACAAGGCCAAACGTAAAGCGCTGGAACAGATTCATGATGTGGCAGCAGAACTGTTGCATATTCAGGCGCGTCGCCAGTCTAAACCGGGCTTTAGCTTTGAACTGGAACAAAGTCCTTATATGCAGTTTGCCAGCGGCTTTGCCTATGAAGAAACCCTGGATCAGGCCAATGCCATTGAAGCGACTTTGCACGACATGCAAATGGCAAAACCCATGGATCGTCTGGTGTGTGGCGATGTCGGTTTTGGTAAGACTGAGGTTGCGATGCGCGCGGCATTCGTGGCGGTACAGAACAATAAACAGGTGGCGGTTCTTGTTCCGACCACACTGTTGGCACAGCAGCACTATGAATCATTTAAAGACCGTTTTGCTGACTGGCCTGTGCGCATAGAAGTGTTGTCACGTTTTGGTTCGAGTAAATCACACACGAAAACCATTGAAGATCTGGCAGAAGGTAAAGTGGATATTGTGATTGGTACCCATAAAATTTTGCAGGAAAATGTCCAGTTTAAAAATTTGGGGCTGATGATTGTCGATGAAGAACACCGTTTTGGCGTGCGTGACAAGGAGCGGATTAAGGCCATGCGTGCAGATGTCGATATGCTCACCCTGACCGCGACCCCTATTCCCCGAACCCTGAATATGGCCTTTAGCGGGATGCGCGATTTATCGATTATTGCCACACCGCCTGCACGCCGTCTGGCCGTGAAAACCTTTGTTCAGGAGCAGACTGGCGAATCGATTAAAGAAGCCATTTTGCGTGAATTGCTGCGTGGTGGGCAGGTGTATTTCCTGCATAATGAAGTGGATACCATTGAACGCACCGCAGAAAATATCCGTGAACTGGTGCCAGAAGCACGTGTTGCAGTGGCACATGGACAAATGCGGGAGCGTGAACTGGAACAGGTCATGCAGCAATTCTATCACAAAGAATACAATGTGCTGGTCTGTTCCACCATCATTGAAACCGGGATTGACGTTCCCAATGCCAATACCATTCTGATTGAGCGTGCAGACAAGTTGGGTCTGGCACAGTTGCATCAGTTGCGTGGGCGTGTTGGTCGGTCACATCATCAAGCCTATGCCTATTTACTGGTACCTTCCATTAAAGGTCTAAAAGGGGATGCGGAAAAACGTCTGGATGCGATTCAGCGCGCATCCAATTTAGGCGCAGGTTTCATGTTGGCAACCGAAGATCTGGAAATCCGTGGAGCGGGTGAGTTGCTGGGCGAACAGCAAAGTGGTTCGATGCAGGCGATTGGTTATAGCCTGTATATGGAAATGCTGGAAAAAGCCACCAAAGCCATTCAAAAAGGCAAAACCCCGAATTTCGATGCACCATTGTCCCTCATTGCAGAAATCAACCTGCATATGCCAGCCCTGATACCAGATGAATATCTCGGGGACGTACATCAGCGTTTATTGTTCTATAAACGCATCAGTAATACCGATACCCAGGAAAAACTCGACAATATCCGTATGGAGCTGATTGACCGGTTTGGCGTGCCACCGCAGCCAGTGAAGCAGCTGTTTGCTGTGCATCAAATCCGTTTAAAAGCGGAGCAGCTGGGCATCACCAAGATTGATATTGGTTCTCATGGTGGACATATCGAATTTTCACCCGAAACACCGGTACAAGCCATCAGTATTATTCAAATGATGCAAAAACATCCCACCTTTTTCCGTATGGATGGCGGGCAACGCCTGAAAATCATGGTTATGCTGGAAGATTACCAAAAACGTATCCAGTTTATTGTCGATTTAATGGACAGTTTGTTAAAAGAAATTCATTGATTTGACAGGGAGTGCATAATATTTACGCATTCCCTTTGCAATTTGATCGGATTTTAAAAAATAGTGCGATGAAGCGCTTGATTTTTTAAAGAAATTTATTAAATTCGTGAATGTTCACGTATTCGCTGTAAATAGTGGTTTATTTGTAATGAAACACATTGCATAGAATATTCACGTCCCATTGTATGTGATAGTATTAGCCATCATTCTAATTTTGCATAATTTATAAAGATATGTTTAGTTTGCATCCACAACTTGCTCAAGATACTTTTTTTGTAGGCGACTTTCCACTGTCAACATGTCGTTTAATGAATGATATGCAATTTCCGTGGCTCATATTAATTCCACGCGTACCAGGCGTGAGCGAGTTATATGAATTAAGTCAGGCTGACCAGGAACAGTTCCTACGTGAATCTAGCTGGTTATCGAGTCAGCTTTCACGCGTATTCCGCGCAGACAAAATGAACGTGGCAGCCCTTGGAAATATGGTTCCACAATTGCATTTTCATCATGTCGTGCGTTACCAGAATGACGTGGCTTGGCCAAAACCGGTCTGGGGTACACCAGCAGTTCCTTATACCAATGAAGTTCTTGCACATATGCGTCAAACCTTGATGTTGGCACTACGTGGTCAGGGTGATATGCCATTTGACTGGCGTATGGATTAATACCTGCCTATTGAAAAGCCATAGTATGGAATTTATGGTGTAAAGACTCGGATCAGGAGTGATTGAGTGTCATTAGACGACTGGATTAGAAAAGAACCCAGACAATTTGAATATTTCCATCGCTTGATGGGATATATGATGTTGTCTTTACTTGTGATTGTCTACCATTACACGGCTTCTGACACCCAATATCAGATTTATATTCCTTTTTTCCTGCTGCTGGTTTTTCTGGTTACACCGAGATTATCGAACTGGCTCCAGTATCGCTTTAATTCCAATATAAAACGCAGTGTGTTGTTTATTACCGATGTGGTTGTTATTTCGGTTATTTTATCTGCCATTCATTTAAACCTGGTTCTGACTTTTATTTCAATATTTGTCATTTTATATACCGCAATCACCAACAAGATTTCTTTTTTGGCGGTTTCATTGGCAAGCCTGATTGGAATCGCAAATTTTTATCTGTGTAATATTCTGATTTTTGGTTTTGGTGAGTATTTTGAACAAACCACCGGTGAGTTAACCGTATTAGGTTTTATCTGTTTAATCACCTTTTTTGGTGTGGGCAGTTTTTACCAAAGCAGCCAGATACAACATATCAGTAATCGCCGGACCTATTATTACGATCAAATGAATCGTTATATGGAATTCGCAAATCAGCTGAGCCGATATGCACCTGTGCAGTTGTGGCAGTCAATCATGAAAGGGGAATCGGAAGCCAAAATTGAATACAAACGTAAGAAAATGACCATTTTCTTTTCAGATATTCAAGGTTTTACCGAGCTTTCAGAAACCTTGATTCCAGACGATTTAGCCTTCCTGCTGAATGACTATTTAAGTCATATGACTGAAATTGCCAGGCAGTATGAAGCGACTGTCGACAAGTTTATGGGGGATGCCATTCTGATTTTCTTTGGTGACCCAATCTCGCAAGGTGTAGAGCAAGATGCAAAAACCTGTCTGGACATGGCGATTGATATGCGTCAGCAAATGAAACTGCTGCGTGAGCGCTGGATCAAGATGGGTTATCCGGCCCTACATATCCGTATGGGGATCAGTACGGGATATTGTCACGTAGGGAACTATGGGGCAGCACATCGTATGGCATATACCATTGTGGGGCGTGATGCCAATTTGGCCGCACGTCTGCAAAGTGCCGCAGCAGTCGATGAAATCCTGATTTCTGATGAGACCTATAATTTAATTAAAAATGATTATTTATGTGCGCCTAAAGCACCGATTCGGCTTAAAGGCATTCAAGGTCCGGTGAAGACCTGGCAAGTCATGGAAAAATATACTTCGCGCAAATCGGATTATCAGCGCTGGTTTGATTATGAGTACAAGGGTTTCCATTTATTGCTGAATCTGGATGAAGTTCAAAACTATGAATATCCGGAATTGATTCAAGTGCTGGAGAAGATGATCAAGCGTATTGAAAAACAGCAAAAAATGACCAATTCAGAAGGTATAGTCCGGCTAAATCTGGAAGATGTAGTTGAAGATGAGAAAGACGAGCAGTATCACTAAAAACGTAATTTAAATGCAGCCTAAAGATGAAAAAACCACGCGATTGCGTGGTTTTTTATGGCTAAAAATCTTAATGATTTTCTGAAGCATGGTTAATGGTATATTTTGGAATTTCCACTTCCAGATCTTCATCCACGACTTTAACTTGGCATGAAAGACGTGAATCCGGTTCCAAGCCCCAGGCACGATCCAGTAAATCTGCTTCAACATCAGACATTTCTTCAAGGCTGTCAAAACCTTTTCGAACTACGACATGACACGTGGTGCATGCGCAGGACATATCGCATGCATGTTCAATCTTAATGCCGTTTTTTAACAGGCTTTCGCACAGGTTGGCATTCTGTTCGACTTCAAACTCGGCACCATTCGGGCAAATTTGCGCATGTGGAAGAACTTTAATACGTGGCATAATTTTTTCCTGTTCAGTTGTCCGAGTTTGACCAGTCATCAAGTTTAGTGCCTTTCAGGGCTGCATCAATATGTTGATTCATACGTGCAGCAGCAAAAGCATCACTGTGTATTTTAAGCTGTTCTAGAGCCTGTTCAATCGCTTTGATATCGGTGGTTTCGAGTTGAGCCTCAAGTTGAGCCTTGGCTTGATTCAAGGAGGCTAACTGTTCAGCAGTTAATAGCTGGGCATCCACTTTTAGGGCTTGTTCCAATGCTTCCAGTTCACGTTTTGCTTCAACCTTGGTTTCTTGCAAATGACGAAGATGTTTATCTTCTTCAGCATATTTGAAACCATCAATCAGTAAACGTTCGGTATCGGCATCAGATAAACCATAAGAAGGTTTAATGTCGATTTGCGCATGTACACCAGACGTGGTTTCTTTGGCCGAAACAGTCAACAAGCCATCGGCATCAACCTGGAAAGTGACCTCAATACGTGCCTGACCAGCCGTCATTGGTGGAATGCCATGCAAGACAAAGCGACCCAAGCTACGGCAATGTTCCACCAGATCACGTTCACCTTGTACCACATGAATCAACATGGCGGTCTGGCCATCCTGATAAGTGGTAAATTCCTGGCGACGCGCCACAGGAATGGCCGTGTTGCGTGAGATTAAACGTTCAACCAGACCGCCCATGGTTTCCAGACCAAGAGAGAGTGGAGTAACGTCCAATAACAAGGAACCATCTTTGGAATTGCCAATCAACTGGTTTGCAGTGATGGATGCACCGATGGCGACGACTTCATCCGGATTAATGGTGCACAATGGTTCCTGATTGAAGACATCACGCACGGCTTTTTGCACCGCATAAGAACGGGTAGACCCGCCCACAAGCACGACATTTTTAATATCATCCAGCTCAAGTTTGGCATCACGCATCACACGCTTACATACGCTGATGGTTTTATCCAAAGCCAATTTAATGATGTCTTCAAATGTAGCACGGTCTAAAGTCAAAACCTGATCTAAAACTTTCAGCTCAACCGATTCGGCATCTGACAGGGCTTCTTTGGCTTTTCGTGCAGAAACAATAAAATGTGCATATTCGGCATCATCTAAAGTTTCAATATTCAGTTGTTTTTTAGCCCATTTCACAATCAGGCGATCCAGGTCATCACCACCTAAAGCAGTATGTCCACCAGTCGCTAAAACTTCAAAAACACCTTGCGAGAAACGCAGGATTGATACATCAAAGGTACCACCGCCCAGGTCATAGATCACATAGTTTTGATCGTGAGCGAGGTTGGTTTCCTGATCCAGACCATAAGCTACAGCCGCAGCAGTTGGCTCATTGAGCAGACGTAAAACATTCAGACCCGCCAGTTGTGCAGCATCCCGTGTTGCCTGACGTTGTGCCTCATCAAAATAGGCTGGAACCGTAATCACGGCACCATTCACTTCATTTTTTAAACTTTCTTCTGCACGGTCTTTCAGCTGTTTTAAAATTTCTGCTGAAATCTCCACAGGTGTTTTACGGCCTTGTGCAGTTTCAAAAGCAGGCATCTGGTTGTCTTCACCCACCAAAGTATAAGGGTGCTGGAATTTAATGTCCGCTTTGGAACGACCCATAAAACGTTTTACTGAAACAATGGTATTTTTGGGATCTGTGGTAATAAAAGGCTTGGCTTCATCACCATAATGCGTGTTGTTATGGCTATAGTGAACAATGGACGGAAGTAACACGCGACCTTGTTCGTCGTTGAGGACTTTGGCTTGACCTGAAAGTACCGTGGCAACCAATGAATGCGTCGTACCCAGGTCGATACCAATGGCAATGCGGTGTTCATGCGGTGCACTTGATTGACCAGGTTCTGCAATTTGCAAGAGAGCCATTGTGTTACATCCTTAGAACTAAAATTAAAAATAAAATCAAAGCAAATTAAAAATCATCATCTAAATCAAAGCTGTCGTCATCCAGGAAACGATCTTCAGCTTTGTCGATGTCAGACATGACCTTAACAAAGAAACGCAATTTACGCACGGTATCACGGGCTTCGCCCCAGTCTTCATCGTTATAGTCGATTTTGAATTCACGGACTAAACCGTCAATCCATTGCTGGACTTCAACTTTTAAAGATTGCAGGTCATCGGCAGATGCAGCATCGTCGAGCTGTTCACGAATTTCCAGTGCATCCTGAAGAAACTCAAAATCACTGATCGACTGATCCAGGTGATAATCCTGTTTTTTCAGACTCAAGAGATAGGCAGCGCGGCTATCAACATTAGATAAAGCTTTGAATGCCTGATTGATCTCGCTCGATTTAATCAGGGCCTGATCTTTGTCTTCGGCTTTATCTGGATGATATTGTTGCTGCAACTTCAAAAATTCAGTTTTTAAGGCTGCTAAATCAATATCGAGTGCTACAGGGAGGTTGAACAGCTCAAAATGATTCATGGGAGATAGGATCCACGATAGATATGCAAAAGTGACTGCTATAAATGCAATTAAAACAGTGCATTTTACACTGTTTTAATCACCAAAAGAGAGACAATGGAGTGTTTAAACGGTGAAAGATTCACCACAGCCACATTCGCCTTTTTTATTGGGGTTGTTAAATTCGAAGCCTTCATTGAGACCGTTTTTCACGTAGTCCATCTCCATACCTTCAAGATAAACCAGGCTTTTCGGGTCAACGAAAACCTTAACACCAAACTGCTCAAACATCTGGTCATGTGTATCGACTTCATCCACGAATTCGAGTACATAAGCCAAGCCAGAGCAGCCTGAAGTTTTCACACCAACGCGAATGCCTTCACCCTTACCACGATTTTTTAGGTAATTGCTGATATGAGTTGCAGCATTTTCAGTTAAATGGATCATGAAAACTCCGTTAATTTTCCATCAAAAACTTGAAACACTTAAGCTTTTGTTTTTTTGCTGCGGTAATCTTCAACAGCAGCTTTAATTGCATCTTCAGCCAGCACAGAGCAGTGTACTTTTACTGGAGGGAGAGCCAGTTCGTTCGCGATGTCGATATTCTTGATCGCTTGAGCTTCGTCCAAGGTTTTACCTTTTAGCCATTCAGTCACAAGCGAGCTAGAGGCAATCGCGGAACCACAACCATAAGTTTTAAAACGTGCTTCTTCAATCACACCTTCATCATTCACTTGAATTTGAAGACGCATTACATCACCACAAGCCGGTGCACCGACCATACCTGTACCAACATTTTCAGCATTTTTGTCTAAAACGCCAACATTACGAGGGTTTTCGTAATGATCAATTACTTTTTCGCTATAAGCCATGATGCTTCTCCAAACCTCGGGGTCAGCCTTAAGATTAATATGGGGGTGAAATTACGTTTATCAACGAGATAGCTTTAAATTTTAAAGCTATCTCCAGGACATGAATCAGTGTTCAGCCCATTCAACTGTTGAAAGGTCGATACCTTCTTTATACATATCCCAAAGCGGAGAAAGTTCACGCAATTTCTCAACAGCAGCTTTAGTGATTTCAAGAACATGATCGATATCTTCTTCAGTGGTGTATTTACCGAAGCTGAAACGGATTGAACTGTGGGCAAGTTCGTCTGAAAGACCTAATGCACGAAGTACATAAGAGGGTTCAAGGGTTGCAGAAGTACATGCTGAACCAGAAGATACAGCTGCATCTTTCAGGGCCATCATCAATGATTCGCCTTCAACGAAGTTAAAGCTGACATTGAGATAGTTTGCAACGTTTTGAGTTGGATGGCCGTTTAAGAACACTTGTTCTAAACCTTGTAGACCATTCCATAATTTGTCACGCAGTACACGTAGCCGCTTTTGTTCGGCTTCAAGGTTTTTGCCTGCAAGTTCAAACGCTTCGCCCATACCTACAATTTGGTGAGTTGCAAGTGTACCTGAGCGCATGCCGCGTTCATGACCGCCACCATGCATTTGCGCTTTAAGACGGACACGTGGTGAACGGCGAACAAATAATGCGCCGATACCTTTAGGGCCATAAATCTTGTGCGCAGAGAAACTCATTAAATCAACTTTTAAAGTTGAAAGATCAATCTCTACCTTGCCTGCAGCCTGAGCCGCATCCACGTGGAAGAAAATTTTCTTGGCACGGGTAATTTCACCGATCGCTGCAACGTCAGTGATGGTACCGATCTCGTTGTTCACCATCATCAGCGACACCAGAATGGTATCTGGGCGAATCGCTGCTTCAACCATTTCCGGGGTAATTAAACCTGTTTGAGGCAGTGGTTCAAGATAAGTAATTTCGAAACCTTCTGCTTCTAATTCACGGCAAGTATCTAAAATTGCTTTATGTTCAATTTTACTTGTAATGATGTGTTTGCCTTTAGAGGCATAAAATTGAGCCACACCTTTCAGTGCCAGGTTATCAGATTCCGTAGCACCTGAAGTCCACACGATCTCGCGTGGATCTGCTTTGACCAAGTTCGCAACTTGTTCACGTGCATATTCTACTTTTTCTTCAGCCTGCCAACCGTAAGCATGAGAACGAGATGCAGCATTACCGAAAGTACCGTCGAAAGTTAAGCACTCCATCATGCGTTCTGCAACTTGAGGGTCTACAGGAGTGGTTGCTGCATAATCAAGATAAATCGGACGTTTCATGTCAAATACCTGTAACCGATAAAAGGGCTGAATCAAATGATGCTGTATTTTGGCGAATTGCAACGGTTTGAACGTTGTCGCGTGCTACCAGGTCAGCAAGGGTGATTTTTGCTAAATAATCGGCAATGTGGTGGGAGAGTTCTTGCCATAAATCATGAGTCAAGCACATTGCACCATTTTGGCAGTTACCTTTATGGTCACAACGCGTTGCGTCAACTGTTTCATTTACAGCTTCAATAATTTCTAATACTGTGATTTCTTCTGCGTTACGTGCCAGATGATAACCACCGTTGGCTCCACGCACACTAGAAACTAAGCCGTGGCGCTTTAATTTCGCAAATAACTGCTCAAGATAAGCCACAGAAATAGTTTGACGAGCTGCAATTTCAGCAAGCGTAATCGTTTGTTCAGTTGGCTGCAAAGCTAAATCAAGTAGAGCAGTCACTGCGTAACGACCGCGAGTAGTAAGACGCATGATTCGATACACATATTAAGACTAGATGTGTCGATTTTATGAATCCTGACTAAAATAGTCAAGTTTTTTTGTGGGGGTTTAAATTATTTTGTTTTATAGGAAAATTATATATTTATACAATCCACCAAGTATACACTAATAACGCAACTAATAGCACGATAGTTAGACTAAAAACGATATTCATTCTTTTTTGTTTTTGCTGCATACGACGAATACGATTCTTGTATTGTTTAACTTCTACCTCTAAGGTATTGATCTTGGAACGTTGTTGATCAATTTTTTCTAATAGGGGAGCAATACGTTTTTTGGAAGCAATAATCTCCTGTTCATCCGCAGGTTCGCTAAGCCACTGTTTCCAGTCAGATAAAACTTTTGGAAAGCTGAACAGCAAGGCTAAATCGCGAAACTCATCCTTTAAGGTACTGTCACCATCAATACGCATTTTTTTAATGCTGCGTCGATTGCCAAAGACAAATACTTTGATTAAATCCATAAGCGTGGTGCGAATATCCAAATCGACTACTTTCGCTGGTGCCTTGGTGTCAAAGAGTATGCCGTGTTCAGTAAAAACCACATAAAAATCAAAATAAGGTAAATAGCTATTAATTTTAATGGTTATTTTTTGATCTATAAATTTTTTAGCCTGCAAGCCAACGACCCGATCATGTTTTAAGATGAAGGTAAAGATTGTCTCTAAAACAATCATGGTCATTGTGAGCAACAAATGCGGTTGTTTTTGACCTTGTTGCGATTCACTCATAAAACTTAATCCTTACCTGAAAGGAGCATCCCATGCTCGAAAATGTGTTTCAGGACTTATCAACAAATATATTAATCTTGCTTTGTAGAACAGTTTAGCAAATCGATCAAGTATTTAATTTGTTATTATAGCTGTATTTTTTGAGTAATTATATTTAAGTTGTATGGAAAATAAGCAGGAGATTGGCTGAATGGATAAATCAATAAAAGATCAAGAGATTGATCAACTAAAAAATGAAAATACTGATAAAACAAAGAATAAATCACGTTCAGGTCGTAAATCGGGTCTGGATTTTCGTAAATATACTCAGCAGATATGGCTTGCTGGCCTGGGGGCTTTTTCGCGTGCGGAAGAGGAAGGCAACAAACTCTTTGACTCTTTAGTCAAGGTCGGTGAAGAACTGGAATCCAAGACGTCTGAAATTGCCGATCAAACCGTAGAAAAAGTTTCGGTAAAAGCCAAAGAATCGGTGAGCGATACCAAAGACAAGGTCGAAAAACTCATTGACCATAGTGTTAACCACTCTTTAAACAGAATTGGTCTGGTTACCATAAAAGATATTCAACATTTAGAAAGTCTCATATTACAACTCCATAATAAAGTCGATTTTTTGATTGAAGAAAATAAGCAGTTAAAGGCACAAATGTTACAAAAATGAAACTTTTTTAGTTTTTCTGCATTTTTCAACAATTTTTTTCGCAATTATTTTATAGAAAAGCTGATTGAGAGTATTGCGTTTTGCCCCAAAGCATTGATATAAAGGTGTTATGGAATCCTTAGACCTTAAATAAACGATATTAAGAGGACGTAATCTTCATGAATAAATCAGAATTAATCGATGCAATTGCAGAGAAAGGGGGATTGTCTAAGACTGATGCAGGTAAAGCCTTAGATGCAACAATTGCTTCAATTACTGAAGCACTTAAATCTGGTGATACTGTTACACTTGTTGGTTTTGGTACATTCAACGTTAAAGAACGTGCGGCACGTACAGGTCGTAACCCGCAAACTGGCGCAGCTTTAGAAATTAAAGCAAGCAAAGTACCAAGCTTTAAAGCAGGTAAAGGTTTAAAAGATTCTGTAGCTTAATCTTTCTTAAAGCCGATAAACGCGCCCTATAGGCGCGTTTTTTATTAATAATGCCGATTTACAGTGTGAACACATTCATTCAGCTGAGGTTTTCGGGTAAAATCCCCCAGAAATAAAATATTGGAATACTTATGGAATCTTTTCGTAAAGTTATTAAGGGCTGGTTGGGCAAAGTGTTGCTCATTTTGTTTTTGACCCCTTTAGCACTTGTAGGTATTGAAGGATATTTTAGTGGCGGTAAGTCAGAAGACACGGCAAAACTGGTGAATGGCCAAGAAATTTCTAAAAAAGAATTAGAATCGCTGACTCAAACATTTAAAGAACAATATTTGGCTTATGCCAATGGCGACGAAACTTTACTGAACCAATCTTTCATTGAAAACAAGGCGATGGATAGCCTGGTCGCTCGAACCTTGTTGTTACAGCAAGCAGAAGAGCTGGGCATTTCATTAAGTGATGCACAAATTGAACAGATGGTTGCCCAGCAACCAAGCTTCCAGGAAAATGGTAAATTTTCTGAAGCCTTGTACTCAAATTATTTGCGTTCAGTGGGCATGACCAGTCAGGCTTTGATTGCCAACTTGCGTAAAGACCATGCCTTGAAAATGTTGACTTCAACATTTATGGACTATGCATTGGTGAGCAAGCTTGATATTCAGCAAATTGCCAACTTGCAAACTGAACAACGCACCTTGCATCTTGCCAGCATTAAACTGGATGAATACAAGAAAAATATCAAAGTCACACCGCAAGAAATAGCAGCTTATTACAACAAGCATCAAAATGCGTTTAAGCAGGTTGCAAGTGTAGATGTGGACTATGTTGTGCTTACGCCTGCTGATGTTGCACCTGCCAATACTCAAGTGACAGATGCTGAATTGCAGCAAGCTTATAATGCATTTGTTGATGCGCAAAAGCAGAATGTTAAGCCATTGGTCAAGCATATTTTAATTACGGCAGACACCCGTTCAGACGCTGATGCGAAAAAATTAGCTGAGGAAGTTGCTGCGAAAATTAAAGCAGGTATGTCTTTTGCTCAAGCTGCAGCGCAATATTCGGATGATACTGAATCGAAGGCTAAAGGTGGTGTGGTAGAGGCTTATGCAAAAGGCGTGTTTGGTGATGCATTTGATCAAAGCGTTGCTTCTTTAAAATCAGCCCAAGTTTCAGCACCGGTTAAAACCCAGTATGGTTATCATTTAATTGAAACCGAAGCCGCTGCAGTGAAATTGCCTTCATTTGAAGCTGAAAAACCGCGCTTGTTGGCTGAGCTGCAAAAGAATAAAACTGCAAACTCATTCTCGGATGCTGTTAATAGTCTGAATGAGCTGGTTGTAGGGAGCGATGCGCTAGATGTGGTTGCTCAGGAAGTTAAAGGTGTAACGGTTCAGTCTGTGAAAGGTATGACCCTGGCTACACAACATCCTGTACTGAGTGATGCCAATGTTAAGGTCAAGCTGTTTAATGATGATATAAAAAATGGCGATCGCAATGCATCTAGCAGCATTCAAATGGCAAATGGTAATACTGTTTGGGTAAAAGTACGTAATTATCATGCGGCTGGTGTGCAGACTTTGGCTGAAGCAACACCACGTGTAAAAGCAAAACTCATCGAACAGAAAGCAAGTGATGCAGCGAAAGTGAAAATCCAGACAGCATTGAATAACTTTAAATCACAACCAGCTGCTAGCGTTGTGGCACAAAGTCAGATTACTTTTGAAAATGCTGGTGTATTTACGCGTTCACAAGGTTTGAAACGTGAAATTGAGCGTGCGGCATTCAGTGTTCCGGCACCGAAAGCAGGCATGTGGTCAGTTACAACTGCTTCTTTGCCTAATGAATTGGTAGTGGTTGCTGTATCAAATGTGAACAAGACGACTTCGAATGCCTTAACCAATGAACAGTTGGGTGAATTGTCTAAGTTGTATCAACAGCTTCGCGGTCAGCAGGAACTGGATGATTACACGCAATATCTAAAGTCACATGCGAAGATTAAGTAATCTTAAGTGAAATAAAAAAAACCTGCGTTAACGCAGGTTTTTTTATGGCTGAATTGAAGCTTATTCAGCACGTATTTTCAGTTCATAGCCTGAATATTTGCGGATATTAATGACACCGGTATCCAAGATTAGATATTGTCCTTTAATACCCAGTAATTTGCCACGAATAATCGGTGTTTTATCCAGATTGTGTGACTTGATTTTTTCGGGATATTGCTCGACCGGATAAACAAACTCGCGTGGCAGCTCATTTTCCATGACTTCAATTGTTTCGTTAAATTCGAGGTTCTGGCTAAATTCATCCCGAATGGTTTGAATTTTCGGTGCAAATTCTTCTATCAGCTGTTCACGCACTTCTATTAAATTGAGCGGTTCAGCTTCGCCTTTCAGTAGTTTGCGCCAATCCGTCTTGTCTGCAACCTGAGTGCCAAACATAATTTCCAGTTGGCCTGAGAGACGACGGGAACCTACTTTCATAATCGGCAAAGCCTGGGTTGCACCCTGGTCCAGCCAGCGCGTTGGCATTTGTCCAAGACGGGTGATGCCGACTTTTAATGCACTTGAGTTGGCCAGATAAACAATATGCGGCTGGAAGCACACCTCATGAGCAAAGCTATCTTCACGGCAAGTCCCGAGATGATAATGACAGGTTTCCGGTTTCATAATGCACATGTCACAGGATGCTTTGGTTTTGAAACATTTAAAGCAGTGACCCTGTGAAAAGGATTTACTGGTTTTGCTACCACAGGATACACAGTAGATATTGCCGGTCCATTCGATTTCAATTTCCTGGCCTAAATTGAATGGCAGGTCAACTTCTGAACGATCTAGAATAAATTTATATTCAACATTTGCCTTGTGTGTATGTTGATCAGTTACACTAAGGTCCTTAAGACCTGCATGCATTTTATGGCAAATGCCTTGTAGTTCCATACAGAATACTCTCTTCAATAATAAGGATGCAGTTATGGCTGAACAAAATGTCATTACTTCAATGCTAGACGATTTATCTCAGGAACAGCCTATCCAAACTGCATTATGTATTGGTCAAAATCTTGCACAATACGACAATAATCAATCAATTCAATGGCACTATTTTAACGTAACTGAGTTTTTAAATCTGCCTTTTACCCAGCGATATGATCTGGGTTTTGTGGTGATGGATGCACAAGAGCTGGTGCTACTTTCTGATGCGCAGAAGTCTCAGCTGTTAGTGAGATTGCGTGACCTGATGGCAAAACGAATTGTTGTGGTGAGCCGGTTACAGGATGAAAAATTGTTGCGTGCATTGGGTTTTACCCAGCTGATTGATAAAACCCGTCATGACAGTGATTTTACACTGTGGCAATTCAATATTTTAACCTATAAACATGTGCCTGACTGGTTTAACTCCAAATTCTGGGCAAACCCTGAAAACTGGAATAAATTTCGCTGGTAATGTGCTGAATTTTATAATTGCAAATTTTAACAATAGCGATTTATTTATTACGTTCAAAGCATCGTATTCTTTTATTAGGCTCATAAAAGGATAATGCGATGACGAATCTTAGTAATATTGTTGAAATGCTGGCTAAACAGGCTTTAGGTGGCAATCAGCAACAATCACGGCAGGGTGGTTTAGGAGATATTTTAGCTTCGGTATTTGGCCAGATGAGTGCGAATGATACTCAGCAAAGTCAACAACAAAACCAGCAGAACCAGCAAAGACAACAAGGTGGGTTGGGCGGAATTTTGGGATCAGTGCTGGGACATTTGAGTGGTCAACAAAATCAGCAACCTCAGTACAACCAACAGCGAAGTAATGTAGGTGCTAATGCGACCAAGACCTTATTGATTGCGGTGCTTCCTTTGGTGCTTGCCTGGATTCAGAAGCAAGGCGGTTTGCAGGGTGCGCTGGATAAACTAAAAGGTATGGGACTCAGTCGCCAGGTGGATGATTGGGTTTCTACAGGTCCAGGTGAAAATGTCAGTGTGGACCAGCAGCAGGTACAGGGTCTGTTTGATGATCAGGAAGTCGAGCAGGTCGCACAGGAAACCCATGTACCCAAACAGGATATTTACGCTGCGATTTCAAAAGTCTTGCCGCAAATTATTGATTCACTGACCCCACAAGGCGAACAAACCAATAAGCAGGAAGCCAATGCTGATATTCAGCAGGTGATGAACCTGGTGTCCGGCTTTTTGAAACGTTAAGATTTTAACCGGCTGAGTGGCTGTCTCAGCTGGGTTTGAGGCATTTAAAATAAAATAGCCTATGCTAAATGAATGCTATTGATGATTTTCCATGTTAAATAAATTGTTGGACTTGGAAATTTTTTTAGCAATATAGTGGGACTTTTTTAGACGAATCAAAATAATCTGCGATTGAAATTCCAGTTCACCAAATTCAGGCTCAACCTGTACATAATGTAATTGTCCAAAACTGTCCCGTACCCGTGCCTGTGCGGAAAATCCCGGACGGGCATTGCCACTGGAAATGGTCGCCAAACGTCCCAGTAGACTGACCTGTTGCTTGGTCAGTGTCGGCTTGATGACCTGGTCAAGGCAATGAATCATAAATACAGTGAAAAACACCGCAATGATCAGCGCCGGGATCATCAGATAATAAGCAGGCAAAAATGCTTTCTGCTGTGCAAATACGCAAAGTTGCAGAAAATAGCCTGCAAAACTGAAGTTCATCAGTAAAAACACCACAATCAGTGTTTTGGAGAATTTGACGTTGAGCAGGGGTGAGTCGGTAAGTTTCTTTGGTGAAAGCGTTTTTAGAAACTCGGTCGGGCGAATGTTAAAATAATAGCCAATGGTTTCTGCCATGCTGAGTACAATTAAGGCCAATAAACTTAAATGAAACGGGATCAAGTTATAGTCTTGTAGAAACTCAAGCATGGCAAATTCCATTGGGTTTATTCTTCTTTCAGGTAAATTCCACCATCAGAATGCACGGTAATTTCAACTTTTTCAAGTGATTGACCCTGGCAGGGACCAGAAACACATTCACCGGTTTCAACCAGAAACAGGGCTCCATGCGTGGAGCATTCAATATATTCCTGATCACGGTCTAGAAACTGGTTTTCCAGAAATTCCAGCTCGACCTGCAAGTGAGGACAGAGATTCTGATAGGCATAGAATGAGCCGTCACGCTGGGTAATGAAAATCGTATCACCATTTGGCGTTTCGTATGAACGTGCTTCACGTTCAGGAATCTCTTCCATCATGGCAATTTTAATCATTATGCACATTCCTTCTGAAAGTTATTTAATAATTCTGCGTAACTTTCTACACTCAGGCGCGGGCCAAACTGTGAAACCACTTCACTTGAAATCAGGATTGACAGTTCAGCAGCCAGTTTAAGGCTTAAGCCTGCATTCAATGCATACAGGAATGCACCTGCAAAGGCATCGCCGGCACCATTGGCATCTACCGCAGTCACTTTACGGCCTGGAACTTTCAAGGTTTGTTCAGAGTCGGAAATTAAGGCACCTTCAGCTGATAATGTAATGACAGTGTATTTGCTTTTTAGTTGCAATTTAGCCAGTGCTGCTTCAATTGAATCGGTTTCTGTGTACATTAAAGCTTCATGATAATTGCACAGCAATAAATCCACACCATCATCCAAAAGCTCATCCAGGCCTTGACGTGCATACTGCACCATTGCAGGATCAGAAAGGGTTAAGGCAATTTTTACCCCATGTGCTTTTGCAATTGCACGGGCCTGTTTAACCGCTTGTCTTGCAGTATCGCTGGTGGACAAATAGCCTTCAATATACAGCCATTTTGCGGTTTTTAAGGGTTCAAAATTAATTTGAGCTTCACTCAGCTCAGCGGTAATGCCGAGGTAAGTGTGCATGGTGCGTTCAGAATCCGGACTCACCAGAACCATACAGGTACCAGTCACACCTTCACTGACGGATTGCTCGGCGGTTTGAATACCTGCTTCGTTTAAACCTTTCAGATAAATCTGACCAAGTTCGTCGTTGCCTACGCGGCAAGCATAAAATGCGGTGCTGCCCAAGGCACTAAACGCAACGGTGGTATTTGCGGCAGACCCACCCGAGGCTTGACCTTTGTATAGTTGTGTTTCTTTTAAATTATTATATAAATTTGCTTGCGTTTCACCATCAGTCAACTGCATAGTGCCTTTTTGCAAATTTTGTTGAATCAGGAAATCGTCAGAGACTTTAAATTCTTGGTCGATTAATGCATTACCAATTGCAAAAAGATCAACAGTTGTCATGTCTTTCATTCACATTTAAATTAAAACGCTAAGTTTACACCAATGCTCATGATTGCTGTAGATTGATGAATAAAATTCAATATATAGTCAATTTATTCGTTCAAAATACCCTATAGGACAGAATAAGGAAGGTTAGATGAATATCACGATTGATAAAGCTGAACAATTACCTGAACAAATCAAGGAATTAGCCAAGCAGGCACAGCAAGAAGGATTTCAGTTTGTTGATCGATTGATTGAAGAGTTTGAAAGTGGCAAGAACAGGTTTGATCAACCGGGCGAATTCCTGCTGTTGGGCTATCATGATGACAAGCTTGTGGCTTGTGGCGGTTTAAACCAGCAATGGAATGAAAATGAAATTGATAGCCGGATTGGCCGGGTACGTCGTTTTTATGTCTTGCCTGAATATCGCAAGCATGGTGTAGGCAAACAACTGTTACAACAGCTGGAAAAAGAGGCACGTGCCAACTTTTCAGCCCTGTGCCTGAATACCGACACCAAAAATGCAGCACATTTCTATCAAAAACAAAACTATGTGTTTGTAGAGAATCATCCTAACTATAGTTATTTCAAATATCTGATCTAGTTTTGATCTTTGACTATGACACTGTTCAGTCCAGGTGGGCTTGATGGTGTCATGCTAAAGCAATTGATTAATTTAAATGCTTTTTATTCTGCTGATACCAGTCTAAAAAAATAATTAAAAATTATTTTAATTCAATCTCTTGTTTATTGTGTGGATAGCTTTATTTTGCACTGATTTTAAATACGGAATGATTCCCGGCTAAAATTCATTTTTAATAAAGTTACATTAAAAATTGCGCCTCTTTACTTAACCTATGACGCTCTTAAAACTGGACTAAAATGCTTGGAATTTCGTAACAGTACAAATTCAAATAGTGCAATATTCAGGTATAATCAAAACCATCTTATAAATATGTAAATGTTGGAGATCACATGACTGTAGATGTCACTGAAACCATTTCTCAAACTGTTCATCCTGCGTTTCAGTTGATACGTCAACACCATGTTGAAGCCCTAGATATTCGGGTGTCAGAATATCAGCATAAAGTCACGGGGGCCATACATTATCATCTGGCCAGCGATCTGGATGAAAATGTCTTTCTAGTGGCCTTTCGTACCCAGCCGATGGATTCAAAAGGTGAGGCGCATATTTTAGAACATACCGCACTCTGCGGTTCGGAAAAATTTCCGGTTCGTGACCCATTCTTCCTGATGATTCGCCGTTCACTCAATACCTTTATGAACGCGTTCACTTCAGCGGACTGGACCGCTTATCCTTTCGCGACGCAAAACAAAAAAGACTTTCAGAACCTGCTGGAAGTGTATCTGGATGCTGCTTTTGCTGCGAACTTGAATGAACTGGATTTTGCCCAGGAAGGGATTCGCATTGAGCTGGAAAATGGCGAACCGGTCTATAAAGGCGTGGTGTTTAATGAGATGAAAGGGGCCATGAGTTCTCCTTCAGATCAGCTCTATCATCAACTGGCGCATCATTTATTCCCGCATACCACCTATCATTACAATTCCGGTGGTGATCCCAAGGATATTCCGGACTTAACTTACCCAGAGTTAGTTAATTTCTATAAGTCACATTACCATCCAAGTAATGCGGTATTTATGACTTTTGGCAATGAGTCGGCTTATTACTTGCAGGAACAATTTGAAACTTTAGCCTTGTCTAAATTTGAAAAAGGTCAAACCCTGCATTCAACGCCCGAAACCCGTTTAACTGCACCGCTTGAAGTCACAGAAACTTATGCGGTAGATGCGGAAGACCTAAAAGATAAAACCTATCACGTGATTGCATGGCTGTTGCCGCAAGCCAGCGATATTAAATTGCGCTTGGGGATGCGCCTGGTTGAAGGAATTTTGCTGGAAGATTCAGCTTCGCCTTTGCGTCATTATCTGGAAACCTGTGGTTATGCCCAGTCGACTGGTCCAATTATGGGCGTGGATGATTCCAACTTTGAAATGACTTTCTTCTGTGGTGTACAAGGTTCAAATCCTGAACATGCCCAGGAATTTAAAGACGGTGTGTTTAAGGTGCTTCAAGAAGTTGCTTCCAAACCGGTCGATACTGAAATGGTCGATGCCATTTTGCATCAGATTGAATTGCATCAGCGTGAAATCAATGGCGATGGCATGCCGTACGGTTTAAGCCTGATTTTAAATGGATTAAGCAGCGTGATTCATCACAGCGATCCGATTCAGGTCTGGGATGTCGATACAGCCATTGAACAGGTGAAAGAAGAACTCAAAGACCCAATGTGGTTGTCGAACCTGATTCAAGAATATCTGCTGGATAATCCGCATCGTGTACAGATGACTTTGGTGCCTGATGCAACCAAGTCGGCAAGAGAAGCTGAAGCAGAAAAAGCGCGTCTGGCTGCCATTGGTGCCAAACTGACGGATGAGCAAAAAGCAGAAATCATCAAGCAAACCGAAGCCTTAAAAGAACGTCAAGATTCGCCGGATGATTTGAACCTGTTGCCGAAAGTCGGTCTGGAAGATGTTCCTGCAGATTTGCACATCGTACAAGGTCAATTGCGTGAAATTATCAGCAATAACCTGGATACACCTTTGAATTTGTATCATGCCGGGACCAATGGCATTTACTATCAGCAGGTGCTGGTCAAAATTCCGGATCAGGTGGTTCAGTCGCCATATTTCAATTTACTGTCAATTTTGCTGGGTGAGGTCGGTGCGGGCGAGTACGACTATCTGGAACTGCAACAACTGCAAACTGCAGTGAGTGGTGGCGTGGGGATGGGTGCATCTTTACGTTCAAAAATTGATGACAAAAACAAGATTAGCGCTTGGCTCACCTTGACCACCAAATCGCTGGTGAATAATTTTGAAGCCATCCGCCTGTTGAAACTGGCATTTGAACAGCTACGTTTTGATGAGAAAGATCGCATTATTGAATTATTGCAGCAACGTAAAACACGCTGGACTTCACGTATTTCTGGTTCGGGGCATAGTTATGCCATGCAAATTGCAGGACGTAACCACAGTGCCTTGGCACAACGTGACTATCAGAATACCGGTTTGGGAGCGCTGAACTGGTTAGGTAATCTGGTGAATAAAATTGAAACTGATGAAGCTGCTTATGAGGCGTTAATCGCGGAATTAAAAGCCATTCATCGTCTGCTGTTACAGGCACCCAAACAATTCCTGCTGGTGTGTGAAGAACAGCAGTCCGATCGTCTGATTGAAGAAGTCCAGGCGGTTTGGGATAAATTGAGTGTAGATCAAACTCCAGTAGAATTAACGCAAATCATCACAGAAAATAGCAATCTTGACGAAGCATGGCTGATTCAGGCCAATGTCCAATTCTGTGCGGCGGCTTATCCTGCGGTAGAAATGTCTCATCCCGATGCTGCACCTCTTATGGTGTTGGCAGCTTATTTACGCAATGGCTTTTTGCACAGTGCAATTCGTGAAAAAGGTGGGGCTTACGGCGGTGGTGCAAGCTACGATGGCAATGCTTGTTCGTTCCGTTTCTATAGCTATCGTGATCCGCGCCTGGCAGAGACTTTTAAGGACTTTGATGCCAGTATCCAGTGGTTGTTGAATAGCGAACACAAACCGCATCAACTTGAAGAAGCAATTTTGGGTTTAATTGCGAGCATGGATAAACCGGGTTCTCCTGCCGGTGAGGCGATTACTGCCTGCTATGCATTATTGCATGCACGTACACCTGCGGTGCGCAAGCAATTACGTGCACGTTTACTTGCTGTAACTCTGGATGATCTGAAACGGGTTGCAGAACAATATCTGGTTCAGCAAAAACCGGTGAAAGCGGTGGTTGCACCTGTGGCTAAACGTGAAGCGCTGCTTGAACTTGGTTTTGATATTAAACAAGTGAACTAATAAAAAAACATCATTTGAGGTAAGACCCTATGGCGTTCAAAATGTTTGAACGCACTACGCTGCAACTGAGCATGATCATGCTCAGTTCTTTGTATGTGACGAATATTCATGCACAAACCCCACAATCATTGATTACTCCCGCAAGTCCGGAAGCATGTGTCGCCTTAGAATCCAATGCGGATCGTCTGGCCTGTTATGACACCTTGTTCAAAGTGCCGGAGACAGAAAAAATGGCACTGGTGTCTGAACGTCAGGCAGCCAATCAAATTGCACCTGCACCGACTGAACCGGAAACGATAAAAGATAAAATCAGTCATGGTGTAAGTAACATATTTGCGGTCGAGGGGGCAAAAATTGATCCCAATACGTCCTTGCTGGACAAGCGCTGGGAGCTGTCACCTGAAAGCAAGCTTGGAACCTGGAATATTCGTGCGCACCAGCCGGTTTATTTGCTGCCGGGATTCTGGACTTCGGACAAAAATAAACGTCCTTCCAGCCCGAATGAAAACAACACGGTTCAGCTAGGTGATGAGCAAAACCTGAAATCAATGGAAGCCAAGTTCCAGCTGTCTTTAAAAACCAAAGCAGTGGAAAACCTGTTTGGGGATAATGGTGATGTCTGGCTAGGTTATACCCAGTCATCACGCTGGCAGGTCTATAATGCAGATGCTTCGCGTCCTTTCCGTGAAACCAACTATGAACCTGAAGCCAGTCTGGTTTTTCGTACCAATTATGAAATTTTGGGCTTAAATGCACGTTTGTTGGGTGTGACCTTTAACCATCAGTCCAATGGTCGTGCCGATCCTTTATCGCGTAGCTGGAACCGCATGATCTTTAATATCGGTTTAGAACGGGACAACTTTGCATTGATGTTACGTCCCTGGTATCGCATTGAAGAAAATGCAAAAGATGATAACAACCCGGATATTAAAAACTATATGGGTCGTGGTGATTTAACTGCATTCTACCGCAAGAATGATCATGAGTTTTCGCTGATGCTGCGTCACTCGCTGAAAGGCGGTAATGATGCACATGGGGCAGCGCAGTTTGATTGGGCATTCCCGATTAGCGGTAAATTGCGTGGTCATTTCCAGTTGTTTGATGGCTACGGTGAAAGCTTGATTGATTATAACCATCGTGCGACGTATGTCGGTTTAGGTGTGTCCTTGATGAATTGGTACTAAATCACTGATGCTTAAAAAACCACTCTTTAGGAGTGGTTTTTTATTGAATCGGGTTTAACCGATTTGAATATCTGCTGGTGGATGTTTTAAACGGCTCTTTTTCGGGGTGGCAATCAGGTAGGCCAGCGTCAGAGGTCCCAAACGACCCGCGAACATCAGCAAAATTAAAGCAAACAGACTGGCAGGCTGTAATTCACTGGTGATGCCCCGTGATAGTCCGACTGTACAGGCGGCTGAAACCGCTTCAAAGAGTAAATCCAGAAAGTCCTTGTTCGGCTCTAGAATAAGAAGCGTAAACGATCCTAAAAATATCAAGATCGCCGTAATGGACAGGACGGCAAACGCCTTAAATGAAGTCGCTTTTGAAACAGAATGATTAAATACCCGTAATTCTTCAGAACGGCGTAAGAAGGTAATCACGCTTAAAATCACAATAATGAAAGTCCCGACTTTAATACCCCCTGCGGTACTTAAAGAACCACCGCCGATAAACATCAAAATCATGGTCACCAGTGTAGAGGCATCTGTCATGCTGGCGACATCTAAACTGTTAAACCCGGATGAGCGTGGTACGGTGGCATGGAACCATGCATTCAAGGCTTGATCCCCCAGGCTCATGCTGGATAGGGTTAGCGGATTACTGGCTTCCAAAGCCCAAATCACAATAAAGGCAAACAGGTTCAAGCCTGCAATGGTGGAGAGCATCAGTTTGCTATTGGGGCTTAATGTTTTCCAGCGTCGGGCACGCTTGATATCCATCAGCACCACAAAGCCAATACCGCCAATAATGTAAAGCATACTGATGGTAAAGGTAATCAGGTAATGATCCGCAAAACTCATCAAACTGTTGGGAAACAGGGAAAACCCGCCGTTATTAAACGCGGAAACACTATAAAAAGCCGCATAAAAAAAGGCACGGGAAAAATCGTATTCCTGCATCCAGGCAATGGTTAAAATAAATGTGCCAATCGCCTCAAAAAACAGGGAATATAACAGCACGCCTTTAATGGTAAATGACACTTTGGCCAGGCTGGTCTGGCCGATGGTTTCCTGTGCCATCATTTGCTGTTTGAGCCTGATATTAGAGGAAAGACTCAGCGCAGCCAGTATGGCAAAGGTCATAAAACCCAAGCCGCCACTTTGCAGTAACAGCATAATGACGATCTTGCCAAAGGTAGTATAGGCTTCTCCAACATTGACCACAGACAGCCCGGTAATGGTCACGGCAGAGGTTGAAGTGAACAGGGCATTGAGCCAGCTTAATTCACCATGATGCGAAATGGGAAGTTTGAGCAATAAGGTTCCGACTATAATAAAGCTCAAGAAACCCAGCGCCAGTAAGCTTGGAGGACTCAGGTTAATCGTATTATGCTTGTTGTTTTGTGCTTGATTCATATTCTATTTAAACCGGGCAGACAGTTTTCTTAAGGGTTCAAGTTCACCCTCCACGACTAAAATATCACCTTCTTGCAGGATTAAATTAGGATCAATGTTATATAAAATTTCCTTGCCGCGTTTGTGCAGAATGGTTTTAATTGCCGGAATATTGCCCATCAGGTGATTGAAGCGCTCACCCTTCAAACTGGCTTTAATCTCGATTTTGACAATGAAGTGATTGTCTTCCAGTCCCATATAACGGCTGACCATCGGGTAGCTTAAAGACTGGGCTACGCGGGTACCCATATCTTCTTCCGGGTGAATAATTTTACTGACGCCCAGATGGGTCAAAATCATGTGATGCGCCTTGGATTTCGCCTTGGCCCAAATCTTGTTCATGCCCAGATTTTTCAGATGCAGCACACAAAGAATACTGGCTTCAATGTCTTCGCCAATCGCCACCACCACGGCTTCGCAGTTTTGAATATTCAGTTCTCTGAGTACATGTTCATCAGTGGCATCTGCAATGACAGCATGGGTGATTTGATCTGAAATGCTCTCAACATTTCTTTTGTTGTTATCGATACCAATCACATCGTGATTTAAGCTGACCAGCTGGGTTGCAATGGTGGAACCAAAGCTACCTAAACCAATGACTGCAAATAATGCCATGCAACGTATTCCTTATCCATTTTTATATGGTTTTGATTCATGAGGTGTTATGGATCTATACACTAATTTTATAATTTTATGGTTCGTTCAGCTATCCAGCTTACAAAATTATTAATAACAAAGGCTTATTTTGAAAAGCATTGACCTGTATTACCCGAATGTTTTTAGGCAGGAATCTATAAATTGGTGAATTGAGGTTAATTGTGAAGAGTGTGAATTGCAGCATGTCATGAGATGGTCAAAAACCTGCTATATCTTTGTAGGCATAATTCTATTTTTATAGGGAATGAAAATGGATGATAAAAAGATTTTTAAGATATTACAGGGATGGTTTCCGCTGCTGAAACATCAGGAAATTCCAAAGAAAAAATATAGAGGTGATTTTCAGCAATTTCGGGCATGGCTTGCCGCTGAACAGGCAGGCCAGCATGAACATGCCTATTTAATGTCCATAGACGTTGAAAATCCTTATGAAAATGGATTGGAACGATGCGCAATGTTGCAGCATAAAAATATTGATATGGGGTTAATCCAGCAAAGCATTCGTAACAGGGCCACGCCTTTATATCAACATTATCAGAAGCATAAAGAGGTCATTGGAAAATACTACAATGTAAATGCCCATGTTTTTGATATTGTTTTTGAGGAAATTTATACTTTTTTAAAGTTGCAAAATTTTGAATTGCTGATTATTTATGCCGAAACGGCCTATTGGATGGCCGTGCCCGATGAAGATGTCAGAATCCATAAATTCTGTAAGTTCTTTTCAAAACAATTTAAGCAAGAAGGGATTTGTATAGAACACTATATAAAACTGGACTGCTTAAGATCGACTTGAAAACCCATTTGAATTCTAAAAAAAGAGCCAATGAATGGCTCTTTTTTAATGAGTGGGCTTATTTCAAGAAACGCTGATAACCCAGGTTGTTGGTAATTTCTGCATATGGATAGGTGATACTTTCCAAGGTTTCGATTAAACCATCTGGATTTTGTTGAGCATCTTCTGCTTCAAGTCCTACAAGTACACGACCTTCGGCTGCACCGTGGTTACGGTAGTGGAACAGGGTAATGTTGTGGGTAGGTCCTAAACGTTCCAGGAAGGTGAGTAAGGCACCTGGGCGTTCTGGAAATTCCACACGGAACAGACGTTCATTTTCAATGTCTGCATGACCACCGACCAGATAGCGGATATGCAGTTTTGCCACTTCATCATCAGACAAATCATCAACATCGTATTGAACTTTCAAGGTTTCATAAATGTCGTGACGTTCTTTTTCGCCACCTTTCAGGCTGATGCCGACAAAAACTTGTGCAGCACTGGCATCACTGGCGCGATAGTTGAATTCCGTGATATTACGGCCTTGCAGGGCACGGCAGAAATTCAGGAATGAACCTTTTTCTTCTGGAATGGTCACGGCAAAAATGGCTTCTTTGCGTTCACCGAGCTCTGTACGTTCGGCAATATAACGCAAGCGGTCAAAGTTCATGTTGGCACCGCAAACGATCGACACCATGTTTTTACCTTCCAAGCCATGTTCAGCTACATATTTCTTGATTCCCGCCAGTGCCATGGCACCTGAAGGTTCTACAATGCTGCGGCATTCGTCATAGGTATCTTTAATTGCAGCACAGATCTCGTCTGTGTTCACCAGTACCACATCCGGCTCAACAATTGGACCAGAATTGTCTGATTTTTGCATGCGAATCACATCAAACGGTTTTTCACCAATTTGAGCGACCGCAGTACCATCAGCAAATAAACCTACCGAAGGTAAAATCACACGTTCATTGGCTTCAAAAGCGGCTTTTAAACATGCCGATTCATCATATTCCACCGGAATGACTTTCACGTGTGGAGCAACATCGCCCAGGTAAGCTGCAACACCGGCAATCAAACCGCCACCGCCAACGGCAACAAATACATATTCCACATCACGCCATTGACGCAAAATTTCATTGGCAATGGTGCCTTGACCGGCCATCACCAGTTCATCGTCATAAGGGGGAATAAAGGTCATGCCATCTTCGGTAGCGCGTTGAATCGCATATCTGTTGGCAACATCGAAAGAATCGCCGTGCAAGACCACTTCACCACCCAAACGTTTTACTGCCTGAACTTTAATGTCAGGCGTGGTTTTTGGCATGACAATAATGGCGCGAATTCCCAGTTTTTTACCAGATAGGGCCACACCTTGTGCATGGTTACCTGCTGAAGCCGTAATAACGCCACGTTCCAACTGAGATTTCGGTAATTGACTAATACGGTTGTAGGCACCGCGTAGTTTAAAGGAAAAGACAGGTTGCAAATCTTCGCGTTTAAAGCGAATGTTGTTGTTTAGCTTTTCACTAATTCGTGGCGCTGCTTCGAGTGGAGTTTCGATTGCAACGTCATACACCGTTGCTTGTAATATTTGTCGAACCAAACGAGACAGCATGTTAATTTTCCATCTAACAGTTTAAAATAGGCCTTTATTGTAACAAACCCCTGTACATTTGGGCTGTTAAATCAGCAACAAATGTCAAAAAATAGTTGAGCCAAGTTATGAGTCTGTATGCTACCCAAGATGAAAAGAAACAAGCTGCTGCAAAAGCCGCTTTAAAACACTTGCCTAAAGGCGGGATTTTGGGGGTAGGTACAGGAAGTACAGTGAACTTCCTCATTGAATTATTGCCAGAATTGCAACTGGAAGCTGCGGTTGCAAGTTCTGAAGCGACTGCCGAGCGTCTGAAAAAATTGGGCATTGAAGTGGTCGACATGAACTCTGTAGGTGGTCTGGATGCCTATGTAGATGGCGCTGACGAAATTGACCGTCACATGCATATGATTAAAGGCGGCGGCGCTGCACTGACCCGTGAAAAAATCGTGGCATCGATTGCAAAGAAATTTGTCTGTATCGTGGATGATTCAAAATGGGTTGAGCAATTGGGCCGTGATTTCCCGCTTCCTGTAGAAGTCATTCCAATGGCGCGTTCTGCGGTAGCCCGTAAAATTGTTTCACTCGGTGGTGACCCGGTTTACCGTGAAGGTGTAGTGACAGATAACGGTAACGTGATTTTAGATGTACATAACCTGAATATCTTGAATGCACTTGAACTTGAAAAAACCATTAACAACATTCCAGGTGTGGTGTGTAACGGTATTTTTGCGTTGAATAAAGCCGATATTGCTGTAGTTGCCACAGACAACGGCATTGAAGAGCGTACTGCGGTTTAATCCATTAATTCAATAGATAGAATCCCCCTAAATCCCCCTTTGCTAAAGGGGGACTTTTAAAAGCCCCTCTTTGAAAAAGAGGGGTTGGGGGAGATTAAAAAAACAAATGACCCTAAGCGATCTACCTGAAATCCAGGTTGTCCGTCATGCGCGAGCGAAACGTTTGCGCTTGCGTGTCGACTCGGCCCAAATTCGTTTAACTGTACCGTTACTGTGCAGCCAGCGAAAAATTCAAAACTTTCTGGATCAGGCTGAAGAATGGTTGCTGAAAACCTGGCAACAGCAAGCACAGCATATACAGCAACAGATATTGCCGAATGAACTAAAGCTTTTTAATTTAGATCAGCCTTTACAGCTTGTTTATCAAGTTCAAAAACAGTCATTTATTTTCGATGCTCAGAATTTACAGCTATTCATTAGTGACCGTCAGCCTGAACAATATTTAAAAGCTTTCGTGATTGCTTATGCCAAGCAGCATTTACCCATTTACTTAGAGCAAACCAGCCAGGAATGTCAGCTGAATTTTGGAAAATGTTCGATCCTCCAACCAAAAACGCGCTGGGGGAGTTGCTCGGCCAAACATGACATTATGTTGAATAGTGGGTTGGTGTTGTTTCCTGAAAAGGTGATCCGTTATGTCTGTGTGCATGAGCTGGCGCATACCCGGTATTTTGACCATAGTCCAAGGTTTTGGGCAGAGGTGGGAAAACATGATGCCAATTATCAGCAACATCGCAAAATTTTAAAAACGACACCAATGCCGTATTGGTGGTGCACTTAAAAGAATTCGGCGGATATCCAGCATCACTTAAAAATTACTCGGGTCATATTTGTCAGACTGATATAAATAGATGATTTTGCATTCCTAAACTGTTCTGAATGGCGAATATAGAGTCTTTAAGAATTTATCAACGTTTGGATAAAAACTGCAGTTGAGTATTTTTTATTATTTTACGCAGTAAATAGCCTAAGTATATCAAATATTCCATAACTGTAGTTTCAGTTAAAATAAACCATAAAAATTAGAATTTTGCTTAAAATAAAGTGGAATAGAGTGGCGTTAAGTCAGCTGGTTTTTTGATGTGTATTCCAGCATTATTCTTCTAGTTGATTTTTTATACTGAGCATTCTCTATCCCACTTTATTGGAGCATTCTATTTGTTATTACACTGTTTTAGAGTATGGAAAAAAACCTGTTCCTAAATTCTAGCGCTCAAGGGAATAGTACTTGCTGTAATAGGGTTATCGACTAGTAGTGATGCGATTATATTCTTGGCTTTAGCGGGATTTTTTCTGCTGTCTATCTGGGTTGCCGAAGCTGGAAACAGCTAATTCATAAACTGAAAATAGGGCTGAGAAACAGGTTTAAAACTTATAAAAAAACATCAATCCTTTGAGAAATGGTTTAGAAAACGTGAACTTCCTGTCATACTACGCAGTTACGAAATGGAAACTTTTGATTTGAGGTAGTGATCGTGATTACTGTTGGTATTGTCGGTGGTACAGGTTATACAGGCGTTGAATTGTTGCGTCTTTTACTACGACACCCAAATGTACAGGTAAATGTACTGACATCACGTACCGAAAATGGTCGCCGTGTAGATGACATGTTCCCAAGTTTGCGTGGTCATACCGACCTTCAATATTCAGATTTGAACATTGATGAGCTAAAAAAATGCGATGTGGTTTTCTTTGCAACACCACATGGTGTAGCCATGAAACATGCGGCAGAATTGGTGGCAGCCAATACTAAAGTCATCGACTTGGCGGCAGATTTCCGCTTACAGGACTTGGCACAATTTGAAAAATGGTATGGTCTTGAGCATGCCTGCCCAGATATTTTAAAAGATTCCGTTTACGGTCTGTCAGAACTGAACCGTGACAAAATTAAAAATGCCAAGGTGATTGGTAATCCGGGTTGCTATCCAACCACTGTGCAACTGGGTCTTGCACCATTATTTAAACAAACTGAAGCATTGGTGAAACCGGAAAGCATTATTATTGATGCGAAATCCGGGGTGTCGGGTGCAGGTCGTAAAGCCAGCCTGGGCATGATTTATTCTGAAAATGCCGATAACTTTAAGGCCTATGGCGTTGCAGGTCACCGTCATCATCCTGAAATTGTAGAAGCACTGGAAAATATTTCCGGTCAAAAGGGCGTGTTCGATCACATCGTTTTTGTACCGCATTTGGTGCCGATGATCCGTGGCATGCTCAGCACGATCTATGTTGATTTGACAGATGCAGGGGATGCTGCGGACTTGCAAAGCCTGTATGAACAGTTTTATGCCAATGAACAGTTTGTAGATGTAATGCCTGCCAACAGCTCGCCAGAAACACGTTCGGTGCGTGGTGCGAACCAGCTCCGAATTGCCTTGTATAAACCGCAACCGAAAAAACTGATTGTGCTATCTGTACAGGACAATCTGGTGAAAGGTGCGGCAGGACAGGCGGTACAAAATATGAACCTGATGTTTGGCTTTGCGGAAAATGCAGGTCTTGCTGGAATTGGTTTATTACCATAAAAAACGTTTTTCGACTTCACACACATTTGGATTTGGATTTAAATGTGTGCTTTGAATGAATCAAAATTAGAGATGACGATGCCGAATACTGAATCAAATACTCCGTCACAGCTGTCTTTCCTGAGTAAAAAACCTTTTTTAAAAGGGAATTTGCCGTTGGCAATTGGTGCTGCCATTCTGGTGGCAGGCAGTGGTTTACTGGGTTATTCGGTTGGGCATCGGCAAGGTTTGACTGCAGTGGGCTATGAAGCAGATGCAGAACAGCTGGTCGAAGTGGTACAAAAGCAAAAGAGCAGTTTGCAAACACTGAACAAGAATTTGAATCTGGCTGTACAGGAACGTGATGTTGCAGTCAGCAATTCAAATGATTTGTTTGTTGCTTTGAATCAGGCTCGTGAAGACAAGGCCCAGTCTGAAGGTTTGGCTGCAATCTACCGGGAAGTGTTACGCCAGCGTGGCGGTTTAAGCCTGACCATACAAAATATCGGCATTAAGCCCTTACCGGAAAATGCTTATGAATACGAGCTGGATCTGGTTCAAGTCAGTCCGAATCGACGGGGGATTTCCGGAACTGTAGAGTTACGCTTGATTCAAGGCACTGAAGTTTTAGTGGTTCCTATGGAAGACAAAAACTTTAACTTTGAAGATTATGAACGCTTAACCGGACGCTGGACCATGCCTAAAGGCTTTGCGCCACAATTCATTGAAGTGCGTTTAAGCGGTGCAACAAGTACACCAGTGATTAAACGTTTTAGTTGGGGTCGTGGCAAACCGATAGAGAGTCAATCTGCATTTATTTCTGAAATTCCTCAAGCAGAAGCAAATGCACAATAAATGTGAATTAAAAATCCTATGCGAATGAATAAGCGTCATCATTGTTTAAACACCATCAAGAATTCTTTTCATCAATCAGGATATGTCGACTGGCATATTAGTCCACGCTTAAGTAATGACTCGCAGGATGATTCAGAAGGGACTGACGGGGATATTGCGGTACAAACCGCTCCCCCTGAATTAAAACTTCCACCCTTGTATGCTGTCGTCTTAATGAATGACGATTACACCCCTATGGACTTTGTAATTGAAATTTTACAACAATACTTTGCTTTGAATCTTGACCAAGCGACCCAAGTAATGCTAACTGTACATTATGAAGGGAAAGGTGTTGCAGGCGTTTATCCACGAGACATTGCGGAAACGAAAGCGAACCAAGTCAATAATTATGCTCGGTCTCAAGGTCATCCATTACTTTGCCAGATTGAGCCAAAAGATTAAGGGGATTACATGCTCAGTCGTCAATTAGAAGTATCCTTACGTTTGGCTGTCAGCATGGCTCGTCAAAAGAGACATGAGTTTCTCACGGTTGAACATTTATTGTTGGCTTTACTGGATAATGACTCTGCGGTAAATGCGCTGAAAGCATGTGGAGCGGACATTATCGTTCTTCGTAAAGAACTGGAAGAATATGTTGAGCAACACACCCCTAAATTAGGCGAACATAGCGATCAGGCGCCACATCCGACGGAAAGTTTTGACCGTATTCTGCAACGTGCAATTTTCCATGTGCAATCCAGTGGTGGTGATCGTACGGTTGAAGGTGCAGACATTCTTGTTGCGATGTATTCTGAACGTGATTCTTTTGCGGTTTACTTGCTTAAACGTCATCAAATTAACCGTT
Source organism: Acinetobacter sp. ANC 4216 (assembly GCF_004331195.1). Taxonomy (NCBI): domain Bacteria; kingdom Pseudomonadati; phylum Pseudomonadota; class Gammaproteobacteria; order Moraxellales; family Moraxellaceae; genus Acinetobacter; species Acinetobacter sp. ANC 4216. The sequence goes on along the minus strand of NZ_SJOC01000010.1, from coordinate 41,691 downwards.
TAACATTAACTCAATATTTATCGCATGGTACACGTAAAGAAGACGTACAGGCTGAAGAGGAAGTGGAAGAGCTGGATGGGGAAACCTCAAACTCTTCCAATGCCGGTCCACTCGATTTGTATACCACCAATTTGAATGTGGAAGCGCAAAAAGGCAAAACCGATCCTTTGATCGGGCGCGAAAAAGAAATCGAACGTACGGCACAAATTTTATGCCGTCGCCGTAAAAATAATCCCTTGCTGGTCGGTGATCCGGGTGTAGGTAAAACTTCGATTGCAGAGGGCCTGGCTTGGCTGATCGTTAACGGTAAAGCACCTAAGCCACTGGCCAATGCAGAAGTATATAGTCTGGACATTGGTGCACTGGTTGCAGGAACCAAATATCGCGGTGACTTTGAGAAGCGCCTGAAACAACTGCTGAATGCGTTGAAAAAGAAACCGGAAGCCGTGCTCTTTATTGATGAAATTCACATGATTATTGGCGCTGGCTCAAGTATGGGCAGCACCATGGATGCATCAAATTTAATTAAACCGGCATTATCGAATGGAACTTTGCGTTGCATCGGTTCAACCACTTTTCAGGAATACCGTCAGGTGTTTGAAAAAGATCATGCACTGTCTCGCCGTTTCCAGAAAATTGATGTCAATGAACCTTCTATTCCAGAAACCATTGATATCTTGCGAGGCTTAAAATCCAAGTTTGAAGATTTTCATCACGTGCAGTATGAAGATAAAGCTTTGGTTTCTGCAGTGGAGTTATCAGCCAAGTTTATTAATGACCGTTTCTTGCCAGACAAAGCAATTGATGTGATTGACGAGGCAGGGGCTCAACGCCGTTTGAAAGCTGAGCAAGATGATACGTTGATTACGGTTGAAAACATTGAAGATATCATCTCCAAGATTGCGCGTATTCCACCGAAAACCGTATCCAAAGATGATAAAACGGTGCTTTCCAACCTTGAGCGTGATCTTAAACGTGTGGTGTTTGGTCAGGATGAAGCGATTGAGGCATTGTCCTCAGCGATTAAATTATCACGTGCCGGCCTGAAATCACCGGATAAACCTGTCGGTAGCTTTGTTTTTGCAGGTCCAACCGGGGTAGGTAAAACTGAAGTAACCAAGCAATTGGCAAAATTGTTGGGCGTAGAGCTGGTCCGTTTCGATATGTCGGAATATATGGAGCGTCATGCAGTTTCACGTTTAATTGGTGCGCCTCCGGGATATGTGGGTTTCGATCAGGGTGGTTTGCTGACCGATGCGATTCATAAGAGTCCACATTGTGTATTGCTGCTGGATGAAATTGAAAAAGCTCATCCGGATGTATTTAACTTATTGTTGCAAATTATGGATCATGGCTCGTTAACAGATAATAATGGTCGCAAGTCAGATTTCCGTAATGTGATTCTGGTACTCACCACTAATATCGGTGCGGAGAGCATTTCACGTGTCAGCATCGGTTTTAGAGAGCAAGACAACAGCAATGACAATCAGGAAGCGATGAAACGCGCATTCTCTCCAGAATTCCGTAACCGTCTGGATGGGGTGATCCAATTCAAGGCATTGCCAACCACAATTATTGAAAATGTCGTGGATAAATTCCTGACTGAACTTCAGGCACAGCTGGATGATAAAAAAGTCATTCTTGAAGTGGATAAGAGTGCACGTGAATGGATGGCTGAAAATGGCTATGATCGTTTGATGGGTGCTCGTCCAATGCAGCGCCTGATTCAGGAACATCTGAAAAAACCGCTTGCTGAAATGATTCTCTTTGGTGAATTAGCAGAACATGGCGGTAATGTTGCGGTTTCTGTGAAGAAAGAAAATGGTAAAGCGGTCGGTCTTAAACTGGAAGTGTTTGAAGATCAAACCGCGGAACCTGCTTAATCAAGCCAATGAATAAAATAACCCGTGTTCGCACGGGTTATTTTATTTTACTTGCTCGCATTCTGATCCTTTCCTGAAAATAGAAAAACTGAAAATTTAAAATTATGGATATTCAACTGAATAAGGTTATTACTACATGTCTATTATTTTTAGTCACTGCTGTGATGGAGATTTTAGGCTGTTACTTCCCTTATCTGATTCTGAATCAAGCAAAATCCCAGTGGTTATGGTTGCCTACCGCTTTGGCCTTGGCGGTATTCGTCTGGTTGCTGACCTTGCATCCTGCTGCCTCGGGGCGAATTTATGCAGCCTATGGCGGCATTTATATTTTTACCGCTTTAATGTGGCTACGTTTTGTTGATCATGTCACTCTGACACGTTGGGATATGCTAGGAGGATTGGTGGTCATACTGGGTGCAATGCTTATTATTTTACAGCCGCAAGGTTTGATACGTTAGTCAACTAACGTATCAAGATACTCTCTTAAAAAGAACATTCACTATTTTTAATTTTAAAGTCATAGTTCTTGCTTTCAGATGACAGCTTTAATTCAACATGATAGGGATTGACACGCTGAAATTCATTTTCAAACAACAGGCTGCAGTTTTGCAGGATATTTTTTCTCAGTAGTTTTTTGACTTCCTTATCGCCCACATCCTGAGCAAACTGGGCAAAATCAGGCGTGGTGATAATGCCTTCAATCTTTACTTCATTCGCGCTCATTTGGTACTTTTCCATCAGCATATTCTGATCGATCTGGAAAGGCAGGGTGCGCGAATCTTCATCGCTGATCACATCTAAAATTTCATTTAGGGCTTTGCGGTCTTTAATTTTATAAGATGAATCCAGAATCTGCTTTTTAACAAAATATTGATCAAGTTCGGTGGCTTGTGCATGTGCGGTATTGAATATGAGAAAAGTGCTGAAACAAAAAAATATTGTTTTAAATGGCATGATCATCATCACTTAAAATGTTTATGGTCTAAATTAAACAATTTATAGGCATAAAAAAAGCACCCGAAGGTACTTTTTTAGAAAACTTTAGGTCGAAAATTTAATCTTGTTTTAAATTCTCGTTTAACAAGAATTCAACCAGCGCTTTTTGTGCATGCAGGCGGTTTTCAGCTTCATCCCAAACCACGGCATTTTTGTGGTCGAGCATGTTTTCTGAAATTTCTTCGCCGCGGTGAGCGGGTAAGCAGTGCATGAACAGGCAATCCGGGTGTGCAAGATCCATTAAACGCTCATTGACCTGATAATCAGCAAAGGCTTTTTCACGGATTTTTTGCTCTTCTTCCTGGCCCATGCTCGCCCAGACATCGGTCACGATCAGGTCGGCATTTACCGCTGCATCTTCAGCCGAATCGACAAGTTCGACACAATGCGCAAATTCAGTCAGGAATTTTTCTTGCGGCTCATAGCCTTTAGGCGCTGCAATTTTGAGTTTAAAGCCCCACATGTGCGCTGCTTCAATATAAGAATTACACATGTTATTGCCATCACCAATCCAGGCAACGGTTTTACCTTCAATTGAACCACGGTGTTCGAGGTAAGTTTGCATGTCAGCCAGTAATTGGCAAGGATGGTGATCATCTGTTAATGCATTGATTACAGGTACTTTTGAATAAGAAGCAAAACGCTCAACGATGTCATGGCCAAAAGTACGGATCATCACGATATCCAGCATGCTCGATATCACGCGTGCCGAATCTTCAACTGGCTCACCGCGACCAAGTTGGGAGTCGCGTGAAGAAAGGAAAATTGCGCTACCACCGAATTGACTCATGCCAGCTTCAAACGAAACACGTGTACGAGTACTGGATTTTTCAAAAATCATACCCATGACTTTACCAACGAAAGGTTGGAAAACTTCATTGTTATGCTGCTTACGCTTGAGTTCAATCCCGCGTTGCAAAATCTGGTTAAGTTCTAAAGTCGATAAATCACGTAAAGTCAGAAAGTGACGGAGAGCCATCATTTACTCCACAATAACCGCTGAAAAAATCATCAGCAATTAGTTGCTGGTTGGTTAAGAAAAAATACGGAATCGGCTAATATACTATATGCGAGACAAATTGCAAAAAATCTAATGAGGTTGATGACCTTCCAGGAAGCGATCTACACAATAAGTGATGTAATTGATGGTTTCTTGATCATTTTCACCGATTGGAACACCCATGAGCACGCACCATTCAATATTACGGATAATGCCAAAATACAGTTGAGCAGAATAAATCGGTTGTTTACATTGAATCATCCCGATTTCATCCGCTTTGGATAGCGCATTGGCTATAGCAATTTGAATATGCTTTGGACCCTGTTCGTGAATGTAGAGGGCGAGTTGTGGGCTGCGCTGTGTCTGTTCAATGATTAAGCGAAGGAAGGCAGCATTCTCTGGAAGCATCAAGTGCTGTTTAACATTCATCAGGGTTTGAATTAAATAGGCACGAAGATCATCTTTGCCGTGTTCAAACGGGATGCAAATGTCTTTAAAAAACTGTTCCCGACGATAATCGCAAATCGCGGTGAATAGGCCTTCTTTATTGCCGAAAAATTTGTAGATTGACGCTTTGGAACCGCCTGCATGATTGACAATATCATCCAGAGACACAGCATCATAACCATGTTTCAAAAATAGCTCATTGGCACTGAGTAAAAGCGCCAGACATCGTTCATGACCACGTTTTGTTTGCGGTGTATCACGAGCGAGTGGTTCTAATTGAGCGAGTTCTTGCATAGGGCGTATTGGCTTCAATAATTAAAAAATGAAATCAATTGCAATCATAGCAAAAATATGCACACATTTCTTGAAATAAAGGCGTTGTCTTATTTTGAAACAATTATGAAGAAACGAAATATTACTATAGTTTTGCTGAATATTTGACTAAAGTTATAGAGTAAAAATTCTAAAGAGTCATGGCCAAACAGGGGTTTATGGATATACTCAAACTTCGATAAATAAAGTGAAACTGTGGAAAGGAAGATGACACAACAAATGTCTGCAGGCTTAAGATTTAGACAAGCACTGGAAGTTGAAAAGCCATTACAAATTATCGGCACAGTGAATGCCTATGCAGCCATGATGGCGAAAGAAGTAGGTTATAAAGCCATTTATGTATCGGGCGCAGGAGTTGCCAACTATTCTTATGGCCTGCCTGACCTGGGTATGACCAGTTTGGACAATGTTCTGGAAGATGTGCGTCGTATTACTGAACGTGTCGACACGCCTCTACTTGTAGATATTGATACAGGATGGGGTGGTGCATTTAACATTGCCCGTACCATTAAACAGATGATTGCGGCTGGTGCAGCAGCAGTTCACATTGAAGATCAGGTTGCACAAAAGCGTTGTGGTCACCGTCCAAACAAGGAAATCGTGTCACAGCAGGAAATGGTCGACCGTATTAAGGCGGCAGTTGATGCCAAAACCGATTCGAACTTTGTGGTGATGGCGCGTACCGATGCCTTGCAAAAAGAAGGTTTACAAGCGGTGATTGACCGTGCATGTGCATGTGTTGAAGCGGGTGCGGATGCAATCTTTGCTGAAGCGATGACTGACATTACCATGTATAAAACTGTCTGCGATGCAGTAGGCGTGCCGGTATTGGCAAATATTACCGAATTTGGTGATACGCCTTATTACACTGTAGACGAATTGGGTGAGCAAGGCATTCGTATGGTGCTGTATCCACTGTCTGCGACACGTGCAATGCAGAAAGCGGCACTGGAAGTGATGCGTTCTATCCGTGAAAACGGTACGCAAGTGAATGTACTGGACAAGATGCAACAGCGTAAAGAGCTTTACGAGTTTCTTGATTATCATACGTTTGAGAACACTTTAGATAAACTGTTTAAATAAGTTTTTTAAATAAATAATTCAAAATGGAGAATTAAAAATGGCTGAAGGAAAAGTACTGACAGGTGCAGGATTACGTGGACAGGTTGCAGGTAAAACCGCACTTTCTACTGTTGGTAAGAGTGGCGCAGGCTTAACCTATCGTGGTTATGATGTGCAGGATCTGGCGGAAAATTGCCAATTTGAAGAAGTGGCTTATCTTATCTTCTTTGGTGAATTGCCAACGACTGAACAACTTGCGGCTTATAAGGCCAAATTGAAATCTTTACGTCAGCTTCCACAAGCGTTGAAAGAAGTGTTGGAACGCATTCCGGCAGATTCGCATCCGATGGATGTGATGCGTACCGGTGTGTCCATGCTAGGCAACTTGGAAACTGAAAAATCTTTTGATGAGCAGCAAGATGTTGCCGACCGTATTTTGGCGACTTTACCTGCAATCATCTGCTATTGGTATCGTTATAGCCATGATGGCGTGCGCATTGAAGAAAATACTGATGATGATTCAATTGGTGCACAATTCCTGCATTTACTTCGTGGTGAAAAACCGAATGAGTTGCATGAACAGGTAATGAATGTGTCGCTTATTCTTTATGCAGAGCATGAATTCAACGCGTCTACATTTACTGCGCGCGTGTGTGCATCTACTTTATCTGATATGCACTCATGTATTACTGGTGCTATTGGTTCACTTCGTGGCCCATTACATGGCGGTGCCAATGAAGCAGCGATGGAAATGATTGAAAACTGGACCTCTCCAGAAGAAGCCGAACGCGAAATGCTGGGCAAGCTGGAGCGTAAAGAAAAGATCATGGGCTTTGGTCATGCAATCTATAAAGATAATGACCCGCGTAATGGCATCATCAAAATCTGGTCTGAGCGTCTGGCTAAAGATGTCGGTGATACCGTACTTTATCCAGTATCAGTACGCTGTGAAGAGGTGATGTGGCGCGAGAAGAAACTGTTCTGTAATGCAGACTTCTTCCATGCCTCTGCTTACCACTTCATGGGGATTGCAACCAAACTGTTCACGCCAATCTTTGTGATGAGCCGCGTAACAGGCTGGGCAGCACATGTGATGGAACAGCGTGCAGACAACCGTATTATCCGTCCAAGCGCGGATTACACTGGTCCTGAACTGCGTAAAGTGGTTCCAATTGCAGAGCGTACCGCAGCTTAAGATAAAAGCATGAATAAAGCCTCTTCGGAGGCTTTATTTTTTTGCAGTCAGTAAAACCGGATCTTCAATGGTGTAACCTGTTTCAAAAGGAATGCCCAGGTATTTAACCACCGCTAGAATCTTCTGTTGTTGGGGAATCTTGTAGGCTTGGGATATACTTAATCCGTAGCGATAAATGATTGCCTGATGGATCTGGCTTTTCAGGTTTTGACTGCTGAGTTGGTATGTATAAGTATATTTCGGAATATATTGTTTCGGGTCATACCAGGATTTCTCTTTAGAGGTGATTTTCTTTAACACCTGAATTTTGATGCCCGATTGAGGAAGTGGTGCAAGAGGGTTAAGCCGTTTTTTGATTTTTGCTATTTCCTTATCGAACTGCCGACTGTCTTGGTCATAATCAATTTTCCTGGTTTTAGGATTGATATACAGCGAATTTACCTGAATTAGCTTTTCCGGGTATTTGGTGTTTTTAAACTGATAATAATAAAGCTGCGGCAGGCGACCACGACCATCCAGATAATGTTTAAGTAGATAGACTTTTTGCTCTTTGCTTTCATAGCCCAACACTTGAATATTTTGAGGTCCGCCTACGGTTGCAAAACAGGTGCAGGGCAGCAGTATCAGACTCAATGCGAAAGTTTTATTGTTAAACATGCTTAAATTCCCTGAATGAGTTGGGTGACTTCATCTGCAATATATTGAGTTAAAACCTCAAGGCGTTTTAATGGTGTACCCTCAATAAAATATTGAAAATTGTGGATTTTATTTAAATATAAAATTGAGGTGAAAAATGTGCCTTCCGGTTTACTTTGTGTTGCGCTACCGCCAGGTTTGAGTAAACCCGTGCAAGCCACAATAATATCGGCTTGAGTAAACAGATTTTTTCCTTGCCTTGCCATTGCTTCTGTGACTTCAGCAGATTCCGCGGTATATTTTTCTATCAGTTCAGCATCAATATGCAGGATATCAATCTTGATTGAGGGGTCATAACTGACCAGTCCACCCAGTAAAATCTCGGCGCCACTGTTTTTGCAAATAGAAAACTGACTGGAAAGATAGCCCGAGCTGGCACTTTCGATAAAAGCAATTTTTAACTGATGTGTTTCGAGCAAATCACAACATTGTTTTAGCATGGGTTTATCTCTCAACATAAATGCTATTTGTTCTGCTTTTTTATCTTTGGGTTACTTCACTTACATAGGATTAAAGACAGAAACCAATTTTTCATTTTTGGGTTTGTTTTTAAATCAGTATTCTTTGTGCTTCACTAGATGTTTTTCATAAATCAAAAAATGTTCAATATAAGATATTTTAAATCAGCACGGCCTCATTTAACTGATTTAATTCTTTTACCTTCTCGTAGGCAATCTCTCTACTTTTGAAAGGTCAAAAGTAGACAAAAACCTTTTGTTTCCCATACACGACTTCCTTGTCGTGATGGGAAACGTGTGGCATCCATGCCACACTCATGAAGCTGATATCGACTAAAATCTAATTTAATTTCAGCTTTACCAACAATTTTTAGTTTCTAAAATGATTTATGAAAGAAGTTTACTTTATCTCGATTGTTTTTAAATAAAAAGTTTATTTAGAATCTATAAATTATTTTCGATCTCTGGTAAACAAACCACAATAAAAAACCCGTCATAAAGACGGGTCTTTGAAACTGACTGAATTTATTGATCCAACGCAGGTGTTGCAGCAGCAATTGCAGCAGCAACAGCATCATCCTCAGTCTGAGCTTCATTATTTGATTTGGCCGGGGCTTCTGAAGCAGGTTTTGGTTCAGCTTTTGGTGCTTCAGGTTTAGCCGTTTCAGCCGCAGTTGGTTGAGGGGCTTCACGCACTTCACGACGAATGGTTGTCGTCGTATTTGGCGTTTCTTCACGTTCAACTTCTACTTGTGCTGGAACCTGGGTTTCATTATCTTCAACAGCTTCCAAAGGTACAGCTTGTGCAGGCTGATTCACTTGCTCGGTTTGCTCGGTTGTTTCAACCTGCTCTTGCTCATCTTCAGGGCTTTCTTTTTTTACACAGGCTGTTAAAAGTAAACTTGCTGCAATAGCACCACAAAGTAAAAGTTTGTTATTCATAATCGCACAAAATAAAGCATTAATTGGATGTCGCCATTATAACAGCAAATACGAATTTAAAAATCCTATCAGCTTACCCTAATTTTTTATCGGAAATGCTGATAGAATAACCAATTGTTTATTGTTCTATGAATTGATGCGGAATGACTTTGCTTTATTGGTACAGAGTAAAGTAAAATCGCACAACATTGTAGGCCAATTTAGGCTCCATTGTACGAGAAACTTAATGACCCATTTTATTTTCGTTACTGGTGGTGTTGTATCATCACTAGGTAAAGGTATTTCAGCTGCATCTGTGGCTGCGCTTTTAGAAGCCCGTGGTTTAAAAGTGACCATGGTCAAAATGGATCCATACATTAATGTCGATCCAGGGACGATGAGTCCGTTCCAACATGGTGAAGTTTTTGTCACAGAGGATGGTGCTGAAACTGACTTAGACTTGGGTTATTACGAACGTTTCTTACGTCGTGCGAAAATGACCAAACTGAACAACTTCACATCAGGTCGTGTTTATCAGGACGTTTTAAATAAAGAACGTCGTGGTGACTATCTGGGTGGTACAGTTCAGGTTATTCCACATATTACCGATAATATTAAAGAACGTGTTCTTCGCGCTGGTGAAGGCTATGACGTTGCAATTGTGGAAATTGGCGGAACAGTAGGTGACATCGAATCTCTCCCATTCATGGAATCTGTACGTCAGTTAATGGTAGAACTTGGTCATAAACGCACCATGCTGATGCACTTGACTTTGCTTCCATACATCAAGTCAGCAGCAGAACTCAAAACCAAACCGACCCAGCACTCTGTGAAAGAGTTGTTGTCTATTGGTATTCAACCTGACATCTTGATTTGCCGTACCGAGCATGATGTAGATGCAGATACAACCCGTAAAATTGCCTTATTCACTAACGTGGAAGCACGTGCGGTTGTGGTCTGTAAAGATGCACGTACTATTTATCAAATTCCGCGCACTTTCTATGAACAGGATGTTGACGATTTAATTTGTGAACGTTTTGGTTATAACGACCTGCCTGAAGCGGATCTTTCTGACTGGGACAATGTCGTAGAAGCTTTATTAAACCCTGAATACACAGTACGTGTTGCAATGGTTGGTAAATATGTTGAGCTTCCAGATGCATATAAATCTGTGAACGAAGCGCTGCTTCATGCGGGCATTAAAAACCGTGTCAAAGTCCAAATTGACTATGTCAATGCTGAAGATCTTGAAAGCCAAGATGTAAATGAAGCGCTTAAAGAAGCAGATGCCATTCTGGTTCCAGGCGGTTTTGGTGAGCGTGGCACTGAAGGCAAAATGCGGGCAATCAAATATGCACGTGAAAACGGTGTACCATTCCTGGGTATCTGTTTAGGTATGCAGTTGGCAGTAATCGAATATGCGCGTAACGTAGCGGGTATCACTGATGCATCTTCAACAGAATTCAACCGTTCAACCAAATCACCGTTGATTGGTCTGATCACTGAATGGCTGGATGAGCGTGGTGAAGTTCAACAGCGTTCTGTCGATTCTGATCTTGGCGGAACCATGCGTCTAGGTGCACAAAAATCTGAACTGGTTGCAGGTACAAAAACTGCAGAAGTGTATGGTTCGAATGAAATTATCGAACGTCACCGTCACCGTTACGAAATGAACAACCGTTTCATTCCTGCTCTAGAAGAGAAAGGCATGAAGATTTCAGGTTATTCACCAGTACAACATTTGGTAGAAACAGTTGAAATTCCTCAACATCCTTGGTTTATTGCTGTACAATTCCACCCGGAATTTACAAGTTCACCACGTGATGGGCATCCGTTATTTGCCAGCTTTATTGATGCTGCGAAAAAACAGTACCAAAAAACCAAATAATGGCTGGGCAAGACTAAACTAGGAAAGTTTAAATGTCGCAATTAAAACCACAAGAAATTGTACGTTTAGGCGATATACAAATGGCAAATCACTTGCCATTTGTATTATTCGGCGGAATGAATGTACTTGAGTCAAAAGACCTTGCTTTTGAAATTGCAGAAACTTATGTGGATATCTGCAAGCGTCTGGAAATTCCTTACGTGTTTAAGGCAAGTTTTGATAAAGCCAACCGTTCAAGCTTGAACTCTTTCCGCGGCCCAGGCTTGGAAAAAGGGATCGAGTGGTTAGCGGACATTAAAAAACACTTCAATGTACCCATCATTACCGATGTACATGAACCTTACCAGGCTGCGCCTGTTGCTGAAGTGGCGGACATTATCCAGCTTCCGGCATTCTTGAGCCGTCAGACTGACCTGGTTGAAGCCATGGCAAAAACTCAAGCCATTATCAACATTAAAAAAGCCCAGTTCCTGGCGCCACACGAAATGCGTCATATTCTGCATAAGTGTCTGGAAGCCGGAAATGACAAGCTGATTCTTTGTGAACGCGGTTCGGCATTTGGCTATAACAACCTGGTTGTAGACATGCTGGGCTTCGACATCATGAAAGAAATGAATGTGCCGGTATTCTTCGATGTGACCCATGCGTTGCAAACGCCGGGCGGTCGTGCGGATTCTGCGGGCGGTCGCCGTGCGCAAATTACCACTCTGGCTCGTGCGGGTATGGCTACTGGTCTTGCCGGTTTATTCCTGGAAGCTCATCCAGATCCTGAACATGCCAAATGTGATGGCCCTTGCGCACTTCGTATGTCGCAACTTGAGCCATTCCTGGCGCAGCTGAAAGAATTGGATACCTTGGTCAAAGGTTTCAAAAAGCTGGATACACACTAAATTATATACACCTTGATGCCTTCTAAAGCATCGCGTTATTCATCAACTGAGGAATTGTTCATGAGTCAAATCGTTGACATTCGTGCACGTGAAATTTTGGACTCTCGTGGTAACCCAACCATCGAAGCAGACGTAATCTTGGCATCTGGCGTAGTTGGCCGTGCATGTGCACCATCGGGTGCTTCAACTGGTTCTCGTGAAGCTTTAGAACTTCGTGACGGTGATAAATCACGTTACTTAGGTAAAGGCGTTAAAACTGCTGTTAATAACGTTAACACAGTAATTCGTGATGCATTATTGGGTAAATCAGTCTTTGAACAAAAAGATATTGATAACACCATGATCGCGCTTGACGGTACGGAAAACAAAGAAAAGCTAGGTGCTAACGCAACTCTAGCTGTATCTTTGGCTGCTGCACGTGCTGCTGCTGACGAAAAGAAAATTCCTCTTTTCCAATATATCGCAGACCTTCGTAACAACAGCATTTTAACCATGCCTGTTCCAATGATGAACATCCTGAACGGTGGTTCACACGCGGATAACAACGTCGACATTCAAGAGTTTATGATTGAGCCAGTGGGCTTTACTTCATTCTCTGAAGCGTTACGTGCGGGTGCTGAAATCTTCCATTCTTTAAAATCAGTTTTAAAGAAACAAGGTTTAAATACAGCAGTGGGTGATGAAGGTGGTTTTGCACCAAACTTACGTTCAAATGAAGAAGCGATTACTGTAATCCTTTCTGCAATTGAGCAAACGGGTTATAAAGCGGGTTCTGACATCATGCTTGCACTTGACTGCGCATCTTCAGAATTTTACAAAAATGGCCAGTACATTCTTGCTGGCGAAGGTAACAAAGCATTCACAAGCAACCAGTTCTCTGACTACCTTGCGGGTCTTGTAAACCAATACCCAATCATCTCAATTGAAGATGGTCTGGACGAATCTGACTGGGAAGGCTGGTCTTACCTGACTTCTATCCTTGGCGACAAAATCCAGTTGGTGGGTGATGACCTGTTCGTAACCAATCCTAAGATTCTTCAACGTGGTATCAACGAAAAAGTTGCTAACTCGATTCTGATTAAATACAACCAGATCGGTACTTTGACTGAAACTTTAGACGCAATCTACCTTGCTAAGGCAAATGGTTACTCTACAGTAATTTCTCACCGTTCAGGCGAAACTGAAGATTCGACTATTGCGGATCTTGCAGTAGGTACAGCAGCGGGTCAAATCAAGACAGGTTCACTTTGCCGTTCTGACCGTGTAGCAAAATATAACCAATTACTTCGTATCGAAGAATTGACGAATGCTGCATATCGCGGTAAAGCTGAGTTCAAAGGTTTGAACTAAGCACATATCATGCTATCTCTATTCAATGTATTTGACTCCAAAGTGAGTAAAGCATTATTGGGCCTTGCGATCATTTTGATCGCAGGGTTTCAGTACTTATTCTGGTTTGGTGAAGGTGGTTACCATGACCATCAAAAACTGGCCCAAAAAATTCAACAACAAACAGAATTAAATACGGAACTCAAAGAACGTAACCGGGTTCTGGCTGCTGAAGTCTATGACTTGAAAAATGGTATTGAAGCCATTGAAGAGCATGCGCGTTTAGACTTGGGCTTAATCAAGCCACATGAAACTTTTGTGCAAATGAGCACCATTGGCACTCACTATAAACCGATTTATATTGACCCCAATGCCAAAGTTGATTTAAGAACCAATGAAAATGACACTGGAGCACCCGTAGAAAGTGCACCATAAAATTTGGGCAGTGATTCCTGCCGCTGGTTCCGGAAGCCGTTTTTCTAAAACAGAACTTAAACAATATCAGCAGATTCAAGGTCGAACCGTACTTGAACATACCGTTGCACGTCTGAACCAGTTGCCGCTGGCAGGTTATGTTCTTGCTATTGGGGCACAGGACGATGTGGCAAAAACCTTAACATTCTCCCATCCTGAAAAGGCCCATTTTTGTTTGGGCGGCGCAGAGCGGGTGAATTCGGTTCTCAATGCCCTAAGCTATCTTGAAGCATTTGCAGCTGAAGGGGATTGGGTGTTTGTCCATGATGCCGCACGTCCTTGTGTGACCCAAGACTGCTTGCAGCATTTGGTGAATACGGCCATTCAGGACAATTGCAGTGCGATTTTGGCAATTCCCGTGCGTGACACTTTAAAATATGTGGCACAGGACAATGCGATTGTGAAGACAGTCAGCCGCGACCATTTATGGCAAGCTCAGACCCCCCAAATTTCAAGATTAGGCATCTTAAAGCATGCGATTGAAAAAGCCTTGCAGGATGGTATGACCATTACTGATGAAGCCAGTGCTTTGGAATACGTGGGGGAACAGGTGAAAGTGGTACAGGGCCGATCAGATAATATTAAAATTACTTATGCCGATGATCTGGAACTGGCACGTTTAATCTTAATCTCCCAGCAAGCAATTTAAAGTCTACAAGATAAAAATGCAGAAATATGGGACTTAATGATGTTATTTAAACACTTTAAACTTATAATTTGCGCTGTCTCTAGCTTGTTCAAATATTTCAAATGATACCATCCCCCCAGTATCGTTTTTTACGTCACTCATTACGTGATGGTAGAAGCATTAAACATGACTCATCCAGATGGGCCAAACTGCACCTGGATCCGTGGCTGCTTGCATTTCTGTTATTGAATTCAATGCTGGGATTGATGGTGGTTTATAGTGCCACCATGCAGGATAGCAGTATGGTAATCCGCCAGGCGACCAGTTTTGGTGTAGGCTTTATCATCATGTTTCTTTGCGCCCAGGTTCCGCCAAAAGTTTACCAGGCGGTGAGTCCATATTTCTATGTGCTGGGCATGGTGCTCTTGGCATTGGTTCTGGTGATTGGCGATACGCGTTTAGGGGCAAAGCGCTGGCTGACCGTTCCGGGCATTGGCAGTATGCAGCCCAGTGAAATCATGAAGTTTGCCATGCCGCTGATGATGGCATGGTATTTCTCGCGTCGTGCATTTCCACCTACATTCCTGCAAATTGTGACTGGACTCATTTTGATGATGATTCCGTTTGTAATGGTGGCACTGCAACCCGACTTGAATATTGGTTTGATTATTCCCGGTGTTTTTGTCTTGTTCCTGTGTGGCATGTCCTGGCGTTTGATTTTGGGTGCACTCACGGCTTTGGCGGTTGCAGCACCGGTTTTGTGGATGTTTGTACTGCAAACCTATCAAAAGAAACGTATTTTGACCTTGTTTGATCCTGAGTCCGATGCCTTGGGCGCTGGCTGGAACATCATCCAGTCCAAAATTGCCATTGGTTCCGGCGGTTTAACCGGGAAAGGATATTTGACCGGCACTCAGTCGCATTTAGGCTACTTACCCGAACACCATACCGACTTCATTATGTCGGCCTATGCTGAAGAATATGGCTTTATCGGGGTGTTTTTATTATTTAGCCTGTTTGCTGCCATTATTATTCGTTGCCTGATGATTGGCTTGAACAGCTTTCATAATTTTGGACGATTGTATGCGGGTGCGATAGGACTGACATTCTTCTTCTTTGTATTTTTAAACTCAGGGATGGCCAGCGGAATTTTACCTGTGACTGGAGACCCATTGCCACTGATGAGTTATGGGGGGTCGGCCGTCATTTCCTTACTGGCGAGTATGGGGATTGTGATGTCGATCCATACCCATCGTTGATGAAGATATTGAAAAGCTAGATGTGATCTGGCTTTTTTATTTTTGGGGAAAATAAATGGATTTATTTGAACAATCAATGAAGATGGTTAATGAATTAAATCAAGAACTATTACAGTCTGAATTTGTAGATGGTGGGCTACGTTTAGATTTAGTCTATCAATGTTGTGATATATCGATTGAACATGGATTGGCGGTTAAAACGTTGTTGGAGGCTGAACTGTTTATATCGGCTCTTGCACTGTTTCGTACGCAATTTGAATCTGTGGTACGTGCTTATTGGATATTATTTGCAGCAACGGATGAGCAAGTGAGTGAGTTGGGGGTGTTGGATTCAATAGAGCAGCTTACTTTAAAGGAACATAAAAGTATTAGCCGTTTTACTGCAACGTCAATGATAGAGGCTTTGAGGGAAATTCAGGAAATAAATCATATTGTTGTACAACTCGAAGACTTCAAACTATTTTCTTTAGATTATCTTAATTCAATTGTACATAGTGGGAAGCAAACATTTTTGCGTCACACATTTGGATTGGGTGATGAACACGAAAAATTGATTATTAAGCAATCTAATAATTTAACAATGATGATTGCACAGATTTATTTAAAGCATACTTTGCCTGATCGTCAAAAGCTTATTCAGATTTTTATTCAAAAGTATCGTGAATGTTTTATGTTACCTGAAGACATATCGAAAGAAGAGCAGGAAAAGATTTTAGCGCGTTATAAAAAGACGTAAAAAAACCCGCAATTGCGGGTTTTTTATCACTTCTCGGTCATTAGGTGAGGAGCCAGGTGTAATAACCCCAGATCATCAATGGCCATGCGATATATGGACTAAATAGCCATTTCCACAGCCAGAACTTTGGCAGAAATCCTACGCCGTAAATAAATCCACCTGAAATGCCAATCATGATCATCATTAATGCACTGTGGTTATAGTGACCATTGGCATCCAGCATGAGGGCAGGGTGAATTAATAGCACGGTAGCGAGTGGCAATGCCATCAAAAATGAAATGGCCATTACAAATTTATTTGGCTTGCTTTCTTCTGCTGTCATTGCGATTTCCGTCATTGTTTATTCCTCATCCAAATCTTGATGATGTTCGATATAGAGGGCACTTAATACGCCTGCAAAGCACGCCATTAAAATCCCGAGAATCCATGCGAAATACCACATAATTTTATCTCCTAAAACACAGCCTTAGTACAGGCTGTGTGAATTCTCTTGAATATGTTTCTTGGTAATCACGCCCCACATTTTATAGTAACACCAAGTGGTGTAGCTCAAAATGATTGGAACAAAAATACAGGCCGCAACAGTCATTACAGTCAGTGTATTTTTACTTGATACCGCATCCCACATGGTCAAGCTGGCAACAGGATTGATGCTTGAAGGCATAAGGAATGGGAACAACGCAAAACCTGCAGTTAAAATTGCCCCAATGACCATGAGCGATGTGCCCAGGAAGCTTAAACCGGCTTTGGCTTTCGCAGCAGCTGCAATCACAATCAGGCTACCCAGGATTGCCATGATCGGTGCAATCATGGTGATTGGATAAGCCGAGTAGTTATTCATCCAGCCATGGTTACCATTGGTAATGACTTCTTTGGCAAGAGGGTTGGCTACAGCGTTAGTGTCAAATGGTTGGGCTAAAGTATAGCCTTCAATATTACCGAAGTATAACCATGCACCAGCGCCCAGGAAGCAGACCAGGAACACCACACCCATCAATTGAGTTGCTTTGGCAGAACGTGCATGCAAGTCGCCATCGGTACGAAGCATCAACCAGGCACCACCATGCGCACTCAGCATGGATAAGCTGACGATACCGCAAACCAGGGCAAATGGGTTAAGTAAGGCAAAGAAGCTACCCGTATAAGTTGAACGTACGGTTTCATCTAAAGTAAACGGTACACCCAGGAACATATTACCGAAGGCAACACCGAAGACTAAAGCAGGAACTGCACCACCAACAGCCAAACCCCAGTCCCAAGAGTTACGCCATTTTTTGTTCTCAAGTTTAGAGCGATAGTCAAAACCTACCGGTCTTAAGAACAGGGCGAACAGTACGAGTAAGAGTGCCCAGTACATGCCGGAGAATGCGGTTGCATATACCATTGGCCATGCAGCAAACAGTGCGCCACCAGCCGTAATGAACCAGACCTGGTTGCCGTCCCAGTGCGGGGCAATGGTATTGATTGCCGCACGACGTTCTTCATCATTCTTGCCCACAAATGGCATGATTGCCATAGAGCCCATATCGAAGCCATCGGTGAGGGCAAAGCCAATGAGCAATACGCCCACCAAGACCCACCAGATTATTTTGAGGAGTTCGTATTCAATCATTATTGAGCCTCTCCAGATACGCGTTGTGGAAGAACAATGTCGTCTTGTCCGGCATTTGATTTTTCAAAATGATATTTGCCAGTATGTAAAGAACTTGGGCCTAAGCGAGCAAACTTAATCATCAAGTACATTTCGATAATCAGAAGTACTGTATAGAACGCTGCAAGTGCCAGGATTGAACCCCAAATATCACCAGTGCTCAAGCTTGAAGCAGAGAGGTGTGTAGGTAAAACCTCACCAATGGTCCACGGTTGACGGCCACCTTCAGCCACATACCAGCCAGTTTGTGTAGCAATCCACGGTAATGGAAGGCCGAAAAGTGCAAACTTAAGCAACCAAGGCTTGTTTTCTGCATTGCGTTTAGCCACTGCATAAGTAGCAAAGATAAACAGAAGCAGCATCAAGAAACCAGAAGCCACCATGGCACGGAACGAGAAGAACAGGGCAGTCACGTTAGGAATGGTATCCTTGGTTGCTGCTTTGATGTGCTCTTCAGAAGCATCTACGACATTTGGTGTGTATTTTTTAAGAAGCAGGCCATAACCCAGGTCTTTCTGGTTTTCTTTGAATGAAGCCATAAGTTCTGGAGAACGGTCGCCTGCACGAAGTTTTTCAAGTTCGGCATATGCAGTCATACCATTACGGATACGAAGCTCATGTTGAACCATTAGATCTTTCAGGCCTGTTACTTCTTTATCAAGAGAACGTGTTGCAATAATACCCATCACATATGGAATTTTGATGGCGTAGTCAGTACGTTGTTCTTCTTGATTTGGAATACCAAACAAGGTAAATGGAGCAGGTGCCGGGTGAGTTTCCCATTCTGCTTCAATTGCAGCCAATTTGGTTTTTTGTACATCGCCCAGTTCATAACCTGACTCATCGCCAAGCAGAATCACTGAAAGTGTAGAAGCCAGACCAAAAATTGCAGCAATTGCAAAAGAACGGCGTGCAAAAGGCAAGTCACGTTTTTTGAGCAAGTAGTAGCTTGAAATGGCCAAAACGAACACTGCGCCAGTCACATAACCTGAAGATACGGTATGAACAAATTTAACCTGAGCCACCGGGTTGAAAATCAGTGCACCAAAGTCAACCAGCTCCATACGCATGGTTTCAAAGTTGAACGCTGCACCTACTGGGTTTTGCATCCAGCCATTGGCGACTAAAATCCAGAGTGCCGACATGTTGGAGCCAAGTGCAACCAGCCAGGTCACGCCTAAGTGCTGAACTTTAGAAAGCCGGTCCCAGCCGAAGAAGAATAGACCAATAAAAGTCGACTCCAAGAAAAACGCCATTAATCCTTCAATAGCGAGTGGCGCACCAAAAATGTCACCGACATAATGCGAATAGTACGCCCAGTTTGTACCAAACTGGAACTCCATGGTTAAGCCTGTGGTTACACCTAAGGCAAAGTTAATACCAAAAAGTTTTCCCCAGAATTTGGTCATGTCCTTATAAATTTCTTTGCCAGAAATCACATAGGTGGTTTCCATAATGGCAAGAATAAAAGCCAGACCAAGAGTAAGAGGTACAAATATAAAGTGATACAACGCGGTCATTGCAAATTGGAACCGCGAAAGATCGACCACGCTTTCAGAAATCATCAACGTGTCTCCTTGATTGGGGAAGGGCTGCCAGCAATACGCTCGGCAACTTGATTGTCAAAATTTTGAGGGATAGTCGGGGCGTCGAACCAGATTTGTTTAATCATCATTAAGAGCACAATCTTGATTATTAATATGATTGCAATCTCTCGGACTAATCGCTGGTTGAAATCTTTGGGTATTAAGCTCATACAAATAAGCCTATTTTTTTAAACTTAATATGTATTATTAAACAAAAAATAACTAAAAATAAATAGATTGAACAGTTAAAATAAAAATATATTATTTAATTGATGAAAAACAATAAGATATTGTGGTTAAATGTTAAAAAATAAACTAAATTTTTATGATTTTGAAGTTGAGTAAATTGCTTTGTATTCTATTTTTAATCCTGACTAAAATGCTTATATTTAAATTGTTAATTCTGACTAAAATACTTATATTTAATTTTAAAATTCCTAAAAAGTTATATTTGTATCTAATGCACTTGAATTAATAAATGAGATTAATTTTTATTTATATTTGCGAGTCGAATATCATTAACGAATGATTATAAAGTGGCTGTGACCAGATATTGAGATAAACATGCTTGCAATCTGAACATAAAAAAGACCGCTTTTATAGCGGTCTTTTTGTGGACATCTAAATTAGAAATTATATTCCATACCTAGACCGAATACCGTCATAGTGTCATCTTTACCCGCACCAGTTTCCCAGTCACGTTCTTGTGATGCTACTACGCCATACATGCGTGCTTGTTTGTTGAAGTGGTAGTCTACACCAAGACCATACTGGTCGATGGTACGGTCTTTTTCACCTGTAGCTGTTGTTTCAGCAGTAATGTATTCAGCTTTAACTGTCCATGGAGTATCAGCAAACTTATAAGCTGCTGTAATACCCATTGCTTCTTCTTCAAGAGAAGCTGCTTGAGGTTTTAGTGCAGCTGCTAGTAATTCTGCTGCTGACGGAGAGTCAGAAAGTTCAGCCTGTTGCCATAAAGCACCCAAAGTTAAACCTGGTAGGCCAGCAGCTTTAAAGTTATAAGAACCAGTTACACGTACCGCATCTGATTCAACATCTTTTAGACTATAAGCGTTATAGTCACCTTGTACACCCATGTTAGCTGCAACAGCTAGAGCAAGACCAAGGTCTTTATTGTCATAGCTTAAAGAGGTTGAAACTGCATCACCAAAGCCATCACGCTTTTCTGTTGTATATTGAGAAGCCGTGTTTTCACCTTGTTGTGCCATGATGCTGAATTGAACGCCGCCAAGCAATTTCTTGTCTGTTTCAAAACCGATTACGTTTTTAAGACGCTCTTCACCATGCAACACTTTAGTCATATCAAGACGAGTATGGTCGTTGAAAATGTCTTGTGCACTACCTGCAGAAGTTTTGAAGTAAGAGTCATATTGGCCAGCTTTTAGTGTACCGATACCCGCCCATTTCAAACCTAGGAAACGGTTACGCGCGCTCCAGTCAGTGTCTGAACCTTCACCATCAGTAGAAACTGCCCATTCTGCTTGATATACAGCAGACAGGTTGTCTGTTAATTTTTCTTCGCCTTTAACACCAAGACGTGAAGCATGAGAGCTTACTTCAGAAACATCGTTACCTTTGAAATCGTAGTTATCAACTTGGTCTATAGAAACATTTAGCTTACCGTACAAAGTTGGTGCTGCTTGCGCTGCACTGATGCTTAAGGTTGCTACTGTAGCAGCGAGAAGCAATTTTTTCATTGAAGTTTCTCCAAAAAACACTTTTATGGGGCGGTTGCCCTGTTGACTCTTTTTATAGTTTGCTTGTGTACAAAAAATTACAAAAGCTCACCAACTTGCTAAGCAGTATCTGCAAACTTTGTGACAGAGAAGTGAAAGCTATATGACAGTTTGATGACGATAGGTATTGATAAATTAAATATTATTTATTGTTTTTCAGAGATTTAATTTTTATTTATAATTTGAAAGATAGATTGATGTATTCCCGGACATAAAAAATGGAGCAAAAGCTCCATTTTTGACAAGTTAAAATTCTAGTGAATTTTAAAGTTCAGCTTTAATTTTTTCAGCCAGGACTTTAATTCTTTCCTGGTCACCCATACACAATGCGTGTTTTCCAAGCTCATGAACTGAACTTGGAATGAGGTGAAAATGTACATGTGGAACCGTTTGACCAGCAGATGCACCTGAGAGTTGCATCAGTACAATACCTTGAACATCGAGTGCTATTTTCATTGCCTGAGCAATTTTTTGCACAATTTGAATGGTATAAGCAGCAGCATCGGGTGGTAGATCAAGCAATGTAATTGCAGGTGTTTTTGGGATGACCAGCGTATGACCCTCTGCCTGTGGCATGATGTCCATAAAAGCCAGAACCTGTTCGTCCTCATACACTTTTATTGCAGGAAGTTCATTACGAATAATTCGTGCAAAAATATTTTGATCATCGTAAAGCATGTCTAGTCCTTGAAAGTGATTGGGTACTGTAATTATTTACAGTTCAATTCTTTCTGACGATCTTTGATGGCGTCAAGTCGTTGTTGCTCTTTTTCTGAAAATTTTGGCTTGGTTGTATAGCAATTGTCATTGCCAAACTTGGCCTTGGCTTCAGGGTCTTTAAAGCAAAAACCTTTAGAGGCATAAATGACATCGTGGTCATTTTTTAATTTTTGGCACTCTTGCTCTGCTGTCGCTGCAAAAGCATTCGCCCCAAAGAAAGTGATAAAACTAGCCAAAACTGCAACACTAAGCTTGGTCATGAGGGTTTCCTCTGTGAGAACATTGTGTAGAACGTTTCTACACAATATTAGGTTTATTTATTATTATTCAATGGCGAGTAATTACTCAAGTGTAATTTTACTCCAAGACTCATACATTTTCACAGCACTAGAAAAGTCACTGTCTTTTTCTGCTAAATTGCTGGCTGCCTGAATCAGGCTTTGGGTTAAGGCAATCACTGGCGCTGACAGTTTAGCATCACGTACCAGGTCTAATGCAATCCCTGTATCTTTGGCTAATAGCGGCAGGGCAAAGGTCAGCGGGAATTCGCGGTTTAGTACCCGCTGCGGCAACACGGTTTCAGTCACGCCACTTTTACCGCTGGAGGCATTAATGCAGTCTAAAGCTTCATGCAGATTTACGCCATGCGCTTTTAATGTGGTAAAACCTTCAGCTACTGAGCAGAGATTGACGGCCAGCAGCATATTGTTGACAGCTTTGACTGCGAAACCTGCACCTGAGTCGCCAACATGTTTAATCAGTTTCCCAAAGGCTTGAATTGCAGGCAGGGCTTTTTCAAAAGCAGCAGCTTCACCACCAATCATCACGGTTAAAGTGCCATTTTCGGCACCAATGGTTTGTCCGCTCACTGGAGCATCAAGAAAATCAACCTCTAAGGCTTTTAGCTGCTGGCTCAGCTTTTTCGCAGATTCAGGAACACCACTGGTGCAATCGACCCATACCGCGCCCGATTTAATCTGAACCGTTGCAATGAGGTCTTCGACTTCCTGGCTGGTTGGCAGGCAAGAGAAAATGATATCGGCCTGAACGGCTTGCTCGAGTTCTACGGCTTGCGTGCCATATTCAGTTGCATGCTGCTTGGCTTTTTCGAAATTACGGTTCCATACATAGACCGTATCAAAATGTTGAGGTAAATGTGCTGCCATGCGGTAACCCATTGCGCCCAAGCCGATAAATGCAACTGACTGAATCATGATGTTTCCTTTATATTTTGCTCGATCTCTGTTTTAACCAGGTGGTCATGAAAGGCCAGAACTCGTTGGCACTGGACTGGCTAGACATAAGTCCCAGATGACCGCCGGGAATAAGAGTAAACGTGACATCCTTGCTATTTGTCAATCCAATTAAAGGCTTAACAGCATCTTCAGAAACAATCTGATCGCTACGACCCGCGCCTACCAGTAAAGAGCAGGCTATATGTTTTAATTCGATATGCTTATCCTGTAATCTGATAACACCGTTTTTGAGCGGATTTTGTAGCCAGACATTAAAAATCATGTCCTGATTGATACCGCCAGGGTAATCAATCATCTGGTTCAGGAAATTACCCATGGTGGCGTGTTCATATAAGGCTTGCAGGTTATCGAGGTTTGCTAGAAGCTGTTTCTGGCTTTGTATCCATCCCACAGGATCAATCATTTTAAATCCGAGCGCGTTAAGTATGCCTGGGCTATGAATCAGATGCTTGGGTATGGTGCCCGAATAAATCTTGTTTTGCAGGGCTTTATTTTTGGCAATCAGTTGATTGGCCTTTTGAAAAAGCTTGCCGGTACGACCCGAGGCATGACTGTCTACCGGACTGCCCAATACCATTAAATTCTTGACGTGGTTTGGTTTGTGCAATGCGCAATACAGCATGACAAATACACCGGCCATGCTCCAGCCATGCAGTGAAATCTGATCACTATGCGAGTGAGTCCGGATCTGGTCTATACAATGTGGAATGGCATCGTCAATAAATGACATGAAATTGAGAAAGCGATCTTTGTAGTTATATCGACCCCATTCCATTAAATAGACATCAAAGCCACTGTGCTGAAAGTGTTTGACCAATGAGCGGTAAGGATACAGATCGTAAATGGCCATGTTGATTGCAAGAGGAGCAACAAAAACTAGGGGTTCTTGATATTGCTTATCTGGCGAGGCGTAATAGCGCACCCGGGTCTGTTTGTACTTTGCAATGACTTCATAGGGTGTGGTTTGTGATAAAATCAGTGATTTGGAATTGAACAAAGTCGTCGACAGGTTTTTGAGTTTGCTTTTGTGTTTTGCAATTTTATTTTTAACTTGAATCATTGCTGTGAGTACGAATATCTAGGTGAATTGATCGAAGTGTAGGCGATATTTATGCATTATACCTTGACCTTAAATGCCATAGGCGCTCAAAATGTTGGCAATTATTAGCAAAGGCACCAGGACTGGGTAGCAAAGATGAGCCAACAAGACGACCTTGAATACCAATTAGATACTTTAGCCATTCGTACAGGTCATACACGTAGCTTTGAAGGTGAGCATGGCGAGCCAATCTTCCTGACATCTTCATTTGTCTATGAAAATGCAGCAGAAGCAGCAGCAAAGTTTTCTGGTCAGGAACCTGGCAACATTTATTCGCGCTTTACCAATCCGACCGTGGCGATGTTTGAAAAGCGTTTGGCTGCCCTGGAAGGTGCAGAACGTGCGGTGGCAACCAGCTCTGGTATGGCTGCGATTATGGCTGTGGCCATGTCATATCTGAAAATGGGTGATCATGTCATCTGTTCACGTGCTGTGTTTGGTTCAACGGTTTCTTTATTTGAAAAGTATGTGGCTAAATTTGGTGTAAGCGTCGATTTTGTTGATTTGACAGATGTGCAGGCATGGAAAAATGCCATCAAACCTGAAACAAAATTACTGTTTGTCGAATCTCCATCCAATCCACTGGCTGAGGTTGCAGATGTACAGGCACTGGCAGATATTGCCCATGCCAATGGTGCATTGCTGGCGATTGATAACAGTTTCTGTACTCCGGTTTTACAACAGCCAATCAAATTTGGTGCTGACCTGGTGATTTACTCGGCAACCAAATACCTGGATGGTCAAGGCCGTGCCTTGGGGGGTGCAGTTGTGGGTAATCACACACTGCTTGAAGAAGTGTTTGGTTATGTGCGTACCACTGGCCCTTCAATGAGCCCATTTAATGCCTGGATTTTCTTGAAAGGCCTGGAAACACTGCGTTTACGTATGCGTGAACATTCAGCAAGTGCACAAAAACTGGCTGAATTTTTAAATCAGCACGACAAAGTTGAAAAAGTGTATTACGCTGGTTTGCCTTCACATGTCGGCCATGAGCTTGCAGCCAAACAGCAAAGCGGTTTTGGCGGTATTGTATCGTTTGAAGTCAAAGGCGGACGTGAAGGGGCCTGGACAGTCATCGACAATACCCAGTTTATTTCCATTACCGGTAACCTGGGTGATGCAAAATCTACCATTACCCATCCGGCAACCACGACTCACGGTAAACTTTCACCAGAAGCCAAGCAAGCTGCAGGGATTCGTGAAGGATTAATCCGCGTTTCTGTGGGTCTGGAAGATATTGATGATATTATTCGTGATTTAAGTCGCGGTTTAGATTTAATTTAATTTTTATCTCATTTTTAAGTTTTGTGTTCGGAGTATTTTATGAACATTAACATGTTGATGCAGCAAGCACAGCGCATGCAAAAAGATATGGAAGCCAATGTTAAAAAGGCCAAAGAACAGCTTGCGCAAACTGAAGTTCATGCTGAAGCAGGCGGCGGTCTGGTAAAAGTCACCATGACTTGCCGTAACGTGGTAAAACGTATCGAAATCAGCCCTGAATTGCTGCAAGATGATGCCGACATGATTGAAGACCTAATCGCGGCTGCAATGAATGATGCTGCACGTCAGGCCGAAGCCATTTCTGAAGAAAAAATGAAGGCGGCTAATTCTGGTATGGGCTTGCCACCAGGCCTTTCCGGTTTATTCTAAGGAATACATCCAGTGTTTAGTGATCGATTTGATCAACTGGTTCAAGCCTTACGGATTTTGCCAAGTATTGGGCCGAAATCGGCTCAGCGCATGGCATTACACCTGATCATGAAAAACCGGGAAGGTGCCGTGGGTCTGGCTCATGCTTTAAATGAAGCCGCCACCTATATTCATGAATGCAGCATTTGCCATTCGCTGACTGAAAATGAAGTCTGCGATATCTGCCTTTCGCATGAACGTGATGATCAGCTGCTCTGTGTAGTGGAATCACCGGCAGATGTGATGGCAATTGAACAAAGCGGCAGCTTTCGTGGCAAGTACCATGTGCTGGGTGGGCATTTATCGCCACTGGACGGAATTGGACCGGAAGAAATTGGCATTCCCTACCTGATTCAGCGCTTGAGTCAGGGCACGGTTTCAGAAGTCATATTGGCAACCAATGCTACGGTAGAAGGTCAGGCGACAGCACATTATCTGGTGGAAGCAACCAAGCATTTGCCTGTTCAGATGACCCGCATAGCTCAAGGTGTTCCTCAAGGAGGAGAACTTGAATATGTGGATAGTCATACCTTGAGTCAGGCTGTACATAATCGTATGCGAATGAAATAAGTACTAAGGTGCTTATTTTATGATTTAAGATATAAAATAAGACTTGAGTAACATTTATTTAAATTAAACCTGAACTTATACAAAAAATATATAAAAAATGATTGCCTTTTTTAAAAAATACTTAAAAATATTGAATGTACGTTCCAAATGTAAATTTAGTTATATCTAAATTTTATATATCGGTTAATATACCTTTAAGAGAATCTGGTTTTTAGACTCGGTAATATGTTTCAGTTTATTCAGCAACAAAAAGATTTAGAAAATATTCTGCACCTGATGGGGCAGACATCCATTTATGGATTGGATACCGAATTCATCAAGGTCGATACTTTTTGGCCTAAACTCGGTGTGTTTCAAATTAATGTTGCAGGTCAGGTTTTTTTACTCGATGGCACAAGTCTGGATTTGTCGGCATTCTGGAATAAACTGTTTCATGCCCAGCAGAATATCTTCCATGCCTGCAGTGAAGATATTGATTTAATTTATCATTACTCACAGCAAAAAAGCCTAAGCAATGTTTTTGATACCCAAATTGGCATGTCTTTTTTAGGGCATGGGCTACAGGTGAGCTATCAAAATGCATTAAAGCACATGCTGGATGTAGACATTGATAAAGACCAGACCCGATCTGACTGGTTGGCGCGTCCGTTAAGCTCGGAGCAACTCACCTATGCGGCGAATGATGTACTCTACCTGATGAATTTATCCAATAAAATTCAGCAGGAATTAAGCGATAAATATTTACTGGATTTTGCACTGGAAGATTGTCGTCATCTGACTCATGAAATTGGTCAGGAAACGCCTGTAGAGTTGCTTTATCAC
Source organism: Acinetobacter sp. ANC 4216 (assembly GCF_004331195.1). Taxonomy (NCBI): domain Bacteria; kingdom Pseudomonadati; phylum Pseudomonadota; class Gammaproteobacteria; order Moraxellales; family Moraxellaceae; genus Acinetobacter; species Acinetobacter sp. ANC 4216. The sequence continues at coordinate 14,343 of NZ_SJOC01000010.1, read as the reverse complement.
GATATTGGCAATTATCGTCATTCACGTCGTCAATTGATGCAGTTACAGCAGCTGGCTGTATGGCGTGAGCAGATGGTCAAAGCCCTGAATTATCCGCGCAGCTTTATCCTGAAAAATTCTACCCTGATTGATCTGGTGGAAAAAAATCCGCGTAATCAGTTCCAGTTGTCCAGCATTAAAGATATCCGTCAAAATATTGTGCGTGAATATGGTAAAACCATTCTGGATTTACTTAAATTCTTGCCTGAACAGGCAGAATGGCCACTGCGTATGGCACGTCCAATTCGTCACTCATCCAAAGAGATTGGTGAAAAAGTCGATAATGTCATTCAGGCTGTGGTGCAGGAAACCACAGTACCTAAAGAAGTATTGATGCGTAAAAAATGGCTGAATGCACTGTATCAGCACGTGGTCTTTCATAATGATGAGCAGGATTTACCTGCTTATCTGCTCGGCTGGCGTTATGATGTACTGACCAAGCCATTGATTGAAGTTCTGCATGCAGATGAAAATTATCTGTCTACCCAAATGAAAGTGATAGATTAATTTTTAGCCATTCTGTTTAAAGAATTAACATTTATATACAATCACGACTGATGCGTTAATAATCATTAATGTATCAGTCTTTTTTTTGCTGTATGCTTTGTCCTGAGTTTTATGAGTACTGTTCCAACTATGCAATGTTCAATTTTTAAATCTAGCAAAAAAGATGAAATGTATCTTTACATCGCCCGTCCAGAAGCCACTGAAAATGAAGCTGAGGCAATCAATCCGCTAGAAGTTTTACCGGAAGCGATGCGCGTTGCATTTGGTCGTGCAACTTTTGTTATGGATTTAGAGTTATCTGAAGGTCGTAAATTGGCACGTGTAAATGTGTTGCATGTGATCGACTCTATTGAAACTAAAGGCTTCTTTATTCAAGTACCTCCAGAAGGGTTAATCAATCCAAATGCTGTTGCACCTGAAGGGCTTCGTGGTGCTTAATGGTTAATCAGGAGTTGTAAGATGAATGGTTTTCTTTCACTACTAGATTCAATTCCTGAAGATAGTATTGCTGTCACGGTTTATCTTGTAGGCAGTCTGATTATTCTATGGGCTTGGTATGCGATTGCAAAACGTTTGCCTAAACCTTTAGGTGGCATGACCTGGCTCATCGGCTTTGCCATTTTACTGACACCCACAGTTTCTGAAGGAAATAATGCTGCTATCGCTCCAGCTATTTTCGGCTTGCTGTTCGGTGTGCTCACCAAAGAAAAGACGCTGATTTGGTCAAATGCCTCTCTGATCTTGTTTGTGCTCGGAGTAGGTTTGGTCATTGGTGCCTTATGGTCAAAATACACTGCCAACAAGGCAAAATTCGAATTAAACAAAAATAGTTCACCGCTTTAAGTAAAACAATAAGGTTAGATCATGTCTGTTGATACCCAACAATTTATCGGTACAGATCAGTACATTGCGACTGATAGTTTAAAACTTGCTGTCAAAGCTGCACGTCGTTTGCAAAAACCGCTTTTGGTTAAAGGTGAGCCGGGGACAGGTAAAACGCTACTTGCCGAACAGGTGGCTGAAAGCCTGGGGCTGAAGCTGCTCACCTGGCACATCAAGTCAACTACGAAAGCACAGCAAGGCTTGTATGAATACGATGCTGTATCGCGTTTGCGTGATAGCCAGTTAGGCGATGATCGTGTTTATGACATTAAAAACTACATCAAGCCAGGAAAATTGTGGGAAGCTTTCACCAGTGAAGAGCGCTGTGTGTTGTTGATTGATGAAATTGACAAGGCAGACATCGAATTTCCGAATGACTTGTTGCATGAACTCGACAAAATGTCGTTTTTTGTTTATGAAACAGGTGAAACCATCACGGCGACACAACGTCCTATCGTGATTATTACTTCAAATAATGAAAAGGAATTGCCGGATGCATTCTTGCGCCGCTGTTTCTTCCATTATATTGAATTCCCTGATGAAGCGACCATGCGCGAGATCATTGATGTGCATTTTCCGCAAGTGTCTGCAGCTTTGGTCAATGAAGCTTTACAGGTCTTCTTCAAGCTTCGCCAGATTCCAGGCTTAAAGAAACCACCATCCACTTCTGAACTGATTGACTGGTTAAGCTTGCTGATGGCTGATGACATGCCGGAAGATATTCTGCGCAATCATGATAAATCTAAAGCGATTCCACCCTTGTACGGTGCGCTGATTAAAAACGAGCAAGATGTACAGCTGCTTGAACGTTTAGCCTTTATGTCACGTCGCTAGGGGAGAAACACGCATGTTTGTGCGATTGTTTTATACCTTACGCAAATACGGTGTGCCGGTATCCACGCGTGAACTGATTGATTTGAATGAAGCCGTGGCTTCAGGGCTGGTGTTTGCCAATCAGGACGAGTTCTATCAACTGGCAAAAACGGTGATGGTCAAAGATGAACGTTTCTTTGACAAGTTTGACCGGGCCATGAAAGATTACTTTGATGGCATTTCCACTTTTGATCTGGATGATTTGCTCAATCAGGTGCATAAACTGCCAAAAGACTGGTTTGACCTGGAACTTCTGGAAAAGCATCTCACGCCTGAGCAGCGGGAAGAACTGAAAAAAGCCGGCTCACTGGAAGAGCTGATGAAGATGCTGGAAGAGCGTCTTCGTGAGCAGCACAAGAAGCATCAAGGCGGTAACAAGATGATTGGTACCGGTGGCACTTCACCCTTTGGGGCGTATGGTGATCATCCTGAAGGTGTGCGTATTGGTGGGCCGGGACGTAAACGTTCTGCGGTTAAGGTTTGGGAACAGCGTAAATACCAAAACCTGGATGATGAACAGATTTTAGGTACACGGCAAATGCAAATGGCACTCCGCCGTTTACGCAAGTTTGCCCGTCAAGGCGCAGCTGAAGAGCTTGATATTAACAGCACGATTCGTGAAACCGCCAAGCAAGGGATTTTAGATGTACAGCTGGTTCCGGAACGTCGCAACCGTATTAAAGTGCTGATGTTGTTCGATGTTGGTGGGTCGATGGACTCGTATATCGCTGAATGTGAAAAACTGTTCAGCGCGGCCAAAACCGAATTTAAAACTTTAGAATATTTTTATTTTCATAACTGTTTGTATGACTATGTCTGGAAAGACAATATCCGCCGTTCTAATACCCGCATGAATACCTGGGATTTATTCAATACTTATGGGCGCGACTATCGGGTAATTGTGGTAGGGGATGCCAGTATGGCACCTTATGAGCTGAACTCAGTGGGTGGTTCTGTTGAATATATGAATGATGAAGCAGGTAATGTCTGGTTACAGCGTTTACGTCAACATTTTGAAAAGACGGCCTGGCTTAATCCAGAACAAGACAGTTATTGGCATTACACCCATACCATTGGTCAGATCAAACAAATCTTTGAAGATCATATGTATCCCATGACCTTAAAGGGCGTGGAAGACATGACAAAATATTTGGCTCGTTAAACGCATTGAAATTAAATGCGTTCTTTTTAAATGAAGGAATTGAAAATGGATCATCAAATTAATGGCATCCCATTACCCAATGAAGAAGGTTTCTTTGGACAATATGGTGGTCAGTTTATTCCGCCTCATTTAAAAGAAGCGATGGATGAAATTAATGTCGCGTATGAGCAAATTCGCCATACTGCAGAATTCCAGAATGAACTAGCCGATTTATTTGCCAATTATGTGGGGCGTCCAAGTCCACTGTTTCATGCCAAGCGTTTGTCTGACCAATTGGGTGGAGCGCAAATTTACCTGAAACGAGAGGATTTAAATCACACCGGTGCACATAAGATTAACCACTGTCTTGGTGAAGCTTTACTTGCCAAATATATGGGCAAAAAGAAAGTAATCGCGGAAACAGGCGCAGGGCAGCATGGGGTGGCATTGGCAACTGCATGTGCTCTAGTGGGTATTCCCTGTGAAATTCACATGGGTCAAGTGGATATTGAAAAAGAACATCCGAATGTGGTCAAAATGAAAATTCTGGGTGCCAACCTGATTTCTGTCACACGCGGCACAGCCACTTTAAAAGATGCCGTAGACAGCGCATTTGAAGAATACTTGAAAGACCCGAAAAGCTTCATTTATGCCATTGGTTCAGTGGTTGGTCCACATCCTTTCCCGAAAATGGTTCGTGACTTTCAGGCGATTATTGGCGATGAAATCAAAGTTCAGACCAATGACCGTTTTGGTTCAAATCCGGATTACATCGTAGCTTGTGTCGGTGGTGGCTCAAATGCCATGGGCGCTTTCACAGCCTTCTTGAATGATGCTGATGTCAAGCTGGTCGGTGTGGAACCTGCGGGCCATGGTTTAGATACCACGATGCACTCGGCAACCTTGACTTTGGGTAAACCAAGCCAGCTTCACGGGATGGCATGTTATGTCCTTGAAGATGAGCAAGGCGAGCCTTTACCGGTACACTCGATTGCTTCGGGTCTGGATTACCCGGGTGTAGGTCCACAGCATAGCCTGCTTAAAGACTTGGGACGTGTGGAATATACCACCGCAACGGATCAGGAATGTCTGGATGCCTTTATGACACTTTCACGGGTAGAGGGGATTGTCCCTGCACTGGAAAGTTCACATGCAGTCGCCTGGGCTTTACGTGAAGCACCCAAAATGGCGAAAGATGTGAAAATTGTCGTGAACGTTTCGGGTCGTGGCGATAAAGACTCGGATTATGTGGCAGAGAAATTAGGCTTGAACTAAAGATATGTCCCTATTTTTTAAGATAAGGGTTAATTACTGGCTGGAAAAATTAAAAAACCTCTCATATCGAGAGGTTTTTTTATGTATTTTCAGTCTTAACTGGCAATATATTGTTGTAACTGATCAATGAGTTTGCGTTGGTCATCCATCACGGCTTTAACCAAATCACCAATAGAGATCAAACCCACCAGTTTTTCATTTTCAACCACAGGAAGATGACGTAAATGGCGATCTGTCATTAAATCCAAACAGTCTTCAACACTGGTGGATTTCGTCACGGTCAATACTTTGGCAGTCATGATTTCGCTGACTGTGGTTTCTTTAGAGGTTCGCTCCATCAGCATGACTTTACGGGTGTAATCACGTTCAGAAAATATACCCACAACTTTTTCATCTTGCGTGACCACGAGCGCACCAATGCCTTTATCCGCCATAAGTGTAATTGCTTCAAGTACCGTTGATTCTGGACGAATCGTAAAAATCGTTTTCTCAATTTTGTCGTGAATGACTTGTGCAACGTTGGTCATTTATTATCATCCTTTTTGTTCTTTATTTGACATTAAACTTAGCGCGAAAAAAGAAAAATGCAAATACTTTTCAGGTCATTAATAAAAATTTACATTTTTCAATATTTCATTTTTAACTCTGTGAACAACCACTTTAAGCGGGTTGTAAAGATTCGGCAAAAAAGAAATGCCGCATCTGTTGTGTGGTCAATTTAAATTTTTGACTAGATGAATTGCAAAGTGCGGGGGTTACACTTAAACGGGTTAATGTGGGCAGTAACGATTCCTGAAAATCTGCTGAGGTAATTTTACGCGGCGTATAATTTGGCCAATGGCGTTCGGCATATTTTTGTGCCTGCATACCGTTTAACCAGAATGGGAAAATAAAATCTTCATGGTCGGACATCATGGCCCAACCCTGCTGATGATATAAACCCCAAAGTACACCACAGTACATCATAGATTTTAAAATCGTGATCTTAAAAAATAAATCTTTAGGAATAGGCTGTAATGAATTAATTTGATTCATACCAGAATACATGTAGTGAATTCAGCAGTTATTGTAAGGATGCAAGATGAAAGTTCAGTGTAAGCTTTGAGAAATAATGTAAATGAATATGTATTTAAAAGAGCAGGCATTAAAAAACGCCACCTTGGTGACGTTTGATTAAGCTTGCATGGTGGCTAGCTTCTGCCAGTATTGGGCTTTGAGTGAGTCGCGTTCTACGCGGAAACCTTGATAGTAAAGTTCTGCTAAAAACAAGGCTGCTTTACCATGTCCGGCACGAGCGACTTCTTCCAGTTTTTGAACCGCATCTGCAAAATTCATTTGGGACTGAATTGTATTCACTGCATCTGCATATGCATGTTCTAGGTCTTGATGAGAGATTTGTTGAATCATATTAAACTCCTTATTGTAATTATGATTGCTAGATAGACTATTAAGTTTGTCTTGATACTAATTTAACTAGGCTTTGTTAAAGTAATATTACATCGAACCTAAATTGTCAAACAATATCTATGGGCTGTATTGTTAAAATCAAGGTTACATGATTAAACAATGTACAAAATGATTTTTGCTTAGTATGTTAATAGAGGAAATTGACATATAAGGAGAATAACATGACAAAAACATTAGATGGTTTTACGTTTGATTTGCCTCCCACTACAGACCAAATCATTGAACTTGCACATCAGCACCGTAAAAATTTAGACGAAGCTATTTTTCATCAAGAAATTCACCTGGGTAATTATTGCCTAGCCCAGCGTAAGAGAGTATATGATTTTACTCGCCAGCTGGATATACAGCAACGTGAGGATTTTTATAATGTCTATAATGGTGAGTTACTGCGCATAGCGGACGATGATGAGCTGCATCCCGTGCATGCTGAAAGAGGAGTGGGAGCTTTCGCAATTCTATTGGTATTGGGAATTATCGCATTTGTGCTTTACTTTGCAGTAATCCGGAATGTCATTGTCTAATCGCCGATTTTGATTTGCTCAATTTCTGTTACAAATACATTGAAATTGAGCAAATCTGCTTGTGCTTCTTTATGCTGCATCCTACACTACCTTGAATTCGAGGTAGGTTATGCATATTGCTTTACAAAAAATTGTTCACTTAAAATCTAAAATAAAGCTGGAAGATATTTATAACGGATTTGTCGTTACCATCATTGCCATTATCTTGATTCTTGCTTTCATTGCGCTGCACCGACCCATTACGGTCAAACAATTTGAAAATGTCGTACAGCTTTCAGCTCAAGCCAATTATCCAGCGACCCAGGAAATGGCTTTGCTGCTGATGCAGCAACCTCAGATTCCTTATGCCCAATATTTTAAATTGATGCAGGCGCATCATCTGGAGATGACCCAGGCTTATCAATTGCCTCCTTTACAAGCGGAGCAATAATTGTTTTGGGAGCTGGTTTGGTCGAAGGTGTGTTTGCGGGAGCGGGTGGATTTAAATCTTGTTTTAATACTGCTTCCAACGCGGGTTTGTCTAATTTGTCATTGACTACAATGATCGTAAGACGTTCAGGGTGCAAATGTCTTTGAAGAGCATCCTGAACATCCTGTACAGTAATTTTTTCTAATAATTTTGGATAACTGCTTAAATAATCAGCAGGTTGATTATAAAATCCTATAGAGCCCAACTGTGCATTGATATTGGCATTGCTACTATAGTTGTTTGGAAAAGCGCGTAACATACCGGCCTTGGTTTCTTCCAGCTGTTTCTGGTTAATGGGCTGGCTGACAAAATTAACCAAGGCCTGATGAGCAACCTGTATGCTGTCGAGCAACTGGTCTTGTCGGGTGGAATAACTAAAACTAAAAGTTCCGGGAGCCTGACTAAATGAAAATGAACTATAAGCTCCATAGGTAAAACCGCGCTTAACCCGTAGTTCTTTCATTAAGATAGAATTAAAACCACTTCCCCCAAACATCTGGTTGGCCACTTCCAAAGCGAGTCGATCCGGATCAAAGCGTGTAGGACCCAATTGTCCCATCATGACATGCGCCTGACTGGAGTTAAACTTGATGTGGCGAATATCAAAACCTGATTTATCGACGGGTTGAGCCAAGGGTTGGGCTTTTTTTCCCTGTTTTAGGTTGCCCGCGATACGTTCAGAAAGTTGCTGCGCCTGTTTGGGACTGAGTTGACCGGTAATGGCAATGTTCAGGTTCTGTGCCACCAAAAATTGTTCACTAAATTGCTGCAATTGTGCCGGTGTGATTTTGCTAATACTGTGCTGAGTCCCGGGAATGGGTTCGGCATAGGCATGTTTTCCATATAAAGCACGGTAAAACAGGATATTCATCATGCGGCCAGGACTTTCCTGGATCTGTTTCTGGCCGACTTGAGTATTATTTAATACCAGATCGATACTGGATTTTTTAAAGGTTGAATGGTTTAGCACTTCTAGCAGCATGCCTAAAGCAGGTTCAAGTTTATTGGGGTCAGACAATACCCGTAATTTAACGATAAACATGTCCCGATAAGCACCGGCACTAAATTGAGCGCCTACACGTTCAAAAGTACTGGCAATTTCATTGGCCGTATATTTTTCTGTTCCTTCATCAATTAATTTTGCTGCCATATTAGCAATACCAAATAAACCAGGCGCGATTTCTTCATCCCGGGCCGAGCCTGCATTAAAGGTCAGCTGAATATCAACCATGGGTAAATTCTGTGATTCGACAAATAGCGTACGAATTTGATATCTGTTTTTTAGCTCATGCACATAGGGGGCGTGGAATTGATTTTGTGGATGGGAGATTTGCAAGCTTTGTAACAGGGGGATAGATTTGAGCTGTGCCGGGTTGTCATCATGTAGGTTATTTAAGTCAATGTCCGCCAATGCGGCTTGAGTCCAGAGCATAGAACCAAAAATAAAAAAAGAATGCAGCTTGAACATAACAAATTCCACTATGGGGCTTTATTTTCAGGGAAAAGGTATAAGGTGCTCAGATTGTCACGACTAAAATAAGCATTCGCCACGCGTTGTATATCTTGCGGGGTGACAGTTTCAAAATGTTTGGGCAGTTCGTCCATCAAGCGAAAACTTAAGCTGTTAATTTCTAGATTGCCGATCATCTGGGCTTGTCCGGCAATGTCATCCTGACTATAGACTAAATTGGAGACATATTTAGCCGTCACCCGCTCGACTTCTTCGGGTTGAATCAATTCGGTTTTGAGAAGCTCGATTTCGGTCTGAATGGCCTGTTCAGCTTCCGATAAACTCTTCCCATCAACGGGCAGGGCAGAAATGCTCAATAAGCTGTCACCACGGCTATAAGGATCATAAGATACACTCACTGCGGTCAATATTTTCTTGTCCCGAACCAGGCGATCTTGCAGCCGTGAAGAAATTCCACTGTCCAGTATGTTCCTGATAATTGTTAAGGCATAAGCATCTTGCGGATTTTTGGCTGTGACCAGTGAGCGCACGTTCCATGCCATAAACAGGTTGGGTACTTTCACAGGAAAATTCAGTTCCATATGGCGATAGCCAATACGGTCAAATTCTAATACGTCATTGCGTGGCGGGGTTTTTCTGGCAGGAATATCGGCAAAATACTTTTGTACTTGCAATACGGTCTGTTCAGCATCGACATCACCGACAATCACCAGAAGGGCATTATTGGGACTATACCAGTCGCGATACCATTTTTTGACATCTTCAAGCTGAAGGTTTTGCAGATTTTTCATGTGGCCGATCACCGGTTGGCGATAATGGCTGGTTGGATAGGTGATCCATTTGAATCGTTCGAAAGCCAGGGATCTGGGATTGTCATCTGTGCGTAAGCGCCGTTCTTCCATCACCACCTTAATTTCAGGATCAAAATCCTGCTGGTGTAACAGCAGGTTGCTCATCCGGTCTGCTTCAAGTTCTAAAGCCATGGGCAAATAGGTTTTAGGGTAGAGCTGATAATAATTGGTGTAATTGGTAAAAGTTGAAGCATTGATGCGTCCACCATACATACGGCTTAAGCGGGTAAATTCATCATCGGGAACTTTTTGCGTACCTTTAAACATCATATGTTCCAGTACATGCGAAATGCCTAATAAGTTCCCCGATTCATCACTGCTGCCCACCCGGTACCAGATTTGCGTCATGACCATAGGAGAACGGTGATCTTCCCGAATAATCACTTTTAGACCGTTTTTGAGCGTAGTTTCAAAGGTCGTACGTGCCAATTTGCTGCGAGTGTCTGCATGTACCCAGCCACTTTGAAGCATCAATAAAGCCAATGTGAGCGTTAAAACTGGATTTTTAAAAAAAGACGGCTTTAAAAAAAGTGGGTAGCTGCTTTCGAGCACAAGATTTACCCCCAGTCATAAATTATATTTATGATCATTTTTCAGAAACTGCTGCTTGAAAGCAAAGGTTAAGTTGTTGGTTTTTGGTGTGTTCAGTGTCTATTGGAAAACGCAGGACAAAACTATGCTAGAATCCTTGTTTTTTAACGCTATGCTTTTCAAGGATTCGGCATGCAACAGCAATCTAATGGGCAAAATAAATTTTTGATTGATGCTGATATCGGGGATGACGATGTCACTTTACCGAATTTACCCGCGGTAAATATCCCTATTGTTGAAACTCAAAATAAACAAGCTACTGTTTCTGCGCCTGTAGCCACAGAAACCGAGCAAACAGAAATAGAGCAGGACCATACGCCTAAAGGTGGCTTTTTTAGCCGCATGAAAGAAGGCTTGACCAAAACCCGTAAAAACCTTGCCGACGGTATGGTCAACATTCTCATTGGTGGTAAAGAAATCGATGATGAATTGCTGGAAGAGGTGGAAGAGCAATTACTGGTTGCAGATATTGGTGTCGATGCAACAAAAACCATTATTGCTAACTTAACAGAGCGTACTGCGCGTGGTGATCTGATTTATTCACATTCGCTGTACAAAGCGTTGCAAGAAGAATTGGTGGCATTGCTGGCTCCGCGTGTTAAGCCTTTACATATTGATCCAAATAAAAAACCATTTGTGATTTTGGTGGTAGGGGTTAATGGCGTGGGTAAAACCACTACGATTGGTAAGTTGGCAAAACGTTTGCAAGGCGAAGGCAAAAAAGTCATGCTGGCTGCGGGCGATACCTTCCGTGCTGCAGCAACAGAACAATTACAAATTTGGGGCGAACGCAACAATATTTCAGTGGTTGCACAGGGTCATGGTGCAGACAGTGCATCCGTCATTTTTGATGCCTTTGAAAGTGCACGTGCCAAAGGCGTGGATGTGCTGATTGCTGATACTGCGGGTCGTTTGCATAACAAAGGTCACTTAATGCAAGAGTTGACCAAAGTAAAACGCGTGATGCAAAAAATTGATGCCACAGCACCGCATGAAATTATGCTGGTGGTAGATGCGGGTACTGGTCAAAATGCAATTAATCAGGTTGAAATGTTTGATGAAGCTGTAGGCTTGACAGGACTCACCATTACCAAGCTGGATGGAACTGCTAAAGGGGGGGTGTTATTTAATATCGCCAGTCGTACCCATGTACCTATTCGCTTTATTGGTGTGGGCGAGAAAATTGATGATCTACGTCCATTTTCGGCAAAATCATTTGTTGCAGCATTATTTGAAACTGAAAAGTAAAATGCGTGATATTTCACACAAACTCCGCTAAATGCGGAGTTTGTTGTTTTAGTGAGAATTGTTTGATTTAAAAACCAACATTCAAGAATCCCGTATCTAAAGAACCTCCTTATAAAACCGCTAGAATATGAAAAAATCTTAAAAGCTTTAGCATTCTTATTGGGGAGTACTGTTGTGGCATTATTAGAGAAAATTGGTCATGTCCTTACGGCAGATATTACGAAAGAACTAAAATTTAAAAAAAGAGCTGCTGAAGAGGTAAATGAATTAACATTTGTCGATCAATTGAAAAAACGTCGCAGCATTTATGTTCTCGGCAAAAAGGTTCCTTTTAGTCAAGCCTATTTGGCAGAATTGATTCAAGAAGCTGTGCGAAGCTGTCCCTCCGCATTAAATTCTCAGAGCTCAAGAATTGTGGTGTTATTTGGGGATTCCCATCAGCAATTTTGGGAAATTGTCAAAGAGGTGCAACGTAAATTAGTTGCTGTACATGTATTTGCCGGTGCAGCAATGAAAATTGATCAATGCGTGGCAGGGTATGGAACGGTACTGTTCTATGAAGATCAGAACATTATTCAAAAATTGCAAAAGAAAATTCCTTTTAATGCGGACGATTTTCCCGTTTGGTCAGAACAGACGTCGGGTATGGCGCAATATGCAGTGTGGACGGCCTTGGCGGATTCAGGTATTGGTGCCTGTTTGCAGCATTATAATCCGAGTATAGATAAGGCAGTTTCGGAACATTTTCATATTGATGAATCCTGGTTGTTACGGGCACAACTGGTATTCGGTTCCATTGAACAAGAAGCAGACATCAAACAGGAATCTCAGACCGCTGAACGGTTTAGAATTTTGAATTAATCAGATCATCGTATCAATGAAGCACCTTTGAGGGGTGCTTTTTTATTTTATATCTATTGAAAATCAGCTATCAAACTGTTCTATAAATAAAACACAATGTCACTTTTATAATCATGTAATGCTCCTAAAATGAAAGTAAGATCAATTTATTCCAATCATGCTTAATAAAATTTAAAAAAGGTGAAATCATGTCATTTTTAGCCCATATGAAACAGCGCCGTACTATTTATGCAATTGGTCAAAACGTTCCAATCACAGCTGATCAAATAGAAGAGGTCATTAAAGAGGCGGTGCGAAATAGTCCCTCTGCTTTCAATTCACAAACTTCACGTGTCGTGACTTTATATGGTGATTCACATGCGAAATTCTGGAATATTGTACGTGAAACATTACGTAAACTTGTGCCAGAAGAAGCATTTGAAAATACCAATGCAAAGATTAACGGTTTTGCAGCAGGTTATGGCACGGTATTGTTTTATGAAGATCAAGACGTGGTAAAATCGCTACAAGAACAATTTCCCTTATATGCTGAGCATTTTCCAGCATGGTCAGAGCATTCTACCGGCATTGCACAATTTGCAGTATGGTCATCATTGGCAGAGCAGCATATCGGTGCCTCATTGCAGCATTACAATCCTGTGATTGATGATGAAGTGGCTGCCACATTCGATATTCCTAAAAACTGGAAATTACGTGCCGAACTGGTGTTTGGTTCAATTGAAGCCCCGGCGGGAGAAAAAACATTTCTTGATGATAGTATTCGTTTCAAAAGATTTGACTGATGAATGTCTCATTTAATTGAGGTTAAGAGAGTGCTGAAACGGCACTCTTTTTATTGATAAAGCGAATGATAGATAAATCAATTAAGCTGCAAAGCTTATCTCAATAAAGTCTTGAAAATACAGCTGTATTAAAAATAGCTTTGTCATAAAATTGTCATTTGTTAATTGCATAGTACAATTTATTTTTAATATTCAAAGAAGAGATGGTGGAATGAGTCTAAAATTAACTTTTGCTGCAGCTGCATTGATGGTAAATGGTGCTGCATTTTCAGCAGTCACGATTTCAGCACCAGAAGAAATTAAAATTCTAGCGGTGAATGATCAGGAAGTTAATACGGGATTATTCCGTGCCAAGAACAATCAATACAAAGTGGATGCAGGTACTAGCAATATTAGTGTGCGTTACACTCAGTATTTTGAGCATTTGAATGGTGAACACGATATTGTAAAATCATCTGTAGTAACTATACGCACGCCCATTTTACAAGATGGTGGAGAATATCGACTGGATCTGGTCAATGCACCGGAAAATTTTGAAGCTGCCAAAAAATATGCTGAACAACCTATAGTGGCATTGTTTGATAAAAATAATCAGATGCTAGTACAGCAGGTAGGTGCAAACACAGAGCCAAAACCATGGTTGGCACAAGGCATATTCTCAAAAACTACCGATTTGACTCAAAAGAAAACAGCTTTGCAAAATCAGCCAGCACCTGTATATACACCAGCAGCAGTGCAATCAAAAGTGGTGGCAGTTCCTTCTAGTGAGTCACCTTCAGGAGTAACTGCTGATCAGCAACTGATTCAATTATGGCAAAAAGCAAATAAGGCAGAACGTCAGAAGTTTATGTCATGGCTGGCAGAGCAGGCTAATTAATAAATTCAAATAAAACCAGCATAAAGCTGGTTTTATTGTCTTAAGGCAAAATAATCAAAATTAAAATGAGAAAAATGATCTAAAAAATGAATGTTGCAATGTGTAAAAAACACGCAAAACAGTCTTGAAACATGTTAAAAATAACTTCTTGGGTTAAAAAACAAACACTCGAATGCAAAATTATAGAAAATTCTATAATGGGGGTTGCGTTGGTTTAAAAACTCTATAGAATACGCTGCATCCCGACGAGACACACGAAACGAAGCGTTGTGTTGAGCGTTAAACTTAAAACTGACGAGGTTTTAAGTAAGATCATTAAGAGATTATGAAGAACAACTTGTGTGGATTTTTACTGGTTGATTGATCGAAATTATTTTCATTGATTGATGGTAGAAATTACTCGAAGTTTATTTGAGAAATATTTGTCAGAAAATTGATGAGCCAAGATTTGTAGCCATAAGCTACTAATGATTTTAAACTGAAGAGTT